>JALHMA010000058.1:2910-21472 GCA_022844265.1 Saprospiraceae bacterium | reverse complement strand
TCATCATCGCAGGTTACCACGATGCTTTGTGGGGAACCGGCAGGGTAAGTAACGTGGTCACTTTGGTCCGCACGGATCACTGCTACTGTCGGTTCGAGGATGTCAACCGGTGTGCAGTTGTCTTCGCCATACAGGAAGAAGTCGCTTGCCCACAGGGTAGCCATACCACCGTACATCAGGTTGATGTTTACGTCGGCACAGGCAACAACCGGTGCTTTGCAGTCGCGGATTGTGAATGTTTTTTCACATACCGCTTCATTACCACAACCGTCTTCTGCAATCCACTTGATTTTGTGACGACCGTGTGGCAGGTTCGGGTTTTGTACCGTTCCGCCGGCTGTCCGCCAGGTTACACGTGCGCCAGTCAGTGTTTGTTCGATGTTGAACGCAAACGGGTTACCGCTCAGGTCAAATCTGCGGATTTCGCCGCCACCGTAGTTCGGGTTCTGGTAGTTGTTGTAACGTACGCGACCGTAAAAGCCGTTTGGACGCGTCGTGTTCGCATCTGCGCTAGAAATAACTGTTTCCATGATGCCGTCTGCGTCCAAGTCAAGGAACAACAGGTAGCGGAAACGAAGACCGCCCACTGGGGAGATAGAATCGCAGAAATCTTCGGCTGAAACAGAAACCAGTGTTTTGTCCGATTCGCACAGGTTGTGCGACATCGTGCCATTATCCCACCACAGGTCGCCGTCGTTCCAGTAGCGCAAGCCGTCTGCATCGAAGTTCGAGCTGTAATCGCAAGTATCGATCGGTGCGCAGGTAACTGTTGGTGGCGTTTGGTCGATCACTTTGATGATCTGCTTGTACGTCACGCAGTTTGGCGTTTCGTCGCCTTGAATTGCTGGATTGTTCCATACCCGTACAAAACGACCTGCTGTGCGCAGTTGCTCGAAGCAAGCCTCGTCCGGATCGTAATCACACCAGTTGATCACTGTCCAGGTGCGTTCTATTTTGAAGCAGGCATCCGGTACAACCGTGAAATACACGTCGTTGTATGCAACACCGATCAGTTCGCAACCTTCATCGTTCGTGATGATTGGTGCGCCGAAATTAGGCTCGGTTACACAGTTCACCGTTTTGTCAGCAGGGAATTCAATGTTGTAGTCAGGTACGTTCGTTACTGTGATACGCTGGGTGCAGCTGCTGCTGAAACCGTAGCAATCCCATGCAGTGAAGCGACGGATGATGACGCCGCGGTTGCAGGTCGTATCAAAAGCAGCGTTCAGGAAACCGTTGTAGTATGTTTTTTGTGTAGCGCCACAAACACCTGGAACGGCAGTTGTACCGGCAGGAATATTTGCTACTCCACCTGGAGCCGCGCTGGTTGGAGGCGTTTCGTCTAAGCAGCAGTTGTCCGATACCGATGGGTAACCGTACGCCCACAGGCTTGGATCAAAGTTCTGGCAGGAAACCGTTACGTGTGCAGGTGGAACACATTCAGGTTTGATTTTGTCCTGTACTTCCACTTCAATCATACACTCGTTGTAGATATACACGATGCAGTTCGTTTCAGCGTCGCGAAGCGGCTGGCCGTTTTCATCTGTGTAGAAAGCACGGTCACCGTTGATGTCCAACTGGTACACACGCAGGATAATCATCTGGGTAGTACCTACTTCGCAGCAGTAGAATTTGATCGAGTCATTTTCTGCCGTTGCAATATCGTATTCATCATTCAGACCGTTTTGCTGGTTGTAGTTCAACCCGCCGCAGATATCTACGGACCAGTTGTCGCAACCCGGGTTGTTTTTCAGATCTTCGATGCACTGGCTGTATGGGCCCATACGGCGAACCGTGAAGGCAATACCATTACAGTTATCGTAAGAACCCTGGTCAAACGCAGAAGCCGGAACCCAGGTCACACCGCCGAATTTGCAGTCGCCGCTTGGATCGTAGCAGTCGGTCGGGTCATCCGTGCCGATGGCTACTGTGGTAAACTGCGTGCAGGTGGCAACTGGCGGAACATCGTCCACTACCGTCAGTTCAAATGTGCAGGAACTGATATTTCCGCACACATCTTCAGCCATATAAGTTACCAAATGTGTACCAATCGGGAGGCACGGAGTATTACCGTAACGGCCAAGGGTATCGCGATCCCAGAAGTTGTTGCCCGGGAAGGTCGTCAGTGTAAATTGTCCGGGGTTTGTAACATTGTTCAAAGTGTAGGTTGCAACCACCTGACCAGGCAGGTATTGATCGTACACCGTAATCATTGCACTGATTCTGCTAACACTGGAGCAATTATCGCTGATAATCACATCCGGCAGGTTTACCGTAGCGCAGCACTGAGCCGGGTTGGTAGATACTGTCATGTCCGATGGGCACGCAATTTCAGGACCAAATTCGTCCACAATTTTGATCAACTGTATCTGAGTTCTCGGGTTGCCCGGGCCGGTTGGCAGGCACCAGTCAAATACCGTCCAGGTACGCAGGTATTTGCGCGTACCCTGACAAACATTAATCAGTTGGTCGGAGTAGGTGGCGTTGATTTCGCAAAGCGTAGTGTTTGGGAAAATCGGGAAAACCAGACCAAAATCCAGGATGAATGGCACACCTGTGTAAGAAGGCGCCGGACGGCCCTGCGCATCTTTTGGGTAGGACTCATCGCACTGGATGGTAATATCATCCGGGAAATCCACATCAATGGCATGGCGACGCTCGAAGTAAATATACTGCTGGCAGGTGGAAGAGTTACCACTGCCGTCTACTGCAACCCAGGTGCGGATTACGTAAGCGCTCAAATCGTTGACGCTGCCACAAGCCTGGTCGAAGAATTGGTCTGTAAACGTCAAAGATGGCGTATAGCAGTTATCGTCGACAAAAGGATAAGCCTGCTCAAAACCGAGGTCGGACAAATCTTCCGGCTCGTATTCGGTGATTGCGCAGCTGATCGTAATATCGCTGCATTCGATTTCCGGTGGCAGTTTATCTTCCACATGCAACATGCCCCAGCAGTTATTGCCGTTTGGCACTGCTGCATTTCTGACGCGTACGGCGAATGTTCTGTTGATATCTCCTGAATTCAGGATACCCGGAACCCAGGGGCCGTTGCCATAAGGCAGTGTGCGGTCCACCTCGACGACGAGCTGGCCGTTCGGGCAAGTGCTCCCGCCTTCCAGGATCATGTCTGGAAGCAAAGTAAGCGAACAGTTGTCGGCGAGCGAAATGTTCACTAAGTCATTACAAATAAGCGTACACTGAGCGTTTGTATTCGCTGCGGATGCAAAAATTACAACCAAAGCGGCAAACCAACTCAGTACATTACTGGAGAAAGTAGAATTTGCTTTTCTCATGAGATTAATTAAAATGTTAGATGAAAAATATTCTGTTTTTGAATGCGTGGCGCTTTTGAGAACCGAAAGGGGTCATTAGCGCAAAATTAAGTGGCCCGGATGTATTGCCCAAAATATTTTGGAATATTAAATCGGGGGGCATCACCCAGTATATATTTAGAGTTCAAAAACAGTGCCGATCTGTTCAGATGACCTACCATGGAAGGGGTAATTTTATTGCCCGGGGTAAAAAACTTACACCAAATGGTGTTCAAAGGCAATTTTAATCAGACTTGCGGTGCTGTTAACCCGCAATTTTCGCATGATATTTTTGCGATGGACACTGACGGTCTGATCGCTGATATAAAGTTGGCCTGCAATTTCCTTGTTGCTCAGCGCCTGACCTATATGCCGCATAATTTCTATTTCCCGTCGGGTAAGACCGTATTTTCCGGCAAACTGTTTATCGGGTAATCCGTTATTACCATTGTGCGACATGTTGTGCAACAGGTCCAATGCCACACCTTTACCCAGGAAAGTATGGCCTTCAATCACCTGCTCGATGGCTTGCAGCAATTCGGCCTGCGAGCCTGATTTCAGCATGTAACCATCTGCTCCGGCTTTAAACGCCGCCTTCACCAGGCGCGGATCATCAAACATGGTCATGACCAGCACACGGGTTTGTGCAGAACCTTTTTTCACGGAAGGCAGCATTTTCAGACTGTCCGTATCCGGGAGGTTCAAATCCAGCAGCAACAAATCGGGCCTGATTTGCCGCATCATATCTGAGATTTGCAAACCGGTTCGGGCTATACCCTGTATATTATATGCAAATTTTCCACCGCCGGGACGGGACAAGACGGCTTGCAGGCCTTCCACAAAAATCGGGTGGTCATCAGCGACCAATACATCGAGGCAGCGCATGGATTGAAACAGTTGTTCAATGCGTACATCAAACAATTACCATACCATAGTGTTTTTTCATCATACGCCTGCTAATGAACCGATCGTTTTAGTGAGGCGGTGACTGACAGTCACCGCCTCACTAACGCGAGTTTAGATCGCTGCCCGAGGCTGCGTGCCGCCTCAATCGAATTTAACAGACCTGGTCGCGGTCGCTGTACCGGCGGCATTGGTCACTGTAATATCCGTGCGATTATCTCCCTTACGCAGTACCGCTACCCATACCACTTTTCCGGTGGAGGGCGTAAACGTGAAGTCGGTCAGCGGTACATCGTTTATTCTGATGCTGATCTGTTCCTTCTGGTCGATATGGCGGACATTGGCCACCACCGAGCTGCGCCCTTCGTTCGGATTGAATGGACTGACCGTGGGTTGCGAGGCCGATTCGATGCTTACTTCGGGTTTTGAGACGGTCGGCCCGGACGGCTTATATGTAATATCTGTTTGTGCGTTGACCGTTCCGCCAGTGTTCTTTGCTTCCAGTTGCAGGGTATTTTTACCTTCTTTGAGGTTCAGGTTAGCCGTAATCGATCCATTGCGCGTATTGAACTCAAAACCCCTGATATCCTGTCCATTGAGCCTCAACTTGATCTGTGATTTGTCGCTCACATTTTTTGTTGTTGCCTGCAGGCTGTAGGCGGATGCCGGTACCGTTCCGCCCGGATTTTTGGGAGCGACGAATGTCAGTTCTGGTTTTGGGGACGCCGCCGGCCCCGGTATTGCCGGCACATCGTATCGAATACTGGCAGATGCTTCCGCTTTCCCGTCGGGCGTCGAGGCCTTCACAACGAAGGTATTGGCGCCGGCTTTCAGGACTACATTGGCAGAAAGGTTGCCGCCCCTGTCGAGGGTAAAATTGGTTACCGCAGATCCGTTCATCAACACCTCCACGTTTTTATCGCTGAATACGTTGTCTACTTTGGCGGTCAGGCTGAAATCGGACTTGTTGGCAACGCCCCTCTGGCCCTGCGGATTGGTGATCGTAACTACCGGCGGTTTGGCTTTCACAAATCGAACCGCAACGGTGGCTTCATCTGAACCGCCGGTGGTCCGCGCAACGACGCGCAGGTTGTTGTTGCCTTCTGCAAAAGTTACTTTGGCACTGATCAGTTTGCGCTTGGGATCGAAGGTAAAGGGGACAGCGGCGCTGTTCAAAAAGACCGTAACTTCACTGTTATTGTTCACGTTCACCAGGCCGGCGGTCAGCGTACCTTGATCGACGCGTGTCTCCGAATTGTTGGCCGGAGCTGTAATGGTCACCTTGGGTTGTTTCGGAGCGGCATACAGCAGTTTAACGGTTGCATTATCGCTGCCGGCGCTGTTTCGTACCGTAATGGTCACCGTATTTTCACCCTCCTGGAGCAATAAATCTGCACTGATTGCACCATTATTCTGGTCAAAATTAAAAGGTATCGTACGGCGATTGAGTTCAAAGGTGATGTCGTTGCGGGAACTGACGTATTGTGTAGTCGCACGCAACTGGGCGGTGACCTGTGTAAAACCGGCGCCGTCGCGGGGGTCGGTGATGGTCACATCCGGTTTTTGAACGACCACGTTTTTAATGACTGTAGCCGAAGCCTCCCCTTCTCCGGTGCGGTTGCGCGCCCGGATGGTGATGCTGTTGGAGCCGTTTTGCAAGTTCAGATCGGCTGATAATTGGCGGGTGCGCGGGTCAAAAGTCACATTGCGCAATACGTTTCCATTGACATAAACGGTAATATCATCCCGGTTGTCCACCTGTTCGACCGTTGCTTTGAGCTTGTAACCGGTTTGTGTAGTGCTTTCCGTGTTGTTGCGCGGCTGGGTAATACGCACGACCGGGCGCTGGCCCGTCGGAGTTGGAGTCGGGGGCGGCGGTGGCGGCGTATAGCGCTGGTAAATTACTTCAATTTCATCGGAAGCGCGTCCGCCGGGCGTGTTGGCTTCCACCCGGATGCTGTTGCGGCCTTCGCGGAGCCGGACGTTGGCTTCCAAACCTTCTGCAAGCGTGAACCGCTCGTCGGCGCCGTTGACCAGCAAACGGAGTTCGCGGCGCTCAGAAACATACCTCAATTGGGCGATCAGGTTGATGTTGTCTCGTTCTGTGGTGTAAGGCGAGCGCGAAGGCTCCACGATGCGCACTTCCGGCCGTCCCATTGCCGGAGTAGAGGGCGGCGGTGGCGTTACGGGCGAGGATGGCGGTGGCGCCGGGCTATAGCGGTCTTCCAAAACAATAATCACCGTTTTTTCATCGCGGCCTGCCGGGTTGGAGGCTACGATGCGGGCCTCATTGCGGCCGGGGCGCAGGCGCAGATCGGCTAAAAGTCGACCGTTATTGAAGGTAAACGGCTGAACACTGCCATTCAGGTAACATTCCACATCGCTGTACGCGTGTACATTGTGAATCCTGGCCCGCAGGCTCTCATTGGAAAAACTCGTCACGTACGGATTGGATCCGGGGTTGATTATTTCAATGCGGGGCGCGGCCACGCGGCGTTCGCGGCGGGTGATGTCCCAGCGCAAATGCAGGTTGGTGTAGTGCTGCCAGTCATTGTCGCCGGTAGCGGCGTTGTTATCGGTCCAGCGCTGGCCATCGAGGATATCCGTGCGGCTGAACGTGATCTTGTGGCCAATACCGACCACAAAACGGGGCGACATCTGGTAGCCCAGTTCAAATCCTGCGCCAGGCATTAATCCCGCTTTCAGCGATTGCTCCGTGAACCCGTCGGCCAGGCTCTCGTATTTGCCGTCGCGCATATCTTTCAAATCGGCTAGTACGATGTTTTTGGAGTTTTCACTGCTGATGCCCAAATAGTTATATATCTGGTCGTTTATCAATTGGTCGGTGCGGGTGCGGTAAAAATCAAGCCCCACACCGCCGAAAAGTGCGAATACGATGCCCGTTCGTTCGCGCAGGCGGTTGAATGTCAGCACGCCTTCAAGGCCCAGTTCGCCCATCGAGTGGCGGTAATTATGGTACACAAAAGAGGAGTCGTTGGGCGCCGATTTGTCTAGTATATAATTCAGCGAAGAAAGGTAGTTGCCATTCAGGGCATCGTTTCTTTGCAAACCGAAAGAGCGAACGGCATCGACGCCGTAGCTCCGCGTAAACAATCCACGCCCCCGCAAATCAAAAGAAAACATGCCGCCCGGCCGATACAGCAGGTTTTTACCCAGCGTAAGCCCTGCGCCCCAGCCGTTGAACTGTGTGCGAACGTCCGAACTTTGATAAGCCAGTCCGCCATCAATTCCGAACGTCCACCAGCCGCGCTCGCGGTTTGAAAAGTGGGAGTTTGTTTGCTGAGCAGACAGTTGAGCGGCAGAAAGGGCCAGGAACAGTAAGAGGGCAATTCGTTTCATATTGATGTGTTTTCTTATTTCTGACAACAAGGTTCGGTATTTCAAACGGATTTTGAAAATGTAAAAGAAGGTTCACATATAACAACTTTAACAATTCGTCATCTATCCAGCGACATATCAGCTCTTAAATATGCGGTTGGCGGGGACGCACCACGAGGGTCGGGGCAGCTCGGTTTGCCATTGACGCACACTTTCTATCCGTTTAACTTTTGTTTAAGATGGTTAAGAGAATGGCCCGGCCCGGATAATTTTAACGGAAGTTTGTCACTAATCTGGATTTCAAATGGGGTTGAAACCCCGTAGTAAGGTATATGTACGTGCTCCCGGCTGAAGCCGGGAGTTATTGAAATAACGTTTTCGGTCAATCAACATCGAGCGGCTTTTTTCAATAACCATCGGCTTCAGCCGGTGGTTAGTCAACGAATACCATTTAGGGGTTTTTAACCCCATTTATAACTCAAGGGGTATAACGCCGTTTTATTAAAAAACTTCAATTAATCCCATGCCACCACTAAAACTTGCAGCGATGCTTTCTGCCATTTTACCACTACACCTCTAATTTGACAAAGTAGCGCTACCTTTGCGGCGCTTTTTAACGGCCAAAAGTCTTAAACAAATGCAACCGAAAGAATTTCTGAAAAAACTTGGTCTCAAAACCAAAAACGCAGGCGCCTGGACGGGGCTTGATTCTGTACCCGGCAGCCGCCGTTATATCGACTCCTATTCCCCGGTTGACGGTGAATTTATCGGATCGGTCGGCATCACCACCCGCGAACAGTACGATACAGTCATCGCTTCCGCCGAGTCTGCTTTCCAGACCTGGCGCGAAATGCCTGCGCCCAAACGTGGAGAAATCGTGCGCCAGTTTGGCGACGTGCTGCGCCAGTACAAAGACCCGCTGGGTCGTCTGGTGAGTTATGAAATGGGTAAAAGCCTCCAGGAGGGTTTTGGCGAAGTGCAGGAAATGATCGACATCTGCGACTTCGCAGTGGGTCTTTCGCGCCAGTTGTACGGCCTCACCATGCACTCCGAACGCCCCGGACACCGCATGTACGAACAGTGGCATCCGCTGGGGATTGTGGGCATTGTTTCAGCCTTCAACTTCCCGGTAGCCGTATGGTCCTGGAATGCCTGCCTCGCCTGGGTTTGCGGCGATGTTTGTGTGTGGAAAGCCTCCGAAAAAACGCCGCTTTGCTCCGTTGCCTGCCAGATTTTATTCCAGAAAGTATTGAAAGCCAATAACTTACCGGAAGGAATCAGTTGTATCATCAACGGCGACTATAAAGTTGGGGAATACATGACGAAAGACGCGCGGGTACCTTTGCTGAGCGCTACGGGCAGCACACGTATGGGCCGTATCGTCGGCCAGGCCGTTGCGGGCCGTTTTGGCCGCAGTATCCTCGAACTGGGCGGCAACAACGCCATCATCATCACACCTTCCGCCGATATGAAAATGGTGCTGACCGGCGCCGTGTTCGGAGCGGTAGGTACCGCAGGACAGCGTTGCACCAGCACCCGCCGACTGATTATCCACGAAAGCGTGTACGAACAGGTGAAAACAACCTTGGCCAAAGCGTATCCGCAACTGCGCATCGGCGATCCGCTCGACCCGAACAACCACGTCGGCCCGCTGATCGACAAACAAGCCGTTGAAAACTACCTGCACAGCATTGGCGAGATCAAAAAATCAAAAGGCAAATTCGTGGTGGAAGGCGGCGTACTGGAAGGCCCCGGCTACGAAAGCGGCTGCTATGTAAAACCCTGTATCGCCGAAGTGGAAAACCACTGGGACATTGTGCAGCACGAAACATTCGCACCTATTCTGTACCTGATCAAATACAAAACGATCGAAGAAGCCCTGGCACTGCAAAACGGCGTCCCGCAAGGACTTTCGTCGGCTATTATGACCACCAACCTGCGCGAAGCGGAGCGTTTCCTCTCCGTCGCCGGTTCGGATTGCGGTATCGCCAACGTGAATATCGGTACTTCCGGCGCTGAAATCGGCGGCGCTTTCGGCGGCGAAAAAGAAACCGGCGGCGGTCGCGAATCCGGCTCGGATGCCTGGAAAGCCTATATGCGCCGGCAAACGAATACAATCAACTATTCGGAACAACTGCCGCTGGCGCAGGGGATTAGGTTTGATTTTTAGAGGGTGAGAGAGTGAGAGAGTGAGAGACGTCCCTCTTGGCATTTGATTATATTTTGAGCATGGGTTTTTCAGGCCTGTAATTGTGAGATCGGTACCTGTTACGGAATGCCAGCCCCAGCGGGGCGGTAATATTTGTAGTGCTAGTACCTGATTAGGAATGCTAGCCCCAGCGGGGCGGTAATATTTGTGTTAATATTATCGCCCCGCTGGGGCTTATCTTTTTGGGGCTGTGTTTCGGCTACAAATATGACCACCCCGCTGGGGCTGGCATTCCGTAACAGGTACCGATCTCACAATTACAGGCCTGAAAAACCCATGCTCAAAATATAATCAAATGCCAAGGGGGACGTCTCTCACTCTCTCACTCTCTCACCCTCTCACCCTCTCACTCTCTCACATCTCTAATTTCTTCGTCACCACATTTTTCCCTTCCACCACCGATCTTCTTCCGAAGAACAGGCCGGCGCCGTCGGCATCGATCAACACGGTATCGCTTTTGACATAGTTGCCGGCGAGCATGTGTTTGGCGAGTTCGTTGACGAGTTCGCGTTGCAGGGTGCGTTTGAGCGGTCGGGCGCCGAATTGCGGGTCGAAGCCCATATCCACCAGCACTTTGGAGGCCTCTTTAGTGACTTCAAGCGACAGTTCCTGGTGGGTAAGCATTTCCCGGATGTCTTTAAGCAGGATATCGAGGATTTGAGCCACCTGGGTTTTCAGCAGCGGATGGAACACCACCACTTCATCGATCCGGTTCAAAAATTCAGGACGCAGATTCTGCTTCAGCGCATCCATCACTTCCGATTTCGCGGTTTCAAACACCTCGTGCTGGCGTTTTTCCGGCAGGGTATCCAGGTCTTCAAAGGCTTCCATGATGCGATCGCTCGCCAGGTTGGAAGTCATGATGATGATCGTATTTTTGAAATTCGCGGTGCGGCCCTTGTTATCCGTCAGTCGCCCGTCGTCGAGCACCTGCAAGAGGATATTGAAGGTATCGGGGTGCGCTTTTTCAATTTCATCCAGCAGCACGATGGAATACGGGCGGCGGCGAACGGCTTCCGTTAGTTGGCCGCCTTCATCGTAGCCCACATAACCCGGAGGCGCGCCTACCAGCCGCGAAACGCTGTGTTTTTCCTGGTATTCCGACATATCGATGCGCGTGATGGCTTTTTCATCATCGAACAGCACATCTGCAAGCGCTTTCGCAAGTTCGGTTTTACCCACGCCGGTCGGGCCGCAGAAGATAAACGAACCGATGGGTTTATCAGGGTCGCTGAGTCCGGCGCGGCTGCGTCGAATGGCATCTGAAACGGCCACAACGGCTTCGTCCTGCCCGATCACACGTTTGTGCAACTCCGTTTCGAGGTGCAGCAGGCGCTCTTTCTCCCCTTTCATCATTTTTGCCAGCGGAATACCGGTCCAGCGGGCCACCACTTCGGCGATGTCGTTGGCGGTAACCGTTTGGGTGGTCATGCGGCTTTCGGGCGCCAATTGACCGAGTTTATCCTCGGCGGCTTTCAGCATGGCTTCCTGCGCCGGAATATCCTGGTATTTTATTTTGGACGCCACTTCCAGGTTGCCTTCCCGTTCGGCGCGCTGGTACTGGATGTGCAATTCCTCCAGTTTTTGTTTACAATTCTGGATGGCTTCCACGATTTCTTTTTCGGAAGTCCATTTGGCGCGCAGGCTATCGAGTTTTTCGCGCAAATCCTGGATTTGTTTGTTCATCGCATCCAGTTTCCGCGCATCGTTGTCCCGCTTAATGGCTTCCCGTTCGATTTCCATTTGCCGCATCTGGCGGTCGAGTTTGTCCACATCTTCAGGTACCGAATCGAGTTCGAGGCGCAGTTTGGCAGCCGCTTCGTCGATGAGGTCGATGGCTTTATCCGGCAGTTTTCTTTCCGAAATATAGCGGTGCGAGAGTTCCGCAGCAGCTACCACGGCTTCATCGAGGATTTGCACTTTGTGGTAATTCTCGTATTTCTCCCGGATCCCGCGCAGGATGGAAATGGTATCTTCCATACTTGGTTCGTCCACATAAACGGCCTGAAAACGGCGTTCGAGCGCTTTGTCCGATTCAAAATATTTCTGGTATTCGTCGAGCGTAGTCGCGCCGATGGTGCGCAGTTCGCCGCGGGCCAGGGCCGGTTTCAGGATGTTGGCGGCATCCATAGCGCCTTGACCGCCGCCCGCGCCCACGAGCGTGTGAATTTCGTCGATGAACAAAATAACCTGTTCGTTGGAATCCACCACCTCTTTGATAACGGCTTTGAGGCGTTCCTCAAATTCGCCCTTGTACTTGGCGCCGGCGATGAGCGCCGAAAGGTCGAGGCTGAATATTTTTTTGCCGGACAAGGTTTCCGGCACGTCGTGTTTGACGATCCGCCAGGCGATACCTTCCACAATGGCCGTTTTACCAACGCCCGGGTCGCCGATGACAACCGGGTTGTTTTTCTTGCGGCGGCTGAGGATATGCAGCACGCGGCGAATCTCTTCGTCGCGTCCGATGACGGGGTCGAGCTTGCCGTTTTCCGCCTGTTCGGTCAGGTTGATGGCGTATTTCTGAAGGGCGTTGTAAACGTGTTCGGTGGTTTGTTCGGTCACTTTGCGGCCTTTGCGGAGTTCTTTTACCGCAGCGGTCAAAGCGTCGAGGGTCGCGCCGTTTTCACGGAGCAGGCGGGAGGTTTTGTCGCTGCCTTTGGAAATGCCGAGCAACAGGAGTTCGAGCGATATATACTCGTCGCCGAAATCCTTGAGCATGGCTTTGGCCGTCGCGATGGCTTTGTTGGCTTCGTTGGTCAGGTATTGTTTGTCAGCGCCTTTTACCTTGGGCGTTTCCCAGATAAGTTTGTCTAGTTCTTCTTCAAAACGGGCCATATTGACGCCCGTTTTTTTCAATAAAAAATCGGTTACGGAGTCGTCTGCATTGAGAATTCCTTTCAGCAGGTGGGAACTGTCCACGCTTTGCTGTTCGTAACCGGCGGCGATTTGCTGGGCCTGTAGAATGGCTTCCTGGGCCTTTATTGTGAAATTATCGTAGGTCATTGAGTTGTTGATTCGTTATGGGTTTGTACCGGCGGCTTTAGCCGCTGGATCACGGAATATATCAGGCATTTCACCTTGTTTTGTTTTCGGCAGCTAAAGCAGCCGGTACAGGGCGGCCCGTTTCTTTTCCGGCAGCTAAAGCAGCCGGTACAGCAGCCGGTACAAGGCAAATGTACCCTTGGCAAGGACTCTTTATCAAATTTATTTCCAAACTCAAAAATGGGGAGTGTGGCTGAAAAAGTGGCAGTTCTTCTTACTTTGCAAAGCCATTTTGACCGGGACAAGTGGAAAAAGGTGACGGATTGGCGGGAATTCCATTCTAACACTGAATAAACGTTCGACGCTTTTATAAGCCTTAACCGGCGTTTGAGTATTTTTGATGATAACAATTGAAAAACATGAAAAACATCCTCCTACCTTTTTTGCTGCTCCTTTTTTTCTCTGCCAATGCCCAGACCAACGTGCGCGCCTGGTATGCCGACGGGCAGGTCTGGGTTGTATGGGAAACCACTGCGCCATTGCCAGACTGGTATGCCGTATATGCCAAACCGACGGCATTCAGTTCTACCGGTGATGCCGTCCGGATCGGGCAGTTGCACAAGTTCGAGTACCTGTGCGCAGCGCTCAAAGAACAAATCGACACCGCTGCAACGCCGCGTATTCCGAGCCAGACAGGTATAGGCAAATACCAGTTGGCAGGCAACGAAGCCTTGTTTGTATTCACGCCGCACCAGCAGGGCGCGCTGTTTTTTGCGGTTGTGGCCGAAGGTGCAACTGCGGTAAATACCGGGCAGAACATCACTGCATCGGCTACCACATTTCAGTACAATCCGGCAAACGATCCGGTGGAATGCCACTTGCAGGCTACATTTCCTTCTCCTTTTGCAAACGGGTTTGCCTGTCTCGCTTATATGATGTGGGCCGACGGGCGGCAAAACCAGTGGGAAAACCGCCCCGATTTCCCTGTCATGGCCAATGCCGCCAAAAACGGCATGCCCAGTCTGTTTTTCATTTCCGCGCCGGTCGGACTAGACACCACGCAACCTTTCCCGCTGTCCGTGTGGCTGCATGGCGGCGGCGGCACGGCACGCCAATCGTTGGCCGGTAGCCGTGCCGAAATCAACATCAGACCCGTGGAGGGTATCCTGCTGACACACGATGACAACCTGATTGGTTGGCGCGACCAAAGCCCGCCGTTCCCGGATATGCCGAGCTGGCATTTCGGCTGGCGCAAAAACTACGATCCCTTCACGCCTGGAAACCTGCCGACACAGGAGGATACTATTGTCAATTATACCCAGCGGCGGTATCTGTGGACGGATGCGTGGCTGATGCGGCATTTTAATATCGACTCTGCGCGGATTCATCTTCACGGCCATAGCATGGGTTCGGCCGGCGCCACGGCCCTGGCAAAATGTTACCCCGGGCACTACGCCTCCGCAACAATATTTAACAACGGTTTCGGCGGGCCTGATCCGGGCAGCAATGTGACTGTCTTAGGTGAACCAACCCTCAATTTTCCCACCAATCTGAAAAACCGGGCGGGACAAGCCGTACGCTTGCTTTCGTTGTTCAACCTGCTGGACAATTGTGCAGATGCGCGCGATTTGCCGCTTATCCGCCACTGGCATGGCAAAAATGACGACAATGGCACTATGCGATGGGATCCGTATGTCATTGAAAATTACAGAAAGGCCGACTCCCTCGGCATGGGAGTGCAAAATATGTGGAGCGAGCGGGCGCACGGCGTCGATATGAGCCCCGAATACAACGACCACTGGATCGACGGCGCACTGCCGGCCCAACAGACCGCAGTGGACAACGTAGGTTTTGCCGAAGCGCGTTTTCGCAGCAACCAGTCTCTCCCGGCTTTTTTTAACCACCGACTCGACCCGCTCAACAACGACCCCGGCACAGGCCTGTTGGGTATCAACAACGGCGATGGCGATAACTGGGGCGCCTGGGGCGGTTACCACCGCTGGAATACGGGAAATATCACGGACCTTCCTGGCGGCTGGTCGGTGGTGGCCTGGCTCGAATCGAATGCCATTTTTGACAATGACAACTGCCCAAACGACAACCTGACCGCCGATCTCGCCATTCGCAGGCCACAGGCGTTCAAACCGGCCACCGGGACGCTGCTGAACTGGTCGGTCAGGAATGCAGAAACCGGGGTAACACTTCAATTTGGACAGACGGCCGTTCAGGCCGATGACCTGGTGGTGATCCCGCAGGTGGTTGTTTTCAGGGAAAATATCCGCCGCGTGCGCATTACGGTTGTTGATCCGAGTGTGGCAACGGCCGAACCGCAGCGCGGTATTTCCGGCATGGCAATCACGCCGAATCCGGCATCTGATGTAGCTGTGCTGGCATTTGAAAATCATACCCCGGCAAAAGAAGCCGAATTGCGCATGATTGCCTCTACAGGGAACGCAATTTACATGAAAATACCCGTTTTGGAAGATGAAAACCGCATACCACTGGCAGGATTTGAACACCTGCCCGCAGGAATTTACATGGTGGAAATCAACCTCAACGGACAGCGGGAAGCAGTTAAATGGGTGAAAATGTAATGTGGTTATCCGCCTGTTGCACAGTAGTTTAGTTTTCAAATAACAGGAACGCAAGGCAAATGAGTGGAACGCACTACCTTGCAGCCTCAATACAGGGCCTTCTCACAAAAAACCAAAATTACCTACTGATTAGTAGGTGTGCAAAATTAATTTTGCTCAAATCTTTTACAAATACTTGATTATCAACACGGATAACCGATAACTACTTATGAAACGATTACTATTTATTCCCGTCCTGCTGTTGCTTTCCATTACCGCTTGCAAAGGCCCGCAACAGGCTATTGGCAGCGGCGCCAAAACGCCGTTTTATTGGGAAAATGCCAACGTATATTTTATGTTGACCGACCGTTTTAACAACGGCAGCACCAAAAACGACCTGAATTTTGGCCGCAGCACGCCCACCGGCACTTTGCGCGGATTTATGGGAGGCGACATCAAAGGGATTACCCAAAAAATAGAGGAAGGTTATTTTGACAAACTGGGCATTACGGCCATCTGGTTTACGCCGGTGGTGGAACAAGTCCACGATTTTGTGGATGAAGGAACGGGCGTTACCTACGGGTTTCACGGCTACTGGACCAAAGACTGGACGCGGCTCGACCCCAATTTCGGCACCGAAAAAGAACTCGCCGAACTGGTCAAAAAAGCGCACCAACGCGGCATTCGTATTATACTCGACGTGGTTATCAACCATACCGGCCCGGAAACTAAACAGGATCCGCTCTGGCCGGGCTGGGTGCGCACCGAACCGCAATGCACTTACAAAGACTACCGCTCGACCATTGAATGCACCCTGGTGAAAAACCTGCCCGATATCAAAACGGACAGCAATGCGCCGGTGGAATTACCCGCATTTCTGGTTGCAAAATGGAAAAAAGAAGGCCGCTATGAAAAAGAAGTAGCCGAACTCGACGCTTTTTTTAAACGCACCGGCTACCCGCGTGCGCCGCGTTTTTACGTCATCAAATGGCTGACCGACTACATCCGCCAATACGGCGTTGACGGCTATCGCTGCGATACCGCCAAACACGTGGAAGAGTCCGTCTGGGCCGAACTGCGCAAGGAAGCCGACCTGGCATTTGCCGACTGGAAAAAAGCGAACCCTGCTAAAGTGCTGGATAACAACCCTTTCTACATGGTTGGGGAGGTGTATTTTTATAAAGTTTCCAGCGGACGCCTGTACGATTTCGGCGACAAAAAAGTAGACTATTTTGATAACGGCTTTACCAGCCTGCTCAATTTCGACCTCAAAGACGACGCGCAAAACAGCTACGAAAATATTTTTTCCAAATACTCCACCTTGCTCAATGGATCGCTCAAAGGCAAAAGTGTACTCAATTACATGAGCTCGCACGACGACGGCAGTCCGTTCGACCCTGCCCGCAGCAAACCGATGGAAACTGCCACGAAACTGCTGTTGTGCCCCGGCGCATCCCAGGTGTATTACGGCGACGAAACCAACCGCTCGCTGCAAATTCCCGGCACGCAGGGCGACGCTACGCTGCGTTCTTTTATGAACTGGGATGAACTGGCCGCCAATGCCGAGCGAAACGGTTACCGGACGCAGGATGTACTGGCACACTGGCAAAAACTCGGTCGTTTCCGCCGGGCGCACCCTGCCGTCGGCGCCGGTGTACACGCCATGCTTTCCAACAAACCCTACACTTTCAAACGCGTTTTTCAATCCGGCGGATTAGAAGATGCCGTTGTGGCAGGACTGGATTTACCCAAAGGGAAAAAGGAAATTGCCGTTCAGGGCGTATTCCCCGACGGAACGATGCTGCAAGATTACTACTCCGGCCAGCAAGTTCGGGTATCAGGCGGCAAAGTGAGCGTGGATTCGGAGTTTAGTGTAGTGCTATTGGGGAAGTAGGGCAATCATTTTTTATACACCCTTCGTCATGAAATATTCAGATAAACCCTCGCCTTCTTACGCCTCCACCATGTTGGCAGGCATTGGTTTTACTGCGATCATGCTTGTTGTTGTACCATTTGGAGCGTTTTCGCTTATCTTTTTGGGCGCATGGCAAGTCACTGACGCCATCTGGAGGATTATCAGGGGCGATCGCCGCCGGGTTGTTTACCTGATTGCGGCATTCCTTTTCCTGGCCGTTTACATACGTATGGGGGGCATGGGTCTCGAATTTCGTATCACCAAATGGTCCTTTTACTATTCCTGGGCGCCTCTTTTTCTATTCGCATTGTGGTATTGGAACATAACCAGGACGGACGCTCTATCGGACCAGGCAGCAGCAACGTGAGTGTGGATTCAGAATTTAGTATTGCGTTGCTGGAGGTCAGATTAACCCATAAATGGGGGGGGCTGGAAATAACTAAAATGCTTTTGATTGGTTCGGCTACGCCCCTCGTAGAATAATGGGAACACGGATGAAACGGATTTGGGCGGATTTAAACGGATTTTTGTGGCCTTACGGCCACCTTTCTGATTGATTTTCACGGATTTCCTTCCGCCTTCGGCGGGATCGGACAATTAGTAGAGTGCCTGGGATGAAAAAATGAAAACCATAAAAAGGGCAACATTCCAAAGGTGACCATAATCAGATCATCTGCTAACAGAGGTCATTATACGTTTTTCTGAAACTGTATAATTTGCCTCTGTTATGAAAAAGACCTTATTTGCCATTTTTATCGTGTTTAACGCGATTTTTTACCCCATTTTGGCGCAAGAAGTGCCGGACAGCCGTCCAACGGAATTTTCCGTATCCGTTGGAATAGGCGCCATGAGCGCTACGGATTTACTGGACCGGTACTTGTCGCAGGATTTGGACGGCTACGACGATTATCAATACCGTATGGGCATTTTGGCCGCCGTACAATACCGCTGGAGTCGGCGCTGGGGTGCAGCGTTTATCTGGAATACGGGCGGCACAACTGCCAAAACGAACGCGTTCAGCCATGGAAAATATAAAAAAAGAACCGCTTCTTTTCAATCTTTTTCCCTGGTTTTCGAGCGCCGGTTTTCTATTCGCGCCAAACATTACTTGTACTACGGATTCGGACTTGGCGCAGTGCAGCGTGAAATTGAAAAAATACCCGCCGCTTCCTCGGGGGACGTGGTTCAAACCACCCATTGGGGCATAACCCCGCAAGTCAAACCCATTGGCGTGTGCTATGACGCCAGACGTGTCAAAAGTTTTCTGGAAATGGGCTTGTTTTCGCTGCCTTTGGTTACGGGCGGTATCAAAGTTCGTTTGTAAAGGCGT
>JALHMA010000058.1:0-2810 GCA_022844265.1 Saprospiraceae bacterium | reverse complement strand
ACAAACAAACCCGGAAAACTTTTTTGCCAGAGCTCCAGTTTCCCTTCCAGAAAAATCAGCGGGCGCCCGGCCAGGTCTTCCGCCACATCGCCGGGATAGAGGAATGCCCGGTCGCGAAAAATATCGCGCAATTCGGCGGAATCGAGCGCATTCAGTTTGCCGGCAAATTGTTCGGCGCGTTCGAAACAATATTGCAGCCGATCCACCAGGAACTGCAAATCGCGCACCCAGATCACCGTATCCCTGGGCAAAATCTGCAACAGCGATACTTTTTGATCCTGCCGGAACCGGGTATTCAGGTTGGGCACAATGGCCACGCGGCTGAGGTCTTGCCGGCTGAGTTGGGTGAGCGGATCGAAGGTTTTTATTTTTTCCACCTCGTCATCGAATAATTCGATCCGGTAAGGCAGTTCATTGCCATAAGAAAAAAGGTCGATGATGCCGCCGCGGATGCTGAACTGGCCGGGTTCGTATACAAAATCCATCCGTTCAAAACCGTATTCGATCAACACCTGCATGACGAAATCGACGTCTATTTTTTCGCCCTGCTGTATTTCGATACGGCTTTGCTGCAATATTTCCGGTTTCACCACTTTTTCAAAAAGCGCTTCCGGGTAAGTGACGATGACAGTGCTTTGTGTACCCGTGCTTTCAGGGGCCGTTATTTTACTCACCAATTCGCTGCGCTGCAGCATCTGGGTGGGATGCAGGTCGTCAAAAAAGGCCGGGCGTTTGAAAGAATCGGGGAAAAAATAAGTGGCTTGTCCGGGCAACAATCCCTCTATATCGTTGTGCCGGTAGGCGGCTTCTTCTTTCGCATTGGCAATAAAGAGGTGCGTGGTTGTCTTCGGACGGCACAGCAAAGCCGTTGCCGACAGTACAAATGATTCCTGTGCTCCAGTGAGGCCTGCTAATTGTAAACGCAGTGGAGCGGATTGATTTTCAAGACTTTGGGCTATTTTAATGACCGCCGGATGTTTGCGGTAGGCTTCGATCAGGTGCTGTAGATTACTCATTTTCGGTGCGTGAAGGTACGGGAATTGGTTGAGATTGTTGAGGGTTGAGATGTTGAGGGCCGCTCTAAAATCCAGGGCTTGAGTTACCACCCTCAACCCTCAACAATCTCCACATCTAAACCCCAAACAAAATCGCCGGAGCGATCAGGAATCGAACTCCGGCGAAGACCGTAGTAACAGACAGCATACGGACTGTCGTATGAAAAGTGGGAGACGGATAAAAGGCAAAATTGCAAGGCGCAAAAGGCAATAAAAGCTAATGCGTTACCCGGGAACGGGTACTCCTTTTTAGCCGACTACTTGTATAAGGTAGGTGTGTGGAAATCAGTCCTGCGATTCCTGCGCGATACTTCGTATCCGTTGTAGTAGTGCCTGGGAGGCCCTGGGACTTGGCAGGCTGGACTTGATAAAGTGGCGGAAATTTTCTTCTTCCTGGGATTCTGGTACACGTGGGGCCGGTTTTTTGTGGAATATTTTTTCTTCGGCAAAGGTTTGATCATCCGGGTGCGGTTCTATGCCGGACGGATTGGTGGAATAGGATGAGACTGCAATGCCTTGCTTGGCAGCGAGATTACCGGTGGATTTGAGTGAATTTTTCATTGTCAGAAAAGTTGTTGCCAGCGTCTCAAGGCCAGGTTTGCTGCCACGCATATTCCCTGCTGTTGCGAAGCCGGAGCCACCGAGCTGCTGCATACGGGCGCCAACCGGTATACAAGAGACATCAGTCGATCCTTGCCAATTTTGTAACTGCGCAAAGCGAGAACATGTGGGGGAGCAGGCAGAAGAGAAAGCCTGCTGACCTACCATAAGACGTTGACTGGTGAGAAACATAAAATTTTGAAAAGTTAGAAAGTGATTTGAAAAGTTTTGGCAGCGCTACTGCTTTGGCTATCACAAAAAGGAGGGTTTGCAGCGGCAGGTTGTGAACCGTACCGGGCAAACCCTCTTTGTTTTATCGTGTAGCAGCGGGCGTCGCGTCCTCGGAAACACCGTCGTCGTCCTGGACGTTATAACCATGACCGGCAGCGTATTCGCGCAGGCGGTCGGCCAGGACGTTGCGGGCGCGGTGCAAACGCGAACGCACGGTTCCGATTGGAATTTCGAGCAATGCGGCGATTTCCTCATACGTGAAATCTTCCATGTCGAGCAATACGACTGCGCGGAAAGCCGGTGTCAGCGAATTGAGGGCAAAAGTGACCTCATCGCCCAGCAGATGTCCGCCCATTTCTTCATGCAGATCGACATACCGCTTGGATGCCGGTTCGTCTTCGTTGTGGTACACCACGATATCTTCGTAGTCTACTTTGTACGGCTGACTTTTGCGGCTGCGGTAGTCATTGATAAATGCATTGCGGCAGATCCGGAACAACCATGCTTTGGCATTCGTATCTTCCGTGTAGCGGCCAATAAAACGCCATGCTTTCAGATACGTTTCCTGTACCAGGTCTTCGGCCGAGGCGGCATCTGTCGTCAGGCGGTAAGCAAAAGCGTACAGCGCATCGGCGAGCGGCAGGAACTCCAGCTCGTAGGTGCGTTGGTGGCGCGTCTGCGCAGTGTTATTGGCTGTGTAAAATAAAGTAGCCATTTTGAATTGGGTTTTGTTATTCGCGCTGCAAAGTTGAGCGACAAAATGGCTCAACGCAAGGGGGAGGAGGGAAGTTCCCGGAAATATTTTTTTTCGTGTTTCGTGTTTGGTGTTTGGGGGTGCTTCGCCTTTGGCAACAGAGCGTAGTTGAGGCAATGCGCCCCAAACACCAAACACGAAACACGAAAACCTATTTCCGGTAGGAAGCA
>JALHMA010000057.1 GCA_022844265.1 Saprospiraceae bacterium | reverse complement strand
CTTATAACAGGCGGCAGCAGCGGCATTGGCCGCGAAACAGCGCTGCGATTTGCACAGGAAGGCGCCCGCGTGGTCGTCGTCGATGTCAATGATGCAGCCGGGCAGGAAACGGTTTTGCTGGTACAACAGGCAGGCGGAGAAGCCGTCTATTTCCATGCCGACGTGTCCAAACCGGCCGATTGCGAAAAAATGATCGCTTTCGCCGAGTCGACCTACGGCCGGCTGAATATACTGTTCAACAACGCAGGCATTATGCACAGCGACGATGATGACGCCATTGCCACGACCGAGGAAGTGTGGGACCTCACGATGGCCATCAACGTAAAAGGTGTATTTTTCGGTTGCAAATATGGCATTCCGGCCCTGCGCCGGGCTGGCGGCGGTTCCATTATCAACACAGCCTCCTTCGTAGCCTTGCTGGGCGCTGCAACCCCGCAACTCGCCTACACGGCCAGCAAAGGCGCAGTGTTAGCCATGTCGCGCGAATTGGCCGTCATCCACGCCAGGGAAAATATCCGGGTCAATGCACTTTGCCCCGGTCCGCTGCGCACCGAACTGCTGATGAAATTTCTGAATACTGAAGCCAAAAAACAGCGCCGCCTCGTGCATGTGCCGATGGGCCGCTTCGGTGAAGCCCGCGAAATGGCCGACGCCGCCCTGTACCTGGCTTCTGACGAAAGTTCTTTCGTCACCGGAACGGAATTTATGGTGGACGGGGGGATTACGGCGGCATATGTGACCCCGGAGTAGTGTTTGGTGTTTGGTGTTTAGTGTTTGGTGTTTGGGGGAGCTTAGCCTGAACATTCACACGATGCCAAGGGCGAAGAGTCCTAAACACCAAACACCAAGCACTATACACGGCCAAAGGCGAAGCACCCCCAAACACCAAAAACTAAACACCAAACACTTAAAAATGTACCAAACCATCTCCCCGGTCGACGGTTCCGTCTATGCCGAACGGTCAATATCTGCCGAACAGGACATCGAGCAGGCGCTGCAACGCGCTGTGGAAGCGCAACTCAACTGGGCTGCGAGCAGCATTTCAGAACGCGCCATGGTCTGCCGAAAAGCCGTACAATACATGGTGGATCGCGCCGATGAATTGGGCGCGGAACTGAGCTGGCAAATGGGCCGCCCCATCCGCTATACACCGTTTGAAATCAAAAAAGGGTTTCAGGAACGTGCGCATTACATGATCGACATAGCGGAATCTGCCCTGGCAGATATTCCGGCGGAGGAAATACCCGGATTCCGGCGTTATATCCGGCGCGTGCCGCTTGGGTTGGTGCTGGTTTTGGCGCCCTGGAACTATCCTTACCTGACCTCGGTCAATTCCATCATTCCTGCATTAATGGCCGGCAATTCGGTCTTGCTGAAACACGCGCAACAGACGCCGCTTTGTGCAGAGCGTTATGCGGAGGCGTTCCGTTCGGCTGGCGCGCCGGAAGGGTTGTTTCAATATCTACACCTCTCGCATGAGCAGGCAGCCCGGGTGATCGCCGATGCCCGCGTGGCACAAGTCGCATTTACTGGCTCTGTGGATGGCGGGCACGCTGTGCAAAAGGCTGCTTTGGGGCGTTTTATCGCTCCGGGACTTGAACTCGGCGGCAAAGACCCCGCGTACGTTCGTGCCGATGCGCCGCTGGAATACGCCATTGAAAACCTGGTAGATGGCGCATTTTTCAATTCGGGCCAATCCTGTTGCGGGATCGAACGAATTTATGTGCACGAAAGTCGCTTTAAAAGTTTTGTAGAAGGTTTTGTGGAATTAACCCGGCAATACCAATTGGGTAATCCGCTGCTGCCTGAAACCACGCTGGGGCCGATGGTACGCACTTCTGCTGCCGATTTTGTACAAAAACAGATACATGAAGCGGTGCAGCAAGGCGCTAAAACACTGATCGATCCGGCCTCGTTTCCGGCACACCGCGACGGTACGCCATATCTGGCCCCGCAGGTATTGATTCAGGTAAACCATTCCATGTCCCTGATGACAGAAGAAACTTTCGGCCCCGCAGTGGGAATTATGGCCGTAAAAGACGATGCCGAAGCCATCCGTTTGATGAATGACAGTCGTTACGGACTCACGGCTTCGGTATGGACGGAAGACATGGAAGCCGCCATCCGCATCGGCGACCAGATCGAAACAGGCACCTGGTTTATGAACCGCTGCGATTACCTCGACCCGGCGCTGGCCTGGACGGGCGTGAAGGATTCAGGCCGGGGTTGCACGTTGTCGCGCCTGGGTTACGAGGCCCTCACCCGGCCCAAATCATATCATTTGAA
Source organism: Saprospiraceae bacterium (assembly GCA_022844265.1). GTDB lineage: Bacteria > Bacteroidota > Bacteroidia > Chitinophagales > Saprospiraceae > M3007. The sequence goes on along the minus strand of JALHMA010000057.1, from coordinate 19,266 downwards.
ATCAGTGCATAGTTAACGCAATGTGGTTTTGAGCAAAAAGGTGTAATCATCCACTGATTACCAATGCTATCTCAACTATCAACGTTCTCAACCACTCAACTTTCCGTTTAATATGAAAATAGGACTTTTAGCATGCGATCAGATACCGGAGCGATTTCTCTCCATCGGCGGAAATTTGAGCGACATGTTTGCAGCGCTGTTTCCCGAAATGGAAGTAGTTGTATTCGATGTTTACAAGGGTCGTTTCCCGGATTCGACGGACAATTGTGATGCCTATATGTGTACCGGCTCTAAATTTTCCGTGTACGACGAAGTGGACTGGATCATTGATCTTCAGGCTTTTGTGCGGGAATTGTACGCCCGGGAAAAAGTGTTTGTCGGCGTTTGTTTCGGGCACCAGATGCTGGGCCATGCGCTCGGAGGCCGTGTGGAAAAAGCGCCAGCCGGCTGGTGTGCAGGTCGCTATACATTTGATGTGATTCAACCCCAACCCTGGATGACGCCTTTTCAACAGCAATACAGCTTGATGATGATGTGCCAGGATCAAATCATGGAACTTCCGCCCGACAGCACGGTTTTGGCTGCCACGGCCGATTGTCCGGTGGGTATGGTACAAGTAGGGCCGCGCATGCTCGGCTTGCAGGCGCATCCTGAGTTTCCCGTTGCATACGTAAAGGGGTTGCTGGAAGAGCGCGTTTACCGAATCGGGGCAGAAAAGGTTACAATGGCCCTGGATAGTTTGGCGCAGCCTTTGGATGCGAAGGTTGTAGCCCAGTGGATAGGGAATTTTATTCGTAAGTAGTTATTGGTTATTAGTTATTCGTTATTGGTGGTGGTAGTGGGCCATCTGTACAAATGCCGGGCTACACAATTGGGAATGACTGACTTTTCGACAGATGGCCCACTACCACCACTAATAACGAATAACGAATAACGAATAACTAATAACTACTTAAGAATAACGATCGAGCAGGCCGCCGTCCCCTTCTCTCCCGCCAACACCAGCCAATAATTACCCTCCGGAAGCCCGGAGAATCGCAATTCAGCCTCTTTTGACGCTGGAAAAGACCACTCCTGTGCTAAAACGCCGTCTGCGCTGAATAAGGTTGCCCGGTCAAATGGCTCCACAGCCTGCACCCTAATCAAACTGCGCGCCGGATTTGGGCTGACTTTCGCAGAAAAAGTGCGCTGCCGGGCTTCGGAATTCGAGACCGTAGAAATCCCCTTTGCAAAAGTGTACTCTCCCGGAACAATATGGTCGATTCTGATAAATCCGTAACGATCCGTCAGGGAGGAAATCGGGTTTTTAAAATAGCTGGGGTATTCCTGCCAGGGGTGGCCGGGGCCGGGGCGATAAATCAGGCGCAGGCTGTCTTCCGAAGGACCGGTCTGCACAAACAGTTCCCGGTCCAGTTGATCCAACTGTCCCCGTCCATCGTAAAAAATGCTGGCGTTGGCATCAAAACCGGGTGGAATATCGCCGCTGATGCTCCAGTAGCGATTGGTCAGTTTATAACCGAACGGATTGGCAGTACCTGCCGTGTCAGGCATGGCAAAATGGTGTTCCACCCGCAGCAAAACGGAATCCTGCAAGGCATTCACCCGAACATCCATTTTGGCCGGTGCAAAAGAATGCAGCCCGGTAGCGGTAATCACTTCTTCGTGATCCGCACGTGCCAGGGTAAGTTTCAGGTTGGTATTGAGCCAGACCAACTGCGGCGCAAACGGCAATACAAACTGGAGCACACTGTTTTCCCCGGAGGCTATTCCTGTCTGATAACTGCGTTGCCAGTTGGTATCAACAAACGTACATTCGATTGGAACCTGCTGGTACAGATGCGGTGCGCCACGCCTTTTTTGTTTGATGTACAGGGTTACATTATATTGATTATCAACAGGTTGAACAGCAAATGAATCTAATGAAAAATCCGTGAAGCCCGGCGCAAATACCCAGTCGTCAAAAAAGGGATGCAGGTCTAATCCGGTCGCAGCATTCAGTTTGTCGCGGAAAGTAGCGCTGCTCCAGTCGTCAAAACGGGTGCCTTCCAGAGCAGCCCTGATGCCTGTGCGAAACAAAGAATCGCCCATGTATCCACGCAGGTTGTGCGCAACCACTGCGCCCTTTTTATACACATGATCTCCATAAGTGAGGTCGTGCGGCAATCCGGAAACAGCCCGGTAGCCGCCTTCACTGACATGGGTGTTTTGCAGGACAGTCAAAAAATTATCGCGTACAGCCCTTTTATAAGCTTCATCGCCATATACCCATTCGGTAAACAGGTGTTCCGAATAAACGGCCCAGCCTTCATTGAGCCACATATCTTCGGCAGTGCTACAGGTTGCCAGATCGCCCCACCAATGGTGGCTGAGTTCATGCGCCCAAAGCGGCTCGAAGCCCAAAGTGCCGTCGATGGCTGAGCGCATAATGGCGATATTGGTTGCGTGTTCCATCGCGCCGGAATTGAAGGGCACAAGGGAATAACCAATTTTATTCCAAAGGTAAGGGCCGTACCAGTGTTCGAATGCTGTTATAGCTTGAGGCAGGTGCTGAAATGTAGCGGCAACTTTATTGGTATCGGCCGGCGCGGCGGCGATTTCCACCGGAATCAGGCCGTTGACGCCGGGATAATTGCGCCGGAAAGATGTGTACGGGCCGGTGGCAAAACACGCCAGGTAAGAAGGAATAGCTTCGTCCAGTTTCCAGAATCTTTGGGTCAGACCGTTGGGGAGCACCGTTTCACTGATGAGTGCGCCGTTGCAATAGGCAGGTTTCGCAGCCGTGGAAACCATCACAAACTCAAAACTGCAACGCTCCGTAAAATTGTCGAAACAAGGAAACCAGGCGCGTCCAAAACTGTGCGGATCAGCCTCAAAGCCCACCCCGAGGTTGTAAAAATATCCGTTTTGGTTGTAGACCCCGCCCCAACCGCTGCCATCCATGACCGGCGCGCCGTGGTAGGCTACTTTCAGCCGAACGCTGTCGCCTTCCGTCAAAATAACAGGGAATGTAACCGTCAGCGATGCTTCTGACTGGCTGAATACGGCAGGTGTATTATCTACCAACACCGAATCAACCGTAAGTCCTTCCAGATCAAGCCGGATATCAGAAACTTGTTCTGCTTTGGCATACAAGGTCAGGGTGCTGCTGCCAACAATTTGCGGCGGATTGGAGACATTCAGTTCAATCCTGGTGTGCAGAATATCGATCGAATCGCTGCGCGTATCAGCCGTTGGCGGCGGCATGGACAATTGCCTGCCTTTTGCGCACCATTCATCGCTTTGCAGCATTTTTTGAGCGCTTAGTGAAAAGGTGGCCAGGAGCAATAAAGAGATTGCCAGTGTGCGCATGTGGTTGGATTTAAGTAAACACCTGAAGGTAGCACGGCTTTATTGAAGTTTTGCAATAAAACGGCATTATATTGCTCGTCTTGTACAAGCCTTAAAGCGGCGGGAAAGTGAAATGTGCGGGGTCGTAAGACCCGCGCACGGCGGTAAAGTCTGGCTCAAGAAGAGTGATAACGTATGGCTTTAGTTTAGTTGATAAGCCATGCGTTACTGCCGTGCGCGGGTCTTACGACCCCGCACTGAAGGTTTGATGGTTTGAGGTGGTAACTTATGGCTTTACGTTACCACCTCAAACCATCAAACTTTTCAAACCATCAAACTACTCTTTAAAACTGAAACGCCACGCTCAAGCCCGGTATCAGAGGCAACTGATTGACCCGTTCGGCGCGTATCCGGTCGTAATAAAAAATATTCGCCCGGTCGTATACATTGGTTGCGGAAGCCGTGACTTCCAGGCTTGCGTATTTCGAGAATTTGAACACCCGTTTCAGCGAAAGGTCGAGGCGGTGGTAGTAAGGCAGTCGCCCGCTGTTTCTTTTGCTGGCATAAACAATACCGGGCAGTCCATCCGGGTTGCCGGTGACAACGTCCGTTCCGACGCCATCGTCGAAGTTGATATTGGTATAAAAACCCTGGGTGAGGGTGAAAGGAAAGCCGGAACCGAAATTCCAGCGTGCCCCCAGTTCCCATTTTCTGCTTTTGCCCAGCAGGTAAGTGCCTACCAGGTTCATGTTGTGGCGGCGGTCGAAAACGGGCGGATATACCTGTTCGCCGTCATTGCGGGTGACATAGCCGAGGGAATAAGAACCCCAGAGGTAAGAGCGTTTGCCCTCTAATTTCATGGAAAAATCAATGCCGTAAGCATCGCCGGTTTCCACAAAAAAGTTAGGATCGGTGCTCTCGTCCTTAAATCGGTTCAGCGACAATAACTGGGTGAATTTTTTGTAATAACCCTCGATATTAACTTCAAAGTTATTGGTGATGTCGATTTCAAACCCGGTTACGCCGTGTAATGCCTTTTGCAGGCGGTGTTGGGTGGGTTCGGTGGAATTGGGTTTGTAAACGGTTTCTTCGGGGCCGGACAGGAAGCCGACAAAAAGATTGACAATATCGCGTTCGTTGACCGTAGAAAGCAGGTTTTGCGAGTACAGGCCTCCGGCGAATTTAAAGCGCAGTCTATCGGAAATATTATATTTCAGCCCTAAACGGGGTTCCGGCGAAACATCATCGAGCGACTGGTAGTACTGCAAACGGAAACCCGGTTCGATCACAAGCGGGCCGATTTTGCGTTTCCAGCGCACATAACCGCTGATTTCTGTCGTGTTGTCGTTTTGTTCCGTAGTGATGCCTCGAAAATTGATGAACTGGAATTCGGTGCGGAAGCCCGTTAAGGCCAGGCCGTATTCCACTTCATTGTCCCGGCCCAGGTTTTTAAAATTCAGGGCGCCGTAATAGCCCGAAATACCACTCGTCCGGGGTTGCCGGTCTGCTTCTTCGATTTCAGAATCGTAATTGGAAAAGGTCAGCGTGCCATTGATAATGGTATTGGAATTGGTCGGAACCAGGGTAAAATCAGCGCCGCCGCCGCCGCTCGTCCAGCCAAACTGCGTTTGGGGGTAATCCACACCGTCAATGTAATTAAACCCGAAAACATTCAACTTGCTGCCATTGCCGGAAAGAAAGGAGACTTTCCCGTAAAAATCGCGGTAGTCAAACGGAATTCCGACAGAATCATTCACGTTCGGGTACAATTTGCTGTCCAACTGGTTGATAAGCGCTTTTTTGGCCGCCACAACAAACGAAATGCTGCTGCCATTATCCGATTTGAGGGGCACTATCGGCCCTTCGAGGATGGCTTTGGCCTGGAACGGCCCGGCTGACAGGTTACCAGAAAGTCGTTTTCGATTGCCTTCACGGGTTTTTACATCCACAATCGCCGAAATACGTCCACCGTGTTCCGCATTAAAACCGCCGGTGAGTACATCCACATTGCGAATCAATTCCGTTTCAAAAACGGAGAAAAAACCGATGCTGTGAAAAGGATTGTAAATCGTCATCCCGTCGAGCAGGATACGGTTTTGCACAGGCGAGCCGCCGCGGATATACAGTTGACCGCCCTGGTCGCCAGTGAACACAACACCCGGCAATACGGTGAGGTACTGCGCAATATCCGACTGGCCGCCTACAGAAGGCAGGGAACGAATTTGTTTGGGCGTCACACTTATTTTGGAAACCTGTACTTCTGTTTTGGCCTGCGTTTTTCTACCACTGATGACAATTTCGCCCAGGTTTTGGCCGCTTTCGGTAATGTAGAGACTTTGATACGTGATTTCAGCCTTTTTTACCACAACCTCGGTTTCGTACAAATCATATCCTGTCAGGCTAACGCTGATTTTATAGGTGCCTACCGGGATATTCGCAATGGAATAAAAGCCGTTGATATCGGAGATGGTACCCAGATTTTGCCCTTCCACTCTTATCGTGGCAAAGCCGACAGGCTGGGCTGTTTCTTTATCATACACATTGCCACGGATGGCGCCTGTGACCGGTTTTTGGGCAAAAAGCAAGATAGGAAGGGCTGCAATAGCCAGTAATAGAAGGGAGCGTCGCATGAATATTTTTTTTGGCAGCGGCAAAGATAGCAGGCTACCTGCACTTGAAACGCAATTGAAAAAGATAGTGGCAGACAAAATCGCAAGCAGGTATTTCTTCACGAACTTTGCGGCGTCATGCTTACCATCGAAACAACAGCTGATTTTTTACCGGAAAAGGAATATTGTTTCCATGTATTGCTCCGGGAAATGCTCGGAGTAGCGTACCAACTTGTCGTGGGCAAGGGGAAGGACTACACGATCCGGCTGCCCAATGGCGGGACATTAATCGTGGAAGATCATTTCTTTCAGGTAGTTTCAGACGGTAATTATTTGAATAACAAATACTTGCCACAGGATGCCAGTCCATTTACATACGAGGATGCGGGTGTGACTGTACTCTTTGGAACGCCTGAAATTGAGCGTCAATTACAACAGGAAAACCCGGCGATTCGCTGCGGCGTCGACGTTTTTGCATCTGCTTTTTTTATGCTCACGCGTTGGGAAGAATACGTACTACCGGATCGGGATGAATATGGAAGATTTCCTGCGTATGCATCCGCCGCAGTTCGTTATCATTTTCTGGATCGTCCGGTCGTCAATGAATGGGCCGATCTGCTTTGGGGCCTGCTTGGTCAACTCGACTGGCGGCAGCCGCGCCCGGAACGAACGTTCCGAATTTCCGTTTCCTGCGACGTGGATCATCCGAGGTTATGGTGGTCTGCTGCGGATCGTTTCAAAACCCTCGCGGGCAGTCTTTTTATCAGAAACAACCCAAAAGAAACCCTTTTCTGGTTAAAAAAATATGTTTTCAGGTCAGGCGACCCGTATGATGTTTTTGAGGAGTGGCTGGATATTTTTGAACAACACGGCATTCAGGCGCAGTTTAATTTTCTCGGCGACCGGCCGACTTCCAGCGATTGTTATTACCCGATCCGACACCCTTTTCTGCAAAACACCATCGAAAAAATAGCCGCCCGCGGGCACGGCATCGGCTTCCACCCTTCTTTTGAAGCCTTTGACCGGCCGGAATTGTTCGAACATGAACTGGAATCTGTCAGGCAGGTATCTCCTGTTCCGGTAACAAATGGCCGGCAGCATTACCTGCGGTTTGCAGCGCCTGCTACCTGGCAGATATGGGAAAAGTCCGGTATGGCTTGGGACAGCACCCTGGGATATTCGGAAGCGGAAGGGTTCCGATGCGGTATTTGCCACGACTTCCCGGTATTTGATTTTCTGGAACGAAAAATGCTCCGGCTGCGGGAAAAACCGCTGATTGCAATGGATGTAACCCTGGCGCTGTATCAAAAGTACACGCCTGCCGAGGCATCGGAACGTTTGGAGCAACTCCGGCGGCAGGTGGTGAAACACAAGGGTGAATTTGTTTGTTTATGGCATAACTCGTCGTGGAACGCCTACTTTTGGGCCGATTGGAAGGAGGTTTTGCTAAAGTTCATTGCATTTGAGTAGTTACCCGTTATCAGTTATTGGTTATCAGTGTTCATAATCAAGCATTTACATTGCCTTTTGCAAGTTTGCTCCTTTTCTTATGATGAGATATTTATTCTTATTGATTATTGGTTTTAGCCCACTGTTCGTATCGGCACAGGACAGCGGCGTGCCGTTTCAGGCGCCAACGTATCACCTGCTCGGGCGCCTGGAGGTATTGACCGGCGTTCCCAGCCCCGTACACCCGGAACTGCGCGAGATCAGCCGCCAGGATGCTGCAAATTATGCCATGGCTGTTGACTCCCTGGCTTCACTGCAGGGGCGGCTCGACCAGGCGGATATTCAATACATTTTTGACGATAACAATGAGTTTTTGCCGGACAGCCTGTACAGACGCAGTCGCAAACCTCTATTCAAATATTTTTATCGCTCGCCTGCTAATTTGCTCGAAGTAAATACGAAGGATTTTACCCTGCGGGCAAATCCGATGATTCATTTTCAGGTGGGAAGTGAAAGAGGCGACCCGGATCTGTTGTTCCAGAATCAGCGCGGGCTGGAAGTGCGCGGCGCTGTGGACGATAAAGTGTTCTTCTACACCAATGTAGTGGAGTCCCAGGCCCGGTTTCCCGATTATGTCAGCAACCGGATCGATGCGTTCACAGCTCTTCCGGGGGGCGGTTTTTACAAATCGTACAACCCGCGTTTTCCCAAGGTGAACAATGCCTACGATTTTAATATCGCCAATGCCATCGTGGGGTTCCACATTACCCGGCATGTGGGACTTCAATTGGGTCATGGCAGGCATTTTATCGGCAACGGTTACCGTTCTTTGTTCCTTTCGGATGTGGGCAGTCCGATGTTTTTTCTGAAACTGAACACGCGGGTCTGGAAATTCCATTACCAGAATATTTTTATGGAACTCACGCCCGGTACCGCTAACACTTCCGGGAGTCTGCGTATTCCGCGCAAATACGCCGCTATTCATTACCTGAATTATAAAGTCACGCCCAATTTCTCTTTTGGATTTTTCGAGTCTACGATCTTCAACAGAAGCCGGCAGTTTGAATTCCAGTACCTCAATCCGGTCATTTTATACCGAACGGTGGAAGGTATGATCGGCAGTCCCGACAATGTGCAGATCGGGGTGGATGTGCGCTGGAACCTGTTTAAACGGGTGCAGTTGTACGGACAGTTTTTACTCGACGAGTTTGTTTTTTCCTCCGTGATCAACCCGGACCAAAGCGGCTGGTGGGGGAACAAATTCGGTATCCAGGCGGGCGTTAAATATTTTAATGCGTTTGGAATCAACCACTTAGACCTTCAATTTGAATACAACAGCGTACGACCTTACACGTATTCGCATTTTGATTCGCTGAATAGTTACACGCATTACAACCAACCCCTGGCACACCCTTTATGGTCTAATTTCAGGGAGTTTATCGGTCTCGCCCGTTTTCAGCCGCACCCACGCCTGACCCTCAACGGGCGCTTGATCCAGGCCAACATCGGCGATGACACGCCCGGACAAAACTGGGGAAACAATCCCCTCCTGAGCAATGCATCCAGGGTGCAGGACTACGGCAATGAAATCGGTCAGGGCGATAACGCGCGTTTGCGCATCCTCGGGCTGGATGCTTCCTGGATGTTGCACCACAACCTGTTTGTGGAAGGGAAATTCCTGTTGCGACAGAAAAACAGCGACAACGATGCGCTCGACCTGACAACCCGCGTGTTCAGCATCGGTATTCGGATGAATATGTGGGGAAGGGAGTACGATTTTTAATTTTTTCACACCTACTTACTCCTGCTCATGGCCTACTTCGCACATCCGACTGCCGTTATTGATGATGGTTGCACAATTGGCAACGGATCAAAAATCTGGCATTTCAGCCACGTCATGCCCCAATCCGAAATGGGTGAAAACTGTATACTGGGTCAAAACGTTTTGGTGTCGTCTCACGTCAAACTGGGCAACAACGTAAAAGTGCAGAACAACGTGTCTATTTACACGGGCGTCGTCTGTGAAGACGATACCTTTCTCGGGCCGAGTATGGTGTTTACCAACGTGATCAATCCGAGAAGTTTTATTGAACGAAAAAACGAATTCAGGACAACTTTGGTAAAAAAAGGGGCCACTATCGGCGCCAACGCAACGGTGATCTGCGGTCTTACCATCGGCGAATATGCGCTCATCGGCGCCGGCGCGGTCGTGACCAGAGACGTACCGGCATTTGCTTTGGTGGTAGGTAATCCGGCCCGTCAGATTGGTTGGGTAAGTCGCTACGGGCATCGCCTGCATTTTGACGAACACAATCGCGCCGTATGCCCGGAAACAGAAGAAGCATATACTAAAGCGGGTGATGTTGTTATATGGACAAGATAATCAATCAGTTAGATGAAAATGATCCGCGCTGGTTCGCCGTATATACGCGTTCCAAAAGCGAGAAATTGGTACAGCGGATGCTCAGTAAAAAAGGGCTGCATGCTTACTTGCCTATACAGCGATTGATGCGGCATTACACCCGGAGCACGCGAATGGTTGAAAAACCGCTTATCAATTGTTACGTCTTTGTCAGGATTGTTAAAAACCAGTATGTGCCCGTGCTGGAAACGGAACATGTCAAAGGTTTTGTCAAGTTCAACAAAAATATGATTGCCATACCGGAACACGAAATCGATATTTTGCGCAGAATTACCCTGGAAGACGGACTAGATGTGGAAGTGATAGAAGGAAACCTCTCAGAAGGGGATCCCGTTGAAATATCGGCGGGCGCCCTCATGGGCATGAAAGGACGTATTGTAAAATCGGAAGGCAAACGCAAATTCCAGGTGGAACTCAGTTACCTGTTTCACAGCCTGCTGATTACGATTGATGCGGCGTTTTTAGAGAAAACCAAACTTGGTTATTAGTTATTTGTTATCGGTTATCAGTTATCAGTTATCCGGTTTCAGGCTGAGACGGAGAAAGAATGCAGCATCCATTTCCCCCTGCCGAACCGGTTATCCGTTATCGGTTTCGGCAGGGGGAAATGGATGCTGCATTCTTTCTCCGTCTCAGCCTGAAACCGGATAACTGATAACTGATAACCGATAACGAATTAATGTCCTTAAATTTGCAGGCTAAATTACACTGACCCGTGACGAAAAACATATTCGACAGCCTGAACCAGGCAGCTGCATCCCGTATTCTCGTCATCGACGGGGCAATGGGCACTATGATTCAACGCTACCACTTGCAGGAAAATGATTTCCGGGGGGAGCGGTTTCGCGATTTTCACAAGGATTTGCAGGGCAACAACGACTTATTGTCCATCACCCGCCCGGATGTGATTGAAGAAATTCACCGGCAATACCTCGATGCAGGCGCTGATATTATTGAAACCAATACATTCAGCAGCACCAGCATTGCACAGGCGGATTATGATTTGCAGGAAATTGCCTACGAACTCAACCTGGCAGCCGCCCGCTGCGCGCGGAGCGCTGTGGATGCATATCTGGAAAAGCATGGTTCCGATCACGCCAAATTTGTTGCCGGCGCCATGGGGCCGCTCAACAAAACCCTGAGTCTTTCACCGGATGTCAACAATCCGGGATTTCGGGCGCTCACGTTTGATGAGGCCAAAAATGCTTATGCCGAACAGGTACGCGGACTGATAGACGGCGGCTCAGATATTATTCTGGTGGAGACCATTTTTGATACGCTCAACTGCAAAGCCGCATTGTACGCCATCGACGAGGTTTTTGAGGAAAAAGGGCAAAAACTGCCCATAATGATTTCAGGGACGATCACAGACGCATCGGGGCGCACCCTCAGCGGCCAGACCGTGGAGGCTTTCTGGATCGCCGTGAAACACGCGCGTCCCTGGTCGGTCGGCCTGAATTGCGCGTTGGGCGCCGAAGAAATGCGCCCCTACATTGAAGTGTTGTCCAATATTGCCGATTGTTACATCAGCGCCTACCCCAACGCAGGCCTGCCCAACGAATTCGGGGAATACGACCAAACGCCGCACGAAATGTGCGCATTCATTGAAGAATTTGCCCTTTCTGGTTTTGTGAACATCGTGGGCGGGTGCTGCGGCACCACGCCACCGCACATCGAGCACATTGCCAAACACGTCAAAAATATTGCTCCCCGGGTACCGCACAAACCCGAAGGGACTCCGTTGAGCATGTACAGCGGACTGGAGCCGCTGATTTTGCGGGAAAACATGAACTTCGTCAATATCGGGGAGCGCACCAACGTGACCGGATCCGCCAAATTTGCCAAACTGATTAAAGAAGGCAATTTCAACGAGGCGCTCACGGTGGCCCGCCAGCAAGTGGAAGGCGGCGCCCAGATTATCGATGTCAATATGGATGAAGGGCTGCTGGATTCGGAAAAGGCGATGGTCGATTTTCTGAACCTGATGTCTGCCGAACCCGATATTGCGCGGCTTCCGGTGATGGTAGACTCTTCCAAGTTTCAAGTAATCGAAGCCGGTTTAAAATGTTTGCAGGGTAAAAGCATCGTCAATTCCATTTCGATGAAAGAAGGTATCCCTGAATTTATCCGGCAGGCTAAAATTTGCCGCCGTTTCGGCGCGGCGGTGGTGGTCATGGCTTTCGACGAACAGGGACAGGCCGACACGATGCAACGCAAAGTGGATATTTGCCAGCGCGCCTATAAAATCCTGACAGAGCAGGTCGGTTTTGACCCTACAGACATCATTTTTGACCCCAATATTTTCGCGGTGGCCACCGGCATTGAAGAGCACAATGAGTATGCTATTCACTTTATTGAAGCGACCCGCCGGATCAAAGCCAGTTGCCCGGGCGCCAAAGTGAGCGGCGGCGTCAGCAATTTGTCCTTCTCTTTCCGGGGCAACAATGCGGTGCGGGAAGCCATGCACTCCGCCTTTTTGTACCATGCCACCCGTGCAGGTATGGACATGGGAATTGTAAATGCGGGGATGCTGGAAATTTACGAGGAAATTCCAAAGGAATTGTTGCAACGTATTGAAGATGTGTTGTTTAACCGATCTCCGGACGCCACCGAGGAATTGGTAAAACTGGCGGAATCATTTAAAAATACGGGTGGAAAAACCATCGAGGAAGACCTTGCCTGGCGGAATGAACCGGTGCAGCAACGCATCATCCACGCCCTCGTCCGGGGTATCGATAAATTTGTGGAAGAGGATACCGAGGCGGCCCGTTTGTTGTATCCCTCGCCTATTCAGGTGATTGAAGGCCCGCTGATGGACGGCATGAATGTGGTGGGCGACCTGTTTGGCGCGGGTAAAATGTTTTTACCGCAGGTGGTGAAATCGGCCCGTGTGATGAAAAAAGCGGTGGCCTATTTGGAACCGTTTATCCAGGCCCAAAAAGGCGGCAACACCAGCGCCAAGGGAAAAATCCTGATGGCCACCGTAAAAGGAGACGTGCATGATATCGGTAAAAATATCGTCGGCGTCGTGCTGTCCTGCAACAACTACGATATTGTGGATTTGGGCGTCATGGTTTCGGCTGATAAAATTTTGAAAACAGCCCGCGAAGAAAATGTCGATATTATCGGCCTTTCGGGACTTATCACGCCTTCGCTCGATGAAATGGTACACGTGGCAAAGGAAATGCAGCGCCTCAACTTCCATATCCCGCTGCTCATTGGCGGCGCCACCACTTCCAAAACGCATACGGCAGTAAAAATTGAACCGCAGTACTCGAATGCCCCGGTGGTGCATGTGCTGGACGCCAGCCGCAGCGTTGCGGTAGTCAGCTCTTTACTTACGAAAAACGAGGCTGATAATCAGGCGTTTATGGCCGGCATACGCCAGGAATACGACCAGATTCGGGTACAACGCGCAGGCCGTCAGTCTTCCAAGCAGTATTTGTCGCTGGCACAGGCGCGCGCAAACAAATGGCAGTTCGACTGGGAAAATTACACCCCGCCACAACCGAAATTAAAGGGCGTCAAAACGTTTGACAATTACTCCCTGGAAGAACTTTCCGAATACATCGACTGGACGCCATTTTTTCAGAGCTGGCAATTGGCCGGCAAATTTCCGGCGATCCTGGAGGATGAAGTGGTCGGGGTGGAAGCCAAAAAACTTTACCACGACGCCCAGGTTATGCTCCGCCAAATTATCGACGGGAAATGGCTGACGGCGCGGGGCGTGATCGGCATTTTCCCGGCTAACAGTGTCAACAGCGACGATATTGCAGTGTATGCACCCGACAGCGACCGCAGTAAAGCAACGCCGTTGCTTACCTTGCATAACCTGCGTCAGCAAAACCTGAAAGCGACAGATCAACCCAATTTTTGCCTGAGTGATTTTATTCAGCCGGAAAACGACCACCTGCCTGCGGATCATATCGGCGCTTTTGCCGTCACCGCCGGTATCGGTATCGAGCCGCATGTCAAACGTTTTGAAGAGGCGCACGACGATTATTCCGCTATTTTGCTGAAAGCGCTTGCCGACCGCCTGGCCGAGGCATTTGCAGAACGGATGCACGAGCGCGTGCGCAAGGAATTCTGGGGATATGCCGGCCAGGAAAACCTGGACACCCAGAAACTGATAGACGAAGCCTACGAAGGTATTCGTCCGGCGCCCGGCTACCCGGCCTGCCCGGAACACACCGAAAAACGCAGTTTATGGCAACTCCTGCAACCGGAACAAAACGCGGGTATGATTTTAACGGAAAGTTGCGCCATGTACCCCGCTGCTGCTGTCAGCGGCTGGTATTTCAGCCACCCGGCATCCAAATATTTCGGTCTGGGACAAATCGGCAAAGACCAGGTAGAAAGTTATGCCCGCCGCAAGGGAATGATGACCGCAGAGGCGGAAAGGTGGCTGGCGCCGGTGCTGAATTATGACGTTTGAAGGGAGTTATGAGTTATGAGTTATGAGTTATTGGAGTTTCAGGCTGGAATGGGGAAATAGGGTTTGTATTCTTCTCCATTTCAGCCTGAAACTCCAATAACTCATAACTCATAACTCATAACTCATAACTCCCTTCAAAACCAACTCGTTTTCTTCCGCGGAGTCGATTTGCTCGTGGTGCTCCTACGCGCGCCGCCGAGGCCGAACACACCCAGCAGGCCGCGGGTTAGTTCGCGGGCAACGGTACGCCCGATTTGCCGGGCCAGCGGGTCTTTGGCAATCGTTTCAAGCATGCCGGGTTCTTCTTTTTGTGCGCGGCGCGGGGCTTCCGGCTCTTCCTGTTGCGTCTGCTGCTGCATTTCCTGTACTTCCGCGATTTTGCCGGACAGGATTTCATAGGCGCTTTCGCGGTCAACTTCCTGGTTGTATTTCCGGACGAGTGCCGAGCGATTCAGGATATGGTCGATTTCAGTAGGCGTAAGAATATCCATACGGCTCTCGGGTGCGCGCATCAACGTATGCACAAGCGGCGTCGGGATACCTTTTTCATTCAGCACGCTGATAATGGCTTCACCAATACCGAGGGCGGTCAACAGGTCTTCCGTTTGATAATAATCCGTGATCGGGTAATTTTCGGCAGCCATTTTGATGGCCTTTCTGTCTTTTGCCGTGAATGCGCGCAGCGAATGCTGCAATTTCAAACCCAATTGCGCCAGAATACTTTCGGGGATATCCACCGGATTCTGGGTAATGAAATAAATACCTACACCTTTGGAACGAATTAACTTGATAATCGCCTCCAGTTGACGCATCAGGGCCGGCGTTGCTTCCTGGAAAACGAGGTGGGCTTCGTCGATAAAAATACACAGCTTAGGTTGTTCCATGTCGCCTTCCTCCGGGAACGAGGCATAAATTTCAGCGAGCATTTGCAGCATAAAGGTGCTGAACAATTTCGGGCGATCCTGAATATCCGACAGGCGAACGATGCTGATGACGCCGCGGCCGTTTTCATCCATGCGAACGAGGTCCTGCACATCAAAGGAGACTTCTCCGAAAAACAGATCGGCGCCCTGCTGTTCCAGTTCTACTACTTTACGAAGGATGGTGGCGGCTGTGGCAGCGCTGAACTGTCCGTATTCGGCTTCAATCTCTACTTTTCCTTCATTGCCCAGGTATTGTAGTACTTTTTTGAAATCTTTCAGATCGAGCAATGGTAATTGGCGGTCGTCGCAGTATTTAAAAACAACCGATACTACCCCACCCTGCGTGTCATTCAATCCCAGGATGCGGGAAAACAGCACGGGGCCGAATTCAATAACCGTTGTGCGGAGTCGCGCGCCTTTTTCACCTGAAAGCGACAGGAATTCCACCGTTGAACCGGTTCCATGCCAGGAAATCCCGATTTTTCCGGCGCGTTCGGTGATTTTTGGATTGTCGGTACCCGGCATGGCGACGCCTGAAAGGTCGCCTTTGATGTCCATCAGTAAACTGGGCACCCCGTTGGCGGCAAGTTGTTCCGCTATGACCTGCAGGCTTTTTGTTTTACCGGTACCGGTGGCGCCCGCTATCAGGCCATGCCTGTTCATGGTGCGCAAGGGTACTTTCACCTGCAGGCCATGAATAGCCTCTCCGTCGAGCATAGCGCCGCCTAAAACAATAGATGCACCGGAAAACTGGTAACCGGTTTGTATAATGGAAATAAAATCGTCTTTCTTAGCCATTCAATTGCTGGATAAACATCGTGTAAAATAGATTTTTGGAAAACAGCCTCAAAAGTAGTAGTATGAATTGATGATGAGCGAATTAAGGCGTAAAAAAGTATTACAGGGATTTGAAAATGATTGTGTTTTCAACGCTTCCCTAAGTGAGTCAAAAGGCCCAGCGGGCCTTTATCTTTGTAGAATCGACGGGTTAAATTTGGTACCCGGCCCAGCGGGCCGGTATTAATTCTCTAAAGATACCGGCCCGCTGGGCCGGATTCAAACTTACTTTGGCGTTTCTACAAAGATATAGGCCCGCTGGGCCTTTTACACACTCATGCAAAAAGCCACCCGTCCTTTATCAGACGGGTGGCTCTTCGTATATTTTAAGTAAAAGTGCAAAATCAATTCAGGCCAAATGTTTAGCAAATACTTGATTATCAACACTGATAACCAATAACGGATACCAGATAACTATCTCACCGGAAGTCCTTCTTCAACCCAGGCGTCCAATCCGCCATCGAGAATGGCCACGTCATTGTAGCCATGTTGCAGCAGGAATTTGGCAGCTTCCTTGCCTTTGTTGCCAATCCTCGACATGAGAATGACGGGTTTGTTGGTAGGCAATTCCCCATAACGCTGATCCAGTTCGCTAAAAGGCATTTTCAGCATTCGGTTGACATCCAATGTTTTGGAATCGGGGCTGGCATTGTCACGCACATCTACCAAAACGCCACCGAGTATGTAGGCCGCGTAGGCCTCGCGCGGAGTAAAATTCTTAACCATAGCAGTATCTTTCAAAATTTCAGGTTAAGGAACGGCGCCAAAATAAAGTTACAATTTGATGCTAATCTTTTGCCCCCATATTTCCTCTTTTTTTCGTTAAATAGCGCTGCTATTCGCCTCTAAAAACAGAAAATCTGGGACCAAAATCTTTAGCCTGAAATTGCAACTTTATTTTGGCGCCGTTCCTAACAAATATTAGTTGTTAATTTCGAGTACAAAGTTATACTAAATTTCCCCGAAACATCAAATAGTGAAATGACTATTTAACACCCTGAAAATATTCGAGCAGAATGTGGGCAATGGCTTTTTTTGAAAAAATTATGATGCGGTTTCCTGTTTTTTGACAGAATATCTGTCTGAATTTAAAAGATCAACGCGGGAGCAAACGCACGATTTCCGCTGCGATATCCGCATATGCGGCATCTTCATTTTTGAATGTGGAGATCGTTCTGTTCTGTGAAGGCAGGGATCTGTACTTTTCAAGACCGCTTTCGTCGAGGCTGATATCGGCGATGCGCACCGGAATGACCCGTTTTCCGGCATTCAGGCTGTCCCAGATAAAGTCTAACCATTCCCCGGTCAGCAGGTTGAGGGTAACCAGACAAATAATGTAGTCCGTATCTTCCAGTTGTTTTTTGGCTTCCGCTAGGACTTCGCCTCCATTTGCATCCGCATGTATGTTGTAAGTTTTTAGTTTTCCGTTGCGTTTGTACAAATAAAGGTGCTTGTTCAGTTTGGTAGCAAAGGCCTCTTCCTCCACATCGTAGACGAACATAAATTTGGGGACGGCAGCCACCTGTTTTTCAGCCGGGGTTGTTACTTCCTTAAAGTCTTCTTCCTTCAACACTTCCAGCAGACTCAGAAAATCAAAGCGGATACGGCTTGTTTTGATATCCAACTCATCAAATGTAATGAGGTTGTTGCGGCGTTCGGAATTGACACCTTCCAGCCTGCCATAAAGCGTGAGAATATCCTTTTTTTTCGGCGCCGAGCCGGGAATAAGCCCCTGCAGATGTTTGATTGCTCCAGTCAGGTCGGTTACACTTAAATCTCTTAAAGTTGCTTTCGTTGTTTCTAAGGTCTCCATGATTTTTTATTTTTTTTACCACATAGATTTTCACCACATAGGTACATGATTTCACACATAGAACACATAGTTTTTAGAGTACTCTACGCTATGTGTCCTATGTGGAAAATCTATGTGCCTATGTGGTGAAAAAACTACTATTTTGCGATAAACCCAAAAATATCCCTGAAAAGGATGCCCTCATTGGCTTCTTTCTGCTGTCCGTTGATATTGACGGTTTTACCCGCATGGTGAATGGCAACTACCTGCCAGTGGTTGTTGAATACCGGGGAGCCGCTGCTTCCACCTTCCGTATCGGTGGTGTAATGGATATGCTGGTTGCTGATCTGGAGCACCTCATTGGCGCGGAGCGCAATCCTCTTATCCAAACCTCCGGGGTGTTGAATTATGGTAACCGGATCGCCGACCGCAGGCAGTGCATCGGGCGCTATATCCAGACCGCCCCACTGCTTGACGGGTGCATTGGGGTTGTCTTTGACCTTTACCCGGGCAAAATCGAATTCCCCGGGAGGGCTGGAAATGAACCCTGTAGCGTCCAGTTCATAGCTGGTCAGCGGACGAATATTCCCGTCCGGGCCGATTTCGTAATTAAATTCTGCCCGGGCGCTTTTGACCGCTGCTTCCGAACTGAGCACATGGTGATTGGTAAACAGGTAGCCGTCTTTTGTAAGAAAACCCGTGCCTTTTGCCCCGTTGGCCAGTACGATACGACACACGGCTTTGGACGCCGCTAACGCCTTTTCCAACCAACTGATTGTCAGCAGATTATCTTTACTGCCGATTATTTTCTCTAACTCCTCGACACTGCTGGGAATATCGAACTGGTAGCCTGTCAGTCCTTTGATCCGGGCATTCATCTCCATTTTCCGCGGTATCTCCCGGACAATTTCCGTGAGGGCCAGGCGCACCTTAGCCGTTTCCCGGAAATATTGATCATCGTCTATCAGGTCCTGTTTGTAAAAATCATACACCTGGTAAAAATTACCCGATTGCATAATCAGGTCTTGGCTGATGCCGATTTTTTGTTGTTGATCGAGGCGTTCCAAAAATTCCAGGGCCGGCAGTACCTGGTTGCGTTGAATCAGTTTTTCTGCTGTTTGAAGCAGGTAGGGTAAGGCATTTTGTGTTTCCTCCATTTTGGTTATCAGTTATCAGTTATTAGTTATTGGTTATCAGTTATTAGTTATTAGGGGTTTTTCAGGCTGGAATGGGTATAGAGGTGTCCGTTTCTGTTCCTTTTTAGTTTTTATGTTATCGGTTATCAGATTTGGCATGGAGAAATGAAATAAACCTTTATTACTCATTCCAGCCTGAAAAACCCCTAATAACTAATTGAATTATTTGCTTAGGTTATACCCGTTATGCAAGCCCAGACTGGATGTTGTTTTTTGGCTACTTGTGCCGGTGTTTGGTTATGGATTCCTTGATGAGGCCTTGAATAATTATACTCC
>JALHMA010000056.1 GCA_022844265.1 Saprospiraceae bacterium | reverse complement strand
CCGTCGGTGAGTTCCAGTTGGTCGCCCACTTTTCGGCGCAGCACGGTCACCAGGTGGCGGCTTTCCTCTTCATCGAAATGGGCAAACCCCTGTTCGATTTTTTGTGTAAAAAAGAGTTGGTTCATGCATTACGGTTCAAAAAAGCCGACGCTGGCGCCCACCCAGTCTTTTCCCTTGTTGTAGCGCACGCCCACCATTTCACCTTTGCTCATGCGCACGAGGTTGTTCACCAGGCGTGGTGCAGGCCAGTTTTTATTCCACAGAATCATCATGCGGATCTCGCATTTGGAGGGTTCAGCCGGGTTAACCGTATCCACTGCGGCCACATACTCCACTTTTCGCTGGAGGATAAAATTGCCCGGATCATCCACCGATTCCACGTCTTCGCGGGTGACATTGATTTTGACGCCCTGGCCGGAGAAGGAAAACAGCGGTTTCAGCACCCAGTTTTCCAGGTCGGTCGGGATACTTTTTAATTCGTTGACAAACAGCGTTTCGGGCACAAACGAGCTTTTCATAAAAGGCAGGGTATGCTTCGAAATACGGAAAAACCAGTTGGGATGGCCCACCCATTCGGCGTTCACTTCGGTGGTCATATCCCATTCGCGGGGCAGGTCGTTGCGCTTTTCCAGTTCGTCAAAAATGATGCGGTTGTAGATGCGCTCTATCCCGACACGTCGACCGTTTTCATCTAAATAAAACAGATCGCGACCCTCGCGTTTGACTTTGGAAAGGCACAAGACCTTGATACCCAGGTACTGTTGGCTGCCCCAGAAGTCGATGCGGGTATTTTGTTTTTCCGGCTCAATTTCCAGCAGGATCACGTTTTCGGGTTTGGAGTTTCCTACGATTACTTCCCGCAACATTTCGATATAACTTTGCGAATTCAAACCGCCGAACAAGTGACTCCAGTCCGCCGGAATATCGAAATGTTTGCGATAGGATGCCGCCAGCATTTCCTGAAAAAAATACAGCGAAGGGAAACCCTGCATTTCGATCAGTTGCGGCGTGAGTGTGCCGTCGGGGCCTTTACAAATGCCGAAGTCGAGTTGCAGAAAAATCGTGTGTTCGTCTTCGCCGGGCACCCGCAGGTGCGTGGGCAAAGCCGCTTCGCTGCGTTGTTTGAAATCCGGTTGCTGAAGTACGGCACAAATGTCTTCCACACCTTGTAAAAGTTGTGTTTTCAGCGATTTCGGCACAAAAATGGGCGTTTCTGACACCCTGAAAGTGACGGCTTCGCCAAAAGCCGTGTCCACCGTATGGAGAAAAGCCTGGTATTTTTCCGGTGTAAAAGCGGCATTGTAACGCTGGCGGATGTCGTTTTGCATTGTTACTATGATTAAGAATGATTCGCGAAGGTTTACATTTTCTGAAAATTACAGGCTTCATTCACAAAATAAATTCCCGGACGTTATCTGGAATAGCCTTTTAAACCGGTATTCCTTCGGGAAAACCACTTTTTGAAATACATTTGTGCCCCCTTCCAACCAACATATTCCCTGCTGAAGTCATTGACTACCAGTTTTTTGTCCTGCAAACTTTACCGAACAAATCCGCAGCCATGTCCGACCTGAAGTCTCAGATCATACCAGATAAAGTCCCCCGGCATATCGCCATCATTATGGACGGCAATGGCCGATGGGCCAAACAAAAAGGTATGCCCCGCGTGCTGGGCCACCGAAGTGGCGTAAAAAGTGTGCGGGACGTTACGGAAGCGGCTGCGGAAATCGGTGTGCACTACCTCACCCTGTACGCATTCAGTACGGAAAACTGGAACCGTCCGCCTGCCGAAGTCACGGCGCTGATGACGCTTCTGGTGGAAACGATCAAAGGTGAAATCCGCGACCTGAATAAAAACGGCGTTCGCCTGATGGCCATCGGCGATATTGATGCGCTGCCGCCGGCCAGTTTGAAAGCCCTTCGGCAAGGTATGGAAGATACCAAAAACAACACCCGCATCACGCTGGTGCTGGCACTCAACTATTCCGCCAAATGGGAAATCCTGCGCGCTGCCCGCCTGCTGGCCGAACAGACCAAAAACGGCACGCTCCAGCCGGAACAGATCAATGAAAGCGTCTTTGAAAGCGCTTTGAGTACGCAGGGTATTCCAGACCCTGAACTGCTGATCCGCACCAGCGGCGAAACGCGTATTTCCAATTTTTTGCTCTGGCAAATCGCTTACGCAGAACTGTACTTCACCCCCGTTTTCTGGCCGGATTTTGGCAAAAAAGAACTTTTTGAAGCGATTTTGAGCTATCAGCGAAGGGAGCGAAGGTTTGGGATGACGAGCGAGCAGATTGGGTGAGTTCATTCCACCACCACCACCAATTTTTTATTTCTGGAACTTCCCAGCCGCGTAATTTTTTTCACTCCGTACGGGCTCAGATTAGCAATCTCTTTCCAATCCGTCTGCCGTCCCGGTTTGTATTGAAACAGGCGCGGCCCGTTGCCCGTCACATAGGTACCGTCGGGCAGGATGGTAAAATCCTCGCTCCCGGTCGGCATTTTCACCACAATCTCCTGTTGATTACTCTGTGGATTCCAGGTTTTGAGAAACCAGGTCTGCTCGGTCGTTTTTGTAACAAAAGCCAGTTGTCCACTGGCTGTCCGGAGCAGGCAACGCCCGATATTGGAAGCGATGCGTTGTGGTTTTTGTGCCCGCGTTCCTGCCACCTGGAGCGTATGCGGCCCGCCATTTTCCCCAACAATAAAAAAAGCGGCCAGGGTGTCGCGCAACCAGCAATGGTAACCGATTCCATACACATTGGGAAACTCCGGGCGGCCATTGTCTGATCGGTCGATCGGAAACGACCACAGGCGCTGCGATCCGTCCTCTTCCACCCGTATGCAGGAAAAACGCCGGCCACTGGGCATCAGCGTGGGCGAATATTCGGCGGTAAGTGGGGTGGCGGTCACCCTGGTTTGTGTAAGCGAACCCAGGTCGAGCGCCACCAGGTCGGTTTGTGTGGTATCGGCTGGGAACTGTACAGTCAGGTACAACTCATTGTCGGAGAAAAAGGCAGGCTGGTTGTTGTAGCCTTTGGGGTTGAATTTTGTCAGAAAACGCGGGGCGTTTGGCAACCAGCTGCTGTCTGCATTTTGAGTCAGTGAAAAAAGCAGCAGGTCGTGGTGTTCGAGCCGCTGCGACGAAGCCGGACAAATGCATCCGATGGCGCACAACGTTGCAAAAAGTAATCTCATGGCTTGTTTTTGAAAGCAAAACTAAGCACGTAGGGTGATTGGAGAACGGATGAAACGGATTTCCCTTGATTTTAACGGATATTTTTTAATAAAATCCGTTCTGATCCGACGAAATCCGTTTCATCCGTTCTCCAATCACCCTACGGAAACCCACAAATTTCATTTCTCATCTTTTTTATCGCATAACATACAGAATAATTACAAAGAATTTGTATTACCTTTGCGCCCGCTTTTGAACAAAGCGAGGACACAGGTTCCGTCCTTCAAGTGGGATCAAAAAAATTTTACCAAACCTAATCCCCCTCAAAATCAGTCATTTATATTATGTTAATAGACGACGAAAAAGTAGTCAACAACGAACAGGAAGAAGTCAATGTTCCCGCTGAGGAAACAGTAGAGACCCCTGTTGTTGCAGAAGAACCGGAAGTTGTAGCGGAAGCAGTAGTGGAAACACCTGTTGCGGAAGCGGAACCGGAAGTTGTTGCAGAAGCAACTGTGGAAACACCAGTTGCAGTTGAAGTACCTGAGGTTGTTGCAGAAGCAGTAGTGGAAACACCAGTTGCGGAAGCAGAACCTGAAGTAGTTGCAGAAGTAACTCCTGAAGAAGAACCGGAAGTTGTTGCAGAAGAAGAAGAGGAAGAAGAACCCGCTCCTGCTGCAAAAAAAGAAGTAGAACCTGTTGCAGAAGAAGAAGAGGAAGAAGTGGAATTGCCAGAATTTGAACCGGTTGTTGCCGGCGGCGCCCATGACGACTTCAACTGGTTGATGGACAAACGCGGTGCAATCGCCTACACAAAGGAAGATAAAGCGACGCTGTTGAAACAGTACGACGCAACACTCAAAAGTGTTACGGAAAACGAAATCATCCGCGGTCGCGTCAGCGCGATCAGTGGTGGCGACGTAGTACTCGACATCAATTACAAGAGTGACGGCCTGATCCCGATGAGCGAATTCCGCGATACACCGGGTCTGGCACAGGGAGATGAAGTAGAGGTTTACGTAGAAAGCCAGGAAGACAGCCAGGGTCAATTGGGCCTGTCTCGCCGGAAGGCGAAAATCCTCCGCGCCTGGGAAAGCATTGTTGACTCTTTCAAAAACGGTACCATCATTCGCGGTACAGTTATCAGCAAAACCAAGGGTGGTCTTATCGTTGATTGCAACGGTCTGGAAACCTTCCTTCCCGGTTCACAAATCGACATCAAACCTGTTATTGACTACGATCAGTACGTAGGCAAAATGATGGAATTCAAAGTGGTGAAAGTCAACGAGCAGATCAAAAATGCCGTTGTGAGCCATAAAGCGCTGATCGAGAGCGATCTGGCGGAACAACGAGAGCAAATCCTCGGCAGCCTCGATAAAGGTCAGGTACTGGAAGGTATCGTCAAGAACATCACCGATTTCGGTGCGTTCCTCGACCTCGGCGGTGTAGACGGTCTGTTGTACATCACCGACATCAGCTGGGGCCGTATCGGTCACCCAAGCGAATTGCTTGCGCTCAACCAGCGCATCAATGTGGTGGTGCTCGACTTTGACGAAAACAAAAAACGGATCAGCCTCGGCCTCAAGCAACTCACCCCGCATCCGTGGGAAGTGCTCTCAGCCGATGTAGTGGAAGGTTCGGTCGTGAAAGGTAAAATTGTCAATATCGAAGATTACGGCGCATTTGTTGAAATTCACCCGGGCGTAGAAGGTCTGATTCACATCAGCGAAATTACCTGGGGCAACCAGAGCATCAATGCGAAGGAATACTTCAAAATGGGCCAGGAAGTGGAAGCGCGCGTCGTGACCATCGACCGCAGCGACCGCAAAATGTCGCTCTCTATCAAGCAATTGACTGCAGACCCATGGAGTGAAATCACGGATCGTTTCCCTATCGGCGGACTCCATACCGGCACGGTGAAAAACATCACCAACTACGGTATTTTTGTAGAATTGAGCGAAGGTGTCGGTGGCATGGTACATATCAGCGACCTGAGCTGGACCAAACGCTACGCACACCCAAGCGAGTTTACAAAAGTGGGTAGCCCGCTGGAAGTAGTGGTGCTCGACATCGACAAAGACAAACGGCAGATTAGCCTGGGTCACAAACAGACACAGGAAAATCCATGGGATGGTTTTGAAGAACTCTTCCCCGTTGGTTCTTACCACGAAGCGACAGCCATGAAACGCGACGACAAAGGCGCTACTTTCCAACTGCCGCACGGCCTCGAAGCATTCGCACCGGCCAAGCACATCCGCAAGGAAGATGGCCAGCCGGTCAATCCGGGTGACGTATTAACGGTAAAAGTGATCGAATTCAACAAAGAAGATCGCCGTATCCTGGTTTCACACACCCGCTACCTGGAGGATTTGAAATACAAAGCAGAATCGGCAGTACGCGCTGAACGCGCCAAAGAAGATGGCGAACAGCAAACGGCAATCGGTGATGTTCAGAAAAAAGTAGAAAAAGAAACACTGGGCGATCTGGCTGCCCTGGCTGCTCTGAAAGAGTCGCTGGACAGATAAGAACCGTGTTTTTTTGAAGGAATATGAGCCGCTCCGATTTTTCGGGGCGGCTCTTTTTTTAGGAATGAGGGATGAGGGATGCCGAGCGTGATGTCGGGCATCGCGCTCGGCATTCCTCTTTCCTATTGAAGTAAGTGCGGGGTCGTAAGACCCATGCAAGGCGGTAAATGCCCGGGAATCCGGGCGGCCACAAGGGCCGCCCCTACAAAATCAGTCTTTTAGACTTGCCAATGGCAAGGTTTTATGTTTATGATGTAGGGGCGACCCTTGTGGTCGCCCTGATTCCCGGGCATTTACGAAGGTTCCAGACACCAATGTGTCCGACATCACGCTCGGCATTCCTCATCCCTCATTCCTCATCCCTTTTAAAGTAAGTCCAGAGAGGCCAGGATTACTTCACAGGCAAATTCAATTTCCTCCAGCGTAATAGTGAGCGGCGGCGCAATGCGCAGGCTCCGGTCATTGAACAAAAACCAGTCGGTGATGACGCCGTTTTCAATACAATAACGGATGGCCGACTGCACTTTGGCAAAATCGCCCAAATCGACGGCGAACCACAGCCCGGTGCTGCGCAATTCCACAAGGGCCGGATGCGCGAGCATTTTTTTGAACAGCGCCGCTTTTTCCGGTATTTGTGCCAGCAAATCGCTTTCCAGCAGCACTTTCAGCGTAGCCAGTCCGGCAGCGCATGAAATCGGGTGCCCTCCGAAAGTCGTGATATGCCCCAGTACCGGATCGTGCGTCAAGGACTGCATCACTTCGCGACGGGCGATAAATGCACCGAGTGGCATGCCACCGCCGAAACCTTTGGCGAGCAGTAGTATATCGGGTACGATGCCGTATTTTTCAAAAGCAAAGAGCTGCCCCGTACGCCCGAAACCCGCCTGAATTTCATCGAGTATCAGCAGCGTGCCGGTAGCCGTACAACGCGCCCTTAAAGCTTGTAGCCAGGTTGGGTCGGGCGTTATTAAGCCGGCTTCTCCCTGCACGGTTTCCACAATGACCGCTGCAGTACGGGTGTCGACTTTTTGAATATCTTCGTGTTTATTGAAGTCAATATGCTGTATTCCAGGCAATAAGGGCTGGAAAGCCAGGGTAAAATCCGTCGGGGACATCAGGCTGGCGGCGCCCTGGGTGCTGCCGTGGTAGGCATTGCGGCAAGCGATAAACTGGTAGCGACCGGTATATCGTTTGGCCAGTTTCATCGCGCCTTCCGTCGCTTCCGTTCCTGAGTTGACGAAATAAACGGAATCGAGCCCAGGCAGGTTTTCACTCAGCAATTGCGCAAATTCCACCTGCGGCGCCAGTACGTATTCCCCGTAAACAAGGGTATGCCAGTAAGCGTTGAGTTGCTGCTCGACGGCGGCCTGCACTTCCGGATGGCGGTGCCCCAGCACGCTGGGGCCGATGCCTGCGATCAGGTCCAGGTATTTTTTACCCCCGCGGTCATACAGATAACAACCCTCCGCCCGCTCTATTTCAAGGGCCAGCGGACCGGCCGACGTTTGGGCAATATGTTGAAGGAACATTGCCCGTTGCGAGATGGAGGCGCCTGGAGGCGTTTGAAAAACCTGCATGAGTGCTATATTTTTGGGTTTTATTGATATTTATTCGCCTATTTTCTTACCAATCAGTTAATTATTTTTGGAAAAGAAGTTTTTACGCCAATATTTGTGCCATTGGCTTTTCATTTGATAGAAACAAATGAGCAAAATGGCCGGAATATTGTTTGAGACAAAGTTCCGTCTTTTAATCAAGACCGGAATGCTGCCCGAACACATACTACTACTGAAAGATGACTGCTCAAAGTTTAATTGCTCATGACATACCGGCCCTTACGGTCGACCAAACGGGACGCGATGCGTTTCATTTGCTGAACGACTACCATGTCAAACATTTGCCGGTACTGGAAGACGGTCGCCTGGTAGGTATTCTTTCGGAAGAAGACGTATTCAACCACAAGTTGTACGACCCGATCCGGTCTTACGATTTCTCTATGCTGAGGCGTTTTGCCGTGCTGGAAAACGAACATATTTTTGAAGTCATGCGTGTCATGGGCGACAATCGCCTCACCGTTATCCCGGTTACAGACGGGGAAGGTAAATACCTGGGGCTGATTTCACAAAATGACCTGCTGCGCTATTTTGCCAACACGGCTTCCTTTACGGAACCCGGCGCCGTGATGGTACTCGAAATGAACCGCCGCGATTACTCGCTTGCCACCATCGCTCAAATCGTGGAATCGGAAGATGTCAAGATTCTCAGCACGTTTGTAACCTCCGGTGATGATCCTGAGATGGTGGAACTTACCATCAAAGTGAACCGCCACGAAATCAGCCGCGTGATCGCTTCGCTGGAGCGCCACGAATATGAAGTAAAACATACTTTCAGCAATATCGACCACTCCAATGCTATGACGGAGCGTTATGAGTCGTTTATGAATTACTTGAACATGTGAGTAGTGAATTGTGAGTAGTGAGTTGTGAGTTTCGATTACTCACAGTGGCCTTTAACCACGTACGCCTCACTACTCACTACTCACTACTCACAATTCACTACCCACATGAAGTTTCCCCGCGCCCTTTTTTTTAATTTTTCAGGTATTGCGGCGCTGTGTTTGTCGCCCCTGAGTGGCATTTCTAAAGGGAACGAAAGTTGGGTAAACGACCCGAATAACTGCGAATCGGCCGTTGATATTACCGCTTTTTTTGCTGCCGGAACAGGTGTTGTACAAACGACGGGCCTTTATGACAACACCGCTGCGACGGCCTCTCCGGGCGATCCGGTTCCTGCGTGTTTTGCAGAAGCCGTGACTGAACCAGTGGTCAATAACAACTTGTGGTTCAGGTTTACCGGAAATGGAGGTATGTTTCATATAGAGACGGTTCCCTGTAATTCCGGCGTACAATATATTACCGGCGGGGATACCCAAATCGGCATTTACCAGGGGCCAGATTGCAACAACCTGCTGCCAGTGGCCTGTAACGAAGACCTTTATCCGGACAATGACCCCAATACGGATTTTCGCGCCGGACTCAACTTTCAAACCCAATCGGGCCAAACCTACTACATGATGGTGGATGGCTATTCGTCCGGCGGCATGGCAGCGATGGGCCGCTTTTGTATTCAAATCACCCGGATAGCGCCTGTTTCCTGCGAACAGGCCGCAGCGGGTATGTTTCAAATTGCCAACAACGGCTTTCTTTGCAAAGGCCAGAACTTGCTGAACGCATTAAGTTTTGACGCATCTTCCTTTGTCATTCCTTCCGGTGAGCCGCTTGCAGGCATGAGCTGGGTGCTGACGGCGCAGCCCATTCCGGCGGGAACCTGGCCGGGCAGCATTTTGGGCGTTACCAGTACGGCGCTCAGCCCGGAAGTTATCCCCGTAAATCTGCTCAACAACAGCATCAGTTCCGTACCGATCGTTTTCTATTTTACGCCCGTCGTGGTGGGCGGCGCTACCCTCATCAACCCCGATGCAGAACCGAAAGTGCACAACCTGGATGTTTCAGCGGGATGTTATGTCGTTGGGGCATCGCAGGTACTTACGCTTGTTCCTGGTCTGGAGCCAATTCAGGGGCTTGCTACGGCAAATCCGGCGTCAGAAGGGCAAAACAACGGTTCCGTTACCCTTGCCGTAAATGGTGGCTACCCTTCCGCAGCAGGAAACCCTGCCTTGTATCAATTTCTATGGAACACAGGCGCAACGACTCAAAACCTGTATAATGTTGGCCAGGGAACGTACACGGTTACGATTTCAGATATAAGCGGCTGTACAGACAGCATTACACTTACAGCAGATGTGACGGTGCCTGCGAACGACCCGGAAACAATCATTCAGATGTATCTCAGCCCTAATCCAGGTACCGGTATCGTGCTGTTGAATTTATTATTAAGCGATTCGGCTGAATTGGAAATTGATGTCCTGAACCCCCTGGGACAGGTTTTGCAACACACAACAACCGGAAAAGTGGACAAATGGGATCAAATGATTGATTTGCGTTCCTGTTCCGATGGGATGTATTTTATCCGTGTAGAAGCCGGCGGGCAAATGGCTATGCGAAAAGTGGTATTGCAGCGTTGAAAATAATTCCCACATTTGCATTTTCAATGTTCAAGTAGCGCTGAAGGAACGGCGCCAAAACAAAGCAGGTGTGTAGAATTTAGACTAAATTCTTTACAAACGCTTGATTATCAACACTGATAACCGATAACTAATAACGGAGAACTACTTATCATGTACGAACTAAAGAAAACAGCCTTCGGTAAATTTACCCGCTACGAGCTGCACCACCCATCGACAGGAAATGCTTTCAGTATTGTCCCGGAAAGGGGGGCCAATGTGTTGAATATTGTTTTTGGCAAACAGAACATCCTCGACGGCTACGAAACGCCCGAAGAACTGGAAGCTGCCAAATGGGGTAAAAGTGTGTTGCTGTTTCCTTTCCCCAATCGGCTTGACAGAGGCCGTTATGAATGGTTGGGCAAACAGTATGAATTTCCGCTCAACAATGCTGCTACCGAAAACGCTATCCATGGATTTGTCCGCGACGAAGCCTTTGAAGTGGAATACGTTTTTCTTGCAAAAGACCACGCCAGTATCCTGTGTAGTTACAACTACCTGGGCGACCGGCCGTATTACCCTTTTCCTTTTTCGCTGGAAGTAGAATTTATGATACACGACAACGGCACGTTTACGCTGGATATGGCGGTACACAACTTGCACGACCAGGCTATTCCGGTCGGTTTCGGCTGGCACCCTTATTTCCGGCTGACCGACAAAGCGGATAAACACCGTATGAAATTGCCGCCCTGCGAGATGGTTGCCATCAACGACCGCATGATCCCAACGGGCAACCGCGCTGTTTACCTTGATTTTCAGAAAAAAACGGTGGTGGGAGAAACGTTCCTGGACAACTGCTTTTTTAATACCCGCGCATCCGGCACAGCCCGCATGACGCTGGAAGGCGGCGACCGCATGTTACATGTATCGGCTAATATCCGGCAATTCCCGTTTTTCCAGGTATTTACGCCGCCACACCGGGAAAGTATCGCGCTGGAGCCCATGACCTGCAACGTGGATGCTTTTAACAACGGCCAGGGCCTGGTGTCGCTGGAGCCGGATCGGGAATGGAAAGGGCGAATGGAAGTTAAGTTGGGTGTGTAGTGTATGGTGTTTCGTGTTTGGGGCGCTCCGCCTTTGGCGACAGTGTCGGTTTTAGCCCCGTACCCACTGTTGTCAAAGGCGAAGCACCCCTAAACACGAAAAACCATACACTAAACACCGGATCAGGCTGTTTTCATCCGTCGCACCGTCACAGTCCCAAGCACAATCACACTGATGATGAAGAAAACAGCCAGGGCCATTACGCTGTTGCGCATGCCGCCGGTGATTTGTTCGACAAAACCGAACACGAAAGTGCCCATCACTGTGGAGACCTTGTCCATCACATCGTAAAAACTGAAGTAAGACGCCGTATCAGGCGTGTTTTCTGGCAAAAACTTGGCATAAGTAGCCCTCGACAGCGATTGAATGCCGCCCATCACCAGGCCTACCGCTGCTGCCAGAAAATAAAAGTCAGCGCCTGTCTGTACAAAATAGCCCACAATACAGATGCCGGTCCAGATCAGGAGCATCAGCATAATGGAAAACTTGTTGCCCTTTTTCCCCGATAGTTTGGCGGAAGCCCAGGCCCCGCCGATGGCTACAATTTGTAGAATCAGAACCAAAACGATCAGCCCGGTAGAAGAAAAATTTAATTCTTTTTCGGCAAAAGTGGAGGCCAGAAACAATACGGCCTGTACACCGGCATTGTAACAAAAAAAGGAAACCAGGAAAGCGACCGTATTGCGATCCTTGCGCAACGAGCGCCATGCCTTGCGCAATTCATCGTATCCTTTGCGAACCAGGTTGGTGCGCGCCCGCACCAGACGCTCTTCAGGCAGCCGGCGCAGCGGAATCTGTGCAAAACCGATCCACCAAAGCCCCACCATCACAAAAGCGGTCGGCACTGCACGGAGTCCGTCTGGAAACCCGAACCACTCGTATTTCATAATCACAACCAGGTTGACCAGTAGCAGGATAACGCTCCCGATAAATCCAAAACTGAAACCCCGGGCACTTACGTCGTCGTAGCGGTCTTCCGTGGCGATCAGCGGCAGAAAAGCGTTGTAAAATACAATGCCACCTGCAAATCCGATGGTTGCCAGGATGAAGCATAACACACCTACCCAGAGGGTTTTCATGCCTGTGAAAAACAACAGCGAAATGCAGGCAAGCGCTCCCAAAGTGGTAAAAAAGCGGAGAAATACTTTTTTGCTGCCACCGTAATCGGCAATGCCTGAAAGGATGGGCGACAACAAGGCAATAATCAGGTAGGCAAGAGCAATACTCCAGGCGTACAAAGTGCTGTCCGACATGCGAAAGCCCAGCACATTTACGGTGTCGTTGGTGAGTTCGAGAAAATAGCCGGGAAAAATGGCAACCGTTATCACCAGGGCGTAAGCGCTGTTGGCCCAGTCGAAAAAGGCCCATCCGTTGATCGTCCGGGGATTGTTTTTGGCGGCGGGCAGTACAGAAGGTTCGGTTGTTTCCACAAGTAGCGTTTTAATTGGTGGTAATAGTACTGTGAAATTTCCTTTTGTGGAAATGGCATTTTTTTATAGTCACCGCAAAGTGGTTTTTAACGAAGAACCAGTACAAACGCCTGAAAGCGAAGACTTCAAACCATAAAACCTTTTCAAACCACTCAAACCTGAAAATAAAAATGCAGGTTTCCCGCTCACATCATTTCCTTCCGCCGCTCCTTGGCGAATTCAATACCTGCAACATCAAAGGCTTTTTTCAATTCTTCATACAGGAAGTGCATGGTTTCTTCATACGTTTCACCTTTTGTCCATACTGCAATTTGCACCTTCATGTCTTCCCTGCTCAATCCGCTGATTTGTACCTGGGCAGGTCCGTGGTCCGAAGCATGCGGGCAGCGGGCAGCCACTTCTTCCACCGTTGCGCGGAGCCATTCGAGCGCTGTTTTGCTGTGGAGCAGCAAACTTACTTCCGCTTGCACGTCCGATCCTTCCGCGATATTTTCAATCGGCCCTTCGGTCATTTTACTGTTGGGAATAATAATTTTCTTCCCGGAAGGCGCCATCAAAACAGTGCTAAATATCTGAATTTCAGCAACTTTCCCCGTTTTATCGCTGACGGAAATCAAGTCGCCTACCCGGAATGGCCGGAAAAGTAAAATCAGTACGCCGCTGGCAAAATTGCCCAGGCTACCCTGTAAGGCAAGTCCGATAGAAAAAGCGATAGCCGAAAAAATAGCAATAAAGGAAGTCGTTTCGATCCCCACTGTACTGGCCAACATCAATATGAGAATCACCTTCATACCCGTATCGCAGAGTGAAGTGAAAAACGGGCGCAGGCTGGGATCTACCTTTTTAGACCGGAGAAACATATCAAATCCGCGAATCAGGCGTTTAATCACCCACAAGCCGATAATAAGGAGCGCTACTGCGCTCAATACTTTGGGGCCATATTTCCAGCCCAGATCTATCAGGTGGTCGAGGTACGTTTTTTGTTCCAAGAGCGTTGTGGTACAGTTGATGAGAATAAAAAACAGGCTATTAGCCGAAAACGTCGCAAAGTTTGTTAAAAAGATGGATTTGAAATGTGAATTTTGCGTCTCTATTTGCATCTACCCCATGTTCAACATTTTTACCAACCTATCCGTATTTCCATAAATCAAATCTTAATGCGAAAATTGTTTTTACCGGCGCTGCTCGCCGTATTTACGCTCTACATGGCTTGCACGCCTAAGTCAGGCTCTCAAATGGCTTCTACACCCACGCCAGCCCAGGAACCTGTGGTCTGGGATACGATGGGTAAACCCCTGATGGGCGAGGAAGAAGAGGCCGAAGAACCCGTCGAATACGCCATGATGAATGAGGCGGAAGTAATGCCTGAAAAGCAGCAGGAACCCGATACCCTGCCGCCTTACAACCCCTCCAACACATTTGAACACGACTTGCTGCATACCAAAATTGAAATATCTTTCGACTGGCCGAAAAAACGCGCCAATGGTACAGCCACCCTCACCATGCGCCCCTGGTTCTATCCGACCGACAAGGTAACATTAGATGCCAAAAACTTCGACATCAAATCAGTGACGTTTGACGGCAAGCCGGAACAGTTGAAATACGACTACAACAATGAGCGACTGACCATCCATCTGGGCAAAGCATACACCCGGGAAAATGAATTCAAGGTAGCTATTAAGTATACCGCCAAACCGGACGAGCGCGAAAGCATCGGCGGAAGCGCTGCAATTACCCAGGACAAAGGCCTTTATTTTATCAATGCCGACGGCGCAGATAAAGAAAAACCTATGCAAATCTGGACGCAGGGCGAGACGGAAAGCAATTCTTTCTGGTTCCCGACCGTCGACAAACCCAATGAGCGCTGCACCCAGGAAATGTACATCACGGTGGAGCAAAAATTTAAAACACTCTCCAACGGGGTTATGCTTTCTTCCAAAAAGAACCCCGACGGCACCCGTACCGATTATTGGAAAATGGACAAACCCCATGCACCTTATCTGTTTATGATGGCCATCGGGGAATACGCAGTTGTTAAAGACAAGTGGCGCGGCATCGACGTGGATTATTACGTGGAGCCAAAATACGAGCAATATGCCCGCGATATTTACCCGTATACCACCGAAATGCTGGATTTCTTTTCCGACAAACTCGGTTACAAGTATCCCTGGTCCAAATTTGCGCAAGTGGTTGTGCGCGACTATGTGAGCGGCGCCATGGAAAATACCACGGCTGTGATTTTCGGAGAGTTTATGCAAAAAAACAAACGCGAGCTGCTCGACGACCACCTCACCAATGAAAAAGTAGTGGCGCATGAAATGTTTCACCACTGGTTTGGCGATTTGGTGACCACAGAAAGCTGGTCGAACCTGACCCTCAATGAAGGCTTTGCCAACTATTCCGAATACCTGTGGATGGAACACAAATACGGAAAAGATGCCGCTGATTTCCATGAAATGCAGGAACGCCAGGGTTATATATTTTCAGCAGCCGGCGGTGGCCACCCGCTCATCCATTTTGGGTATGACAACCGGGAAGACATGTTTGATGCGCATTCCTACAACAAAGGCGGCGCTATCCTGCACATGCTGCGCAACCAGATTGGCGACGATGCTTTTTTCACGGGACTGCAACGCTACCTGAAAAAACATGAGTTTACCGATGTGGAAGCCCACGAACTACGGCTTACTTTTGAAGACGTGACCGGTCAGGATCTCAACTGGTTTTTTAACCAGTGGTTTTTCAGCGCCGGACACCCCAACCTCGACATCAACTACGGCTGGGACGAAAGCGCAAAAAAAGCAACCGTTACCATCACACAAACCCAGGAAGGGGAAGGTGTTGTCCGCATTTTCGACCTTCCACTGACCGTAAATATTTACGATGCCTCGGGGAAAGTGACCAGCGAAGGCATCCGCCTGACCAAACGCAGCCAAACTTTCAGTTTCGATGCGCCCAGCCGCCCGGCCCTGATTGATACGGATGTAGACAGGGCGCTGCTCGCCGTCAAACGCGACAACCATACACCGGAAGAGTGGGCGTTTATGTACCGCAACGTACCGCATTTCCTGGCCCGCTGGGAAGCGCTCGAAGCATTGGAAGATGAAAAAACAGCACTCAAAGACCAGGTTTTTGAAGCGGCGCTGAAGGATAAATTTCACGCCATTCGCCAAAAAGCGCTTCAAAATGTCGATCCGTCCAAAGCAACGGTTTTATCGGTAGTTGCCGGCATTGCCGATAAGGATACCGACCCCGGAACCAAAGCCACAGCCCTGGAATTGCTGGCTGAAACGGGCGACAAACAGTACATTCCCCTGTTCCAAAAAGGACTGGCGGCCGACCAGGCGTACAGTGTCGTGGGCGCGGCGCTTTCGGGCCTTACCAAACTCGATCCTCTGGCGGCAGTAGCCGCATCCAAAGCGCTGCAAAACGATGAGAGCGAAGCTATTATCCCGGTTTTAACAGAACTGTACGGTGAAAACCCGGATCGGGCCAACCTGCCGTTTTTTGAACAAAAAATTGACAAGGTGGACTACATGGGCGCCTTTTCGTTTTTTGAAAACTACCGGAAATTCCTGGTAGGCATTGGTGATCCTGTACTGATTGACAGCGGCGTCGATCGTTTCAAAAACATTGCTTTAGACGCCGGCACCAGCCAGTGGCGCCGTTTTGGAGCCACTAAAGCAATTGCCGATATCCGCAATTTTTACAAGGAAAAAGGAGAAATGGATAAGGTAGCGGCGCTCAGAACGCTCCTCAGCGACATCAAGGAAAAAGAAAAGGATGAAACGCTGAAACTGTATTACAATATGTTCGACGAACCTTAATCTGGTTATTGGTTATTAGTTATTGGTTATTCGTGTGGTAACGCTTGGTCTGTGTATGCTGTTTGGTGTTTAGTGTTTGGGGGGTACTTCACCTGAACTACCCACTGTTGCCTAAAGCAATGCGCCCCAAACACTAAACACCAAACACCAAACACAGACCAAGCGTTACCACACGAATAACTAATAACCAATAACAAAATCAAAACCAAGCTCGATGTCCAACATTACCATCCGACCCGCAACTGAAGCGGATTTGCCGGCCATTCACGGCCTGATGTTCGAACTGGCGGTGTATGAAAAAGCGCCGGAAGCCGTTGCGGCAACCATAGAAGAATACCGCGAAGATTTTCGGAACGGCTTGTTTGAAAGCCATGTTGCTGAAATGGACGGCCAGGTGATTGGCATGACACTGTTCTACATGGCCTATTCCTCCTGGAAAGGCAAAATGTTGTACCTCGACGATTTTGTGGTGACAGAGGAGTGTCGCCGATTCGGAGCCGGCCAGTTATTGTTCGACGCCTTCCTGGAAGAAGGCCGCCGCCGGGGCTGCCGCCTGGTGAAATGGCAGGTGCTGGACTGGAATGATCCGGCCTTGAATTTTTACCGGAAAAACGAAGCGATTATTGAAACGGAATGGTGGAACGGGAAAAAGTTCCTTTTTTAGTTATTGGTTATCCGTTATTGGTTATTCGTATGGTAAGGCTTGGCTTGGGTTAAAAAATCGGGCCAAGCGTTACCACACGAATTAATATAAGTGTAGGTTTCGGCAGGTCGAAAAAGGCACAAGGACGTGTTTACACATCCTCTGCAGGCATTTCAAAATCAAATAAATCACGGGGATGTACTTCCAGCGCCTGCGCAATTTTAAAAATCTGGCTTAAACCTGCGCCAATAACGCCGCGCTCTATGCGACTAGATCTGGCTGAGCTCCAGATCTGCTTTCCAGGCTAATTGTTCCTGCGACAATTCCCGTTGTTTGCGCAGATGGCGCAAATGCGCCCCAAATGTGCGTAAGCCGGCGGTATGACGGGTATATTTCACACCGCTACATTCAGGCCAAACAAAAAAATTAATGTAGGCAAATTTGCCTCATTTTAATTTATCGCTAATGTTTGCCACTATAAGTTTCATTTTTTTCACCTGACGGCTACGGTTACCCCACCGGCGCGCGAGGCAGAGGCTCCAAACCCGTCAAAACACAAATTTCATTATGCTATCTTATCGCTGCTCCAATCGGGGCCTTTTATTACTATTACTCTTTGCCTGCCTAAGTATTTTTTCCTGTCAGAAAGATTTCAATTCGGAATCCGAAGAAGAGCAGATCAGTTTTGAGGAGGCTCGTCATCTCCTCACATCTCCAACAGAAATCCATTTTTTTGATTTTTCTTTCGCATCCCGCAACAATCCACATGTTGTACCAAGGCTTTCCGGTCGCGATGCACAGCAGTCTCTGGACGCATTTGCCTATGAACTCCTTCAAAAGAATATTGCCCATCATTACATTTCCAACCTGGTAGCGGATATTGGATACCCCCACTGGAACGGTGCGATTGCTTACACGAATTCAGCCACAGAAAAGCCTGTCATTTTTCTGCCTTTTGCACACTTGAATGCGGATGCTGTACAGGGATTCCTGATAGCGACACAGTTATCGGACGGGATATGGACCAGCCATTTATACACCCGCCCTTTGGTCGACTCACTCATAAATATTCACACCGATGAAATACTCGGATTGGGATTCGTAGTGAGCGTACTGGTAGAACTGGATTTGAATCTTTTTGGGGAAACATCAGAAGCATATATTTTATGGCTGAAAAATCTAGAAGATGACAATCTGCAAAACGTTTTAACAGAGCGTTGCCAAAACTCCATCACTTTTTGCTTCGAACTACACCAGGTGTTTACTTCTGAACATACTGAAGAGCGCAGTTTATTTTGCCACACCTACTATTTCTGCGATGGTAATTCGGCCGGCTTTGGAACGATACTTACCCCTCAGACAGGATGTTACTTTGACCAATACAACCAATGGATTTGTAATTACACAGGGCCGGTCGATGGGAATGGCGGCGGCAGTAGTGTAGGTTCCGGCAACGGCGGTAGCAATGGCGGCGACTACATCAGTGACTTATTACATTCCGGCCTAATATCCGAAGATTTGTGGAATGACCTGATGTCCATCAATGGTACTTCACCTCAAAGTACAGCGTCCATGATATGGCTGATTCAGAACAAAGAGACCAAGGAGGAATTGCTCGCCTTTATCAATGAATATGGAAGTGCAGGCGCTGCTGTTGTGCAGGCTGTGACACAACAGGATTCGGAAGAGACACGGCTTCATGCGCTGGCAGTGATGCGGTTTGCGATGTCGGGGGAAGTTCGGCTAAATGCATCAATGTTTGGTACTCTGATTGGCAACCCATTGGCTTTTCAACAATTGCAATATCTTCGGGAGAAAATATCTCCAAGCGCTGCGGAAATCTATTTTTTGATTGACAACGTTAACCGTATTTTCGAAAATGCAGGCTTTATTGCCTTACATTCAGACACAGAAAATAACCTGAATTTAGCAAGGATGATATCGAAAAGTTATGTGAAAATGTTGGCAAGCGATGATGCTTTTGGAAATGAGATGATTGAAGATATGCAACTCGGATCAATAGATTTTGATGATCCTGTATGGGAAATATTGGGAGAACAGATTGAAATATTGCTTAAAGAAGTGCTTATTGATCAAATACCTGGTGGGATATTAGTAACCGTAGGGCCATTGGCGATTCAACAATTTAAAGACGGGGATTGGCTTGGAGGGCTTTGGACTACACTCGATATAGTACTCAATGAGGCAGATGCATTTATTCCATGGGCGAAAATTCCGAGTATAGCGAATTCACTTTATGAAAAGTCTGTGTTGCTGAAAAAAGTGTACAAGGTGATGAAAGAGGCCAAAAATTTGGGATCAGAGTTTGTTGTAAAATTTTATGAAACTTTACGTACAAGATTCGGTGTTTTGGAAATAAGGAATAGGTTGGAATGGCTTGGCTATCCTCATGGCGCTAAGTTGGATGGGGTTAGTAGTCAAACGTTTTTTCAGGACTTGAAAAATACTTTTGGTAGCGTTCAGGTTTTTCTCCATAATGGAAATCCTGTTTTCAAAATCTTGACAATACAACAGGCTAATTTAGCAGTATACATGGAGACTTATTCTGAATCAGGCACAGGGTGGAGCAAGACTATCGCTTTTTACTTTGGTCCATCTAATGCTAATGAATTTGATGATCTACAACAAAAATTTAAAATAAGATTTGATAATTAATATGCTGAATCACACTATCAAACACCTCCTTCCAGATACTGACATTGTAAACTTGAATACCTGTCTTGGGAAAAGTATAAGTGGTATCAGTTTTTTTAACGCAAATAGAGCGGGGTGTCACTTAATTGATGGCCATTTGTCCTGTCAATCTAATAGTGGAGGGGCATATCTTTATTTTTACCCGAACCAAGAGGCTGAAAAAAGAAGAGAGCGTCATCTCATACTACAGCTGATGTTTATCCCACAGCCCTGGTCTGTTTTTGGAGAATACGCTATCCCTGAATGTTCCTGGGAATTCGTTGGAGGTAAAGTATATCTTGACTGGCTTGCAAAACATCAACGTGAATATGCAACCAATACCTTTTTCATTTCTTCTCGACAAACCGAAATCATTGAATGGCGGATATACGGAGCGAAATGCAGTGGACAAAGACATGAAGATGAGGCTTTTGAAGGCGATACTTTTTCTGTTGATCTGGATTTGCTTTTAGCATTTTTAGGAGAGGATGGACAAGTTTTCAGTTGTTCCGGTATTGTACATCCAGAATTAAGTAATGGTGTTTTCGTAGGCATTTACCCGTCGGTTTCCGACTTCGAAAAGATGATTTCGTATAGAAAAAATCACTTTGACGAAAATTTATTCACCTTGAAACGAAGTTCCGCTCAACCACACGTGTAATAAAAACGGGCTTCTGCTATCCGTCGGAGCAGGTGTTTGCCTTGCAATTCCCGTCCAGCAATCCAAAGCGCTGCGGCAGGGTGAAAAAGATACTGCTGCGGCGCTTTGGGCGGGTGAGTTGGGGTGCGGGAACACCGAGCAAAGCAGAAATGACGCCTTAGCGGTCGCCGGGTTGGCGAGCAGAATTCCTGTCAAAGAGAAAGTAGTTATTAGTTATCCGTTATTGGTTATTCGTGTGGTAAGGCCTGGCTTAATCAAATACCCAAGCCAAGCCTTACCACACAAATAACCAATAACCAATAACTTATTTCTTCACAAGACTCATTAGCGCTGCTTCATTCACCTGCACGGTGTAGGTTTTGCGCAAATCATCGATCCACTGCTTTTCGAGGTAGTCCTGGTAGTCGGCAACCGCGTAACCCCGCGCTTCTGAAAGCGCTTTCGGAGTGGGAGGGACGATTTCCTCAATTTTCAGGAAAAAAGCCGTTTTGGTGGCAGCGTCCGTTTTGACACTGGTAACCGAACCGGCCGACCAGAAAGCGCCCAGGTCTTTGTTTTTACCTTTTTCGTACAGTTTTTCCATCACGGAAACCACTTCCGTCTTCTTGTTCATTTTCTTGAGCACGTCTGCCGCAGGTTTTTTGGAAGCGAGCAGGCGCACTTTTTCGCCGGTTTTTGGGTCATCCGTTTTCAGGGTATAAATGCTGACCCTGGCGCGTTCGTCCCATTTGTATTTTTGGCTCAGGTTCGTTTTGTAGTATTGTTCCAGGCCGATGGAATCATTGTTGGCTTTGTCCCAAACGTTGAGTTTCAGGGCTTCAAAGAGCAAAATACCTTCCTCATACTCGCGCATCAGGGAATGAAAGTCCGGGTATTTTTTGTCCAACTGGCTTTCTTCAAATTGCATGGCTACTTCGTCAGACCAGTTTTTAAACAGGCGCTGAATGGTTTCCTGTGCGGGCATTCCAGCGCCGCGCATCCGGTCGCGTCCGGCTTTTACGCAGTAATCTTCAAAATCGGCAACAGTGAAGGTGGTATTGTCATTATATCGCATCAGAACATCCTGCGGTTTGCTAGGATCTGCCTTCCACTTGAACGTCAGAAAAACGGTATCCAGTTGGCGGGCCGACCATTTGGCCAGCACATCGGGGTATTCCTGGTAACGACCTTCTTTTTTGATCCGCGTAATCATACTTTGTTTGGAAATTTCGCTGCGGCTGTCGCGTTTGATCCGTTCCGAAAGGGCGCGTTTGGTACTTTCAAAAGTGCCGATCGGGCGGCGGCCCACCCGTTTGACGATATGCCAGCCGAGGCTGGTTTCTACCGGAGCGGAATAATCACCGTCTTTTTCCAGCGCAAATGCCGCGTCTTCGAAGGAACGTTGGTAGCGATTGATGCCAAAAAAACCGAGATAGCCGCCTTTGGGCGCCGTTGTCTTGTCTTCGGAATAGCGGGCACAAACATCA
>JALHMA010000055.1 GCA_022844265.1 Saprospiraceae bacterium | reverse complement strand
ACGCAACGGGTGAGCGTACCCAATAAAAACGTGTATCGCCCCGTCACCCAATCGCTGTTTGCGCTGGAATACGGACTTTTCCACCACAATCCGTTTTACGGGCATTTATTCAGTGTATTGTGGTATGCCGCCACCTGCCTTACGGTATATCAGTTCATCCGTTTTGTATTTCCCGGTACAGACATATTGTTCGCATTTTTTACCACCCTGATTTTTACCGTACATCCGCTGCATGTGGAAGTCGTGGCCAACATCAAAAGCCGGGATGAAATCCTGGCACTGTTTTTCGGATTATGGGCCATCATCGTTTGGGTAAAAGGTATTGAATCCGGTTCCTGGTTCAAAGTGGCCTGCGCCCTGTTGTTGTTCGCAACCGCCCTGCTCGCCAAAGAAAATGCCGTCACCTTGTTGCCCCTTGCGCCGATAGTCTGGTGGTTCAGGGGCCTTGCCGGGCACAAACGTTTGGCCTGGTCATTTCTGATCCCCGTTCTGTGCGCAGGCGTTTTATACTGGTTTACCTTTTCCGCAGGCCGCCCGGCGACACAGGAAACCGTGATGATGGATTCCACGGTGCTCAATAATATTTTCCTCTGGACCAGCGAACCCGGCAAGGTATTTCCCACTTCGCTGGTCAATATCGGGCGTTACCTGCTGCTTTTTATTTTCCCGCATCCGCTGGTTCACCTGTATGGTTATAACCAGATCAGTTTGAAAGGTTGGATGGATATGGAAACCTGGGCCAACGTGGCCCTATTGGCCGGGGGCGCATACTTTTTCTGGAAAAACTGGAAAAACAAAAGACCGGCCGTATTCGGCATGCTCTTTTTTGCGCTGACGTATTCGATCTATTCCAATTT
Source organism: Saprospiraceae bacterium (assembly GCA_022844265.1). Lineage (GTDB taxonomy): Bacteria > Bacteroidota > Bacteroidia > Chitinophagales > Saprospiraceae > M3007. Next base: position 20,756 of record JALHMA010000055.1, on the reverse strand, counting down.
TTTTGTGCTGGCGCCGGATACCATGGCCGACCGGTACCTGTTCATTCCGTCTTTGGGTATTTCCCTGATTATGATGGAAATATGCTGGTTTCTGGGCGGTGTTTCCCTGGAGCGTCCTGCATTCCAGACCCTTCGCAGCCGGGTGATGGTCGGGTTGCTTTTGTTGCTCTGCGTCGCTTTTTTTGCGCGCACCTGGGTGGCCAACCTCGATTGGGAAAATGACGTGACCCTCATCAAAAACCGGATACAATACATGGAAAACAATGCCGCTGCCCAGGCAACACTCGGTGTGATGCTGTACCGGGAAAGCCAGGCTGTGTCGTCTGAAACGCAGCACCGCGCATTAAAACAGGAAGCCATGCAGGCTTACATGCGGGCCATCGACATTTACCCGGATTTCGGGTGGGCCTGGATTTCTGTTGGAAAATTATTTGCCGAAGAAAAAGTATTCGACAAGGCCGAGATCGCCTTTATTAAAGCACAGCAACTCGAACCGTTTAATCCGGATGGTTACTATTGCCTCGGCGGTTTGTATTTCACGGTTGGTCAGAGCGATCTGGCTGTACAATACCTTGAAAAAACAGTATTGCTCGACCCGCAAATGGAACAGGCGTTCGTACTGCTGGGGAAAGCGTACCTCCAGAACAACAATGTCGAAAGCCTGGGCGCGCTCGCAGAGAGCGCCCAAAAAAGATTTCCGGCCAATGCAGAATTCGACGCTTTCCGTGCAGCGTATTATTTCCGAAGCGGCAAAACAAATGATGCGTACCGCCTCGCCAATGCAGCTTTGCAAAAAGCGCCGAAAAACCTGCTTGCGCTTAGTATTATTGCGTCATTGAATCCCGAGGATTAGGGAAGGCCCTGCATTGAAGTCTAAGGCGAAGAAAAATTTTTCGGACCAAATTATTGTTGCTAAATGCAATGAGAAAAGTTGACAACTTCTAAAAAATTGTCAACTTTAGTACCTGACCAAAACATTATTTGACACTTTATGATCGAATGCTCAAGTGTAAGGCTTTTGGCACAAGCCCAGCCTCAACGCTCGATCACCGCCTTCACCACCCCTGCCCCGCGCGTGGCAATCCACACGTCGAAAGAGGAAGTTGTTCCCGCAAAGCGGCCCGGGCTGAAGTAGGCAGAAACCGGCCTCGGAATATGCGGAGAGGTAGAATTCGGGTTCGTCGGCCTGCTGATCAGTTGCCAGTTGGCGCCGTCGTCCAGCGACAGGAAAATGCCCGCATCGGCAGCGCCGGCAATGAGTGTGGTCGGATCCCTCGGGTTGTATTGCACCATAAAAGGTTGCCAGTAACCAGTGAAACCGGTAAACGCCGTTGGGCCGATGTTGGAGCGATTGACAAATGTGCCGCCCGTCATCAGGTTATCGAGGGCCGGAATGGCAGTCCAACTCGCGCCAAAATCGGTCGTTCGATGAAAACTGAATTGATTGGTCACTGCATTAATACCGGAAATGGTCAATCGGTTGCCGTTGTTCGGATCGACATCGTACACGGAAATGCTATTGATGTTTCGGGGCAGTTGCAGTTGCGTCCAGGCGCCGTTAGCTGTTCTGCGGAAAACCAGTCCCGGCGCGCCGTCCGGATTACCGCTTCCTGTGAAGTAATAGAAATTAGTATTATCGCCCACCGTCGCCACTTTTATCCCGCCAACGCCCGATGTAGCGCCCGCAGGCACAGTGGGCGCCCCGAGCGATGTCCAGGAAATGGTGCCGGCGGTGACATCGTTGGTAATAAACAGGCCGTCGGACATGGCTACAGCGTAAGCATTGTTGCCAAATCGCACGACCTCTTTATTGCTAATGAACGAATTAATATTTCCGACGCTGGGATAATTCGGGATTTCACTGCTGCCTCCCCCGTCTGCATTTCTGCGAAAGAGCCGGAATCCCCTTCCAGGACTGAAAAACCCTTCCACCGAAAGAAAACTGCCCGATTGTGAAGCATTATCCGACACGTCGCAACAGGCATAATTGTTCCAGTTCGGAACAACGTTGCTGAATCCTTCCCGGGCATCGGTAGTCGCCCAGCCTCCTGCATCCTGCAACCCATACGTAAGCGCATGCACCCCGGCTGAAACCTGTACCCCGTCGAAGCCCCATATCCAGGTAGCGTGGGGGGTGCCGCTCGGTTGTTCCCAGGAGGGTGTTTGGCAGCTCGGGTTATTGTTATTGGTATTGCGAAAAATGCCGCCGTCGGTTGCCAGGCAGGTCGGGCATGCGCCGGAACCAAAACGGGGGTCAAAAAGCACGTCACCGAGGTCGTTGTGCGCGCCGCTTTGAACGTTTTGCCAGTTGTTCAGGGGCGCCCGGGCAACGCCGCCGGGCGCCAGGGTAGAAGGTGTCGTGGCTGTTGTTTTAAAAACATCTATGTCTCCGTACCACACATCAAACTGGGTGGAACTACTGAGTTGGTTGGTTTTCACAAAAGGTATTCTACCCTGCACATTCGATGTACCACCGGGCCGAAGCGGCAGCGTCAGGGAAGTGGGCCAGGTGACGCCGGCATTGTCGGACTCCCAGATATTGGCGCCGTTGGATGCAAACAGCACATAGTTTTCCCTCGGGGATGCAGCCAGCGAGCTGCCCGGCCCGCTGTTGCCGGAAACCGGGCCGGGGTTGGCGACCGCCGGTACGGGCGTCCAGGTAGCGCCGTTATCAGTGGAGTGAAAATGGCCGTTGTCGGTGATGACATCGACGATCTGGTTGGCGGGTGTGATGACAGCATACACCTGCTCTGCAAAGTCGCCGGGGCTGGGGTCGATATAGTTCCAGGTGGCGCCGCCGTCGATGCTGCGGGCCAGACCGCAGTTGGTGCCGACAAAAACGGTGCGCGGCGCACTGGGATTTACGGCAATTTGCCATGCGGAAGGCTCTGCCCTTGCATTGCCGCTTCTGCAGTTGAATAACCGCGCAGTAGGCGGCCCCGGAGCGGTTGTCCAGGTCGCTCCGGCGTTATTACTGATATTGATACCCGATGTGGCATTTGCGCGGCCATCAAAAAAAGAAGTAGCATACACCCGCGTGTTGCTGCCGGGCTGGAATTTTACATCCCAGGTAGCCGTTGGCGCAAAGGTGTTGATCCGCACCCAGGTAACGCCCTGGTTAAAACTTTGGTAGAGTCCGCCCCATTCCGAAGCGGCAAAAATCAGGCTCAGGTCGTTGGTCGCACCCAGGTGGTGAATGCGGCCTCCGCTGGCGCCGTTCGGATCGGAGGGATCGAGGTTTGAATTGGAAGGATTGATGTCGAACCAGGAGGTCCGCACCTGCGCCTGAGCGCTTTGAACGCCGGCAAAAAGGAGTAAACCCGCCAGGAGGGCGAACCGGAGAGGCTGGAAAAATAATACTTTCATGCTATGATCAGGTTGCATATTTATAATCAACACAAAGTGGTTTTGAAGGATAATCTAGTTCAGTAATCTGATTACCAATGTTTTATAAACCATCAACATGCTCAACATCTCAACTTTCAATATAATAATTTGGGTTGCGCAGATCAGAATCTTTGCACACAAGTTTGGGTGTTAAAAACGTATTGGTTTATCACGGTCCAGGTTTCGTTCGTATACCGGCAAATCCGGATGGTATAAGAGCGGCCCTGTGCCAAATCTTCTAAAATAAGGTGGTGTTGCTGCACTGTTTCATCTGCTGCGGTATCCGGCAAATCGGATATTCGCCACGCTTCCAATTTGGGGAATAAAGCAATCCCGGCTTTGAGCACTGCGGCGGTATCTTCTATCAATGCACTGTTGGGCGGCAACATAAACCGCTGTTGACCTTTAACAGGATAAACGGATGAATAGCGGTTCTGCTCAAATGCCTGATACAAGCTGGAAATATCTACCCTGAGCGGCATCTCTTGCCTGCTTTTACTTTTTTCCACCCAGGAAATAATAACACGCGGCACTTTAGCGCCTGCTTCAGGCGAAAAAACACAATCGGACGACACCACCGGTTGCCAGTCTGCCAAAGCCGGTGAAACAACAACCGGTTTTCCCAATTCTTTCTGCGTACTGATCAGGGACTTCCAGTGCTCGCTAAAATATAAATGAAGACTGTCCATCTGTTGCCGGTTGGAGGCGTCGCTTCCGTTGTCCGTTCGTTTGGTACTATTGAAATCAACTTTTTTACCGCAAGCGGATAGCAACAACACGCAGGTAAGGAGCATCAGCATACCTGCCTGGGCTATGCATTTTACACGTTGAGGTTCTTTCAAAAGGCCCAGCGGGCCTATATCTTTGTAGGGCTGACGGATTAAATTTGGTACCCGGCCCAGCGGGCCGGTATCTTCATCCAATAAATACCGGCCCGCTGGGCCGGATGAAATTTTCTGTGGCTTTACTACAAAGATATAGGCCCGCTGGGCCTTTTGATACAACCCCAACGTTGTCAATAACGTTGCCAAATCCGGCGACCTGCGGTGTGGTTGCTTGTTTTTCAAAATCTAGAACTTCTGCGTACAAATGGGTGTCGAAAACACATAATGCTTTTCTTCCTGCCAGGTTTCGCCGTTGAAGCGGCACACCCGGAGTTTGTACGAAAGTCCGGGCCCCAGTTCTTCCAGCACGATGTGGTATTTTTTCAAATTTTCCGTCTTTTTTTGGAACTGAACCGAGGGGGTATTATCCGTAGTTGCAACCAGATTTTCCAGCGAATAATGGGTCAGTTTGGGAAACAGTGCAGCGCCGGCAATCAACACCGCAGCGCTATCCGCAATCAGTTTGCTGTTGAGTGGCATGTTAAACCGCTTCTGACTTTCCACTGGAAAAACGGTCGTGTAGGTATCATTTTCGTATCCGCGGTAGAGCAGGGCAAGATCGACCCGGATCGGCGCGTCGCCCGTCTGGTTCAAATCTTCCACCCAGGAAATATCCACCTGCGGCACATTGGCGCCGGCGCCGGGCGAAAAAACGCAGTCTGAAATCACCAGCGGATTCCAGGGCGTTTTCACCTGATTGAGGTCAAGAAATTTGACCGGTCGCAGCAGTTCCGCCCTTTGGCTCACTAACTTCTTCCAGTTTTTATCGAACCGAATAAACAGGCTGTCCGTCGGGCGTACCGTCGAAGTGATGGTCTGTTCCAATTCAATTCTGTTGTCCTTTTGAAATATTTTACGGAAAGGATTGTCCTTCTTGCAGCCCTGTGCACAAGTGAGCAAAAACAGTGCAGCTGCAATAAAATACAGGTGGCAAGGTTTGTTTTCCACGGCAAATTGGTTTTTGAAAAAAACTGATTAATCTTTACGGCTTAAAATTATATCTTTTTATTTGAGAAACTGACATAATTTTATAGAGAAGTTGTGTGATTTTTCATTTTTAACCACTTTTTGTCATGCGGAAGCCAGTTTTCGCGTGTGCAAGTCCACACTACCGGACATTTTTCAGACTGTTGCTGAAAAGTACCGCCGAACCCCTGTTCGGCGTTGGTTGCCGAACAGGGGTTCGGCGGTACCATACAACAGCAATTTGAAAAATGTCCGGTAGTGTGGTTCAAGTCCCAAACCGTTTTAAAATGGAAACAAAATCCGTTGAAATCCAATCCTTTATCGACCATCTTTCCGACAAATTTGACAGCCCTTTTCCGGGTGGATTCAAGGCTGCCAGCCGCTTCCGGGAGCACCCGGAATGGTCGTCTCTGCAGGCGCTTGTGGTGGTGGTCGGTTTTGAAGAAGACTATGGTGTGCCGGTCACGGCTGACGAACTACGAGGCTCCACAACGGTGGAAGATCTTTACCATCTGGTCGCCGGAAAATTGCAAGTCTGATGTCATTGTTCTCTGTTTCAGGTATAAACATAAGCGCAATTGCGGCTACGGTGCCGCGCCAGGTTGTCAGTAACCTGGATTTGCAGAATCTGCAACCTGCGGAACGGGAGGAACTCGTTCGGAAAACAGGTATCGGATTTCGCCGGGTGGCGCCGCCGGACATCTGCGCTTCCGACCTGTGCGCGGCGGCGGCGCGGCGCATTCTTTCGTCGCTGGATATATCGCCGACCTCCATCGGCGCGCTCGTTTTTGTTTCACAAACGCCCGATTACCTGTTGCCAGGCAACAGCATGCTGCTCCAGCAAAGGTTGGGACTGGAGCGCTCGGCTTTTTTGCTGGACATCAATCAGGGCTGCGCCGGGTATGTGTACGGGCTTGCCACCCTGGCAGGTATGATGCAAACTACCGGAACTGACCGGGGTTTGCTGTTAGTCGGCGACACTATTACCCGGCTCCTGTCGGATCAGGACAGAAGTACCCTGCCGATTTTTTCAGACGGCGGTTCTGCTACATTGCTGGAAAGGAAAGCAGACGCAGCACCCATGTATTTCAATATGGGCGCCGATGGCGGGGGGGCAAACATTATCCGCGTGGAAGGCGGCGGCGCCCGCAACCCGTTCTCGACGGAAAGTCTCGACAAAAAGGAAATAGACCCGGGCATACTTCGCGCACCCGTTCATTTAGCCATGAGCGGCATCGATGTGTTCAATTATTCTTACCGCTATGTAGCGCCCAATATCAGGGAATTGCTGGAAAGTGCGGGTATTACTTCCGATGCGCCGGACTATTACATTTTTCACCAGGCCAACCAGATTCTGAATCAAAGTCTGCAAAAAAAATTAGGCATTCCGGCGGAAAAAGCCCCGGAAACACTTTCCCTTTTTGGAAATACAAGTTGCGCCACCATACCGGTAACACTTTGCAGCAGGCTTTCCGGCGAATTGAGCGCCGAAAGCAGGAAACTCCTGCTCTGCGGTTTCGGCGTCGGTTTTTCCTGGGCAAGTATGCTGACTGATGCGGGACCTCTGTATTGCCCGGAAATCATTGAAGTTTAAATACGTACAAAGTCGCCTAATTTTTTTGAGTATCTGAAGATTCGAGTATTCGAGTATCTGACTGATAACGAATCATTTATACTCAAATACTCGCATCCTCGAATATTCAATAATTTAAATGACACAGAACAACGCCATGACAAACTACAAACCATACTTGTCGGTGGTCGTTCCGGTCTTCAATGGGCGCGCCACGCTGGAGGCGCTTTTTCTGCGGGTCAAAACGGTGCTGGATGGCAAAAACATAAGCTTCGAGGTGGTTTTTGTGGACGACGGAAGTACGGATGATTCCTGGCCGCTGATACAAAAACTAAAATCCGGGCACGGCAACGAGGTCACGGGCATCCGCCTGGCCCGAAATGCCGGGCAACAGGCGGCTACTTTTTGCGGCCTCCTGGAAGCCTCCGGTGAATGGATCATTACGATGGACGATGACCTGCAGGCGCCACCAGAGGAAATTCCAAAACTGCTGGACGCTGCGGGCGACCGGGAATCCACCCTCATATACGGGGTGTTTGCAGCGCCGCAACACAGCCGGTTGCACGATTTCGGCACCCGGATTTTCCGCCGGCTGCTCCGGAAAGTTGCCCTCGATTTCCCCGACGGCTCTTCTTTTCGCCTCCTGCATTCCAGCCTCATAAAACGCCTGCCCACAGAACTCCGGCTCCTGAACCACATCGACCCCGTGCTTTCGTGGGCAAGTTCGGGCATCCTTCGCGTCGAAGTCAGCCACGAAAAACGCCGGCACGGAAAGTCGGGATACACCTTTGTACGGCTCCTGAGCCTGGCGCTTGAAATCCTGCTGCTGTACAGTACCTTGCCCTTGCGTTTTATCATCTGGCTGGGCTTTTTTTTCGCGGCTGTTTCCTTCGGCATGGGCATTTATTTTCTGACCCTCAAACTCACCGTCGGCGCCCAGTTGGGCTTTTCCGCCCTGATCGTAGCCATCACTTTTTTTTCCGGTATGATCCTGATGAGCCTGGGTATTCTGGGCGCCTATATCTCCAATCTGTACACCATCGGAATTGGACGACCACCATTTGTCATTCAAAACAAAACCTGATGCGCCTATCCGGTTACGGCATTGAACTGATCCGCCTGGAAGCGGAACACCTGGAATTGGTGCGGCAGTGGCGAAACCAGGAATTCGTCCGTACCCGTATGCAGTTTCAAGAAATCATCGAAGCGCCCGATCAAATCAACTGGTTCGGGCGCCTGCACCCGGAAAACGACTGGTACTTCGTGGCCACGGCGGCAGACCGACCTTTTGGACTGTTTCACATCAAAAATATCGACCGAAACAATCTCAGTGGCGAGGCTGGGGGCTTTGTCGGGCATCCCGAAACGGTTGAAAGTATTTTGCCCGCTCTGGCCATTCTGCTGCTGATGGAATTTGCTTTTGACACCTTGCAGCTCGAAACGCTGGAAGCCAAATACCACCCCGATGCCACGGCTATTGCCCGAATGAACGAACAAATGGGATACGAGATTTTTTCACAGGAAAAAGACGGGTTTGTACGCGCCCGGGTGGGGAAAGCGCGTTTTTTTCAACAGGCGGGGAAGTTTATACGAGCCGCAGGGAAATTTCGTGTTTAGTGTTTGGTGTTTCGGGCACTCCGCTTTTGGCGATGTTTGTTGTTTTGGCATTTAACCTCAATACCCACACAAGTTGTTTTTACCACAACGGACACAAAGTGGTTTCACAAAGGACACTAAGCGTAGAGTTGACCGCATTCCGCTTAGTATTTTCTGTGGTTCTGGCATAAACATCGCAAATGACTTGAAAAATGCGGTCAACTCTACGCTTAGTGTCCTTTGTGAAACCACTTTGTGTCCGTTGTGGTAAAAAACTCGCGTGGGAATTGGAGTTAAATGCCAAAAACGAAGCACCCCCAAACACCATACACCAAACACCAAACACCGCTTAGCGTCGTCGCGTTTCCAGCATCAGCGCCAGCCTGATCGGTATGCAGGGGTGCAGGCCCCAGCGTATCATCCGGTAAAAAAAAGAACGCTCGCCCCAGGGGAATTTCCTGGAATCCAGGTCGGGCCAAAGCAGCTCGACACATTTCCGGAATTCCGTTTTATTAAACTGTAAATACTCGGGATCCCTTTTTTTGAAAATCTCCATGCCAATGTGAAAAGTGAGGAAATCCCGGTCAAACAGTTCGAATTTGCGCGCATAACAGAACAAATTCTGCGACAAGGTAATCTCCACGAAGGGTATTCCGATGCAAACGTGCCCCAACCGGAACAGTGGGTAAAGTTCCCGGCGAAATACAAAACAATCAAAACCCGGATGCGGGAATCCCGGATGCGCGTACATCTGCGGCAATTCATCCGGCGAGTGGAAATGGTCGGGCAGACGCCGCCGGTTGATGATAATTGCATCGAGTCCGGAATCTATTTTTCGGGCAACTTCCAGGTAAAAATGCGGCTGCACACTGATGTCCACATTGGTGTAAATCAGATACGGCGCTTCTGTAGCCTGATATAATCTGTCGAGTAAGTCTGCGATAAGCGGCAGTTTTTTAGGCCTGCTGAAAACCCGAAAATCGGCGGCAGAACGCTCCAGATCGGGCGTTTTGGTAAAAAAGTCGGGGACAGCCGCGTGGTCTTCTGGAAACTGCGCGCTCAGCAATTCGACCTCTACGCCAGCTTTCGAGGCCTCGTCGCGAGCGATGCGCATCGTCTCCAAAGTGATCGACTGGGCAAAACACATCGCTGCATCCGCTACCGACCAGAAGGGATTGACCAAATGCGCCAGATGTACCATGCTGTTATTCTTTTTTGCCGCCGATCGGCCATCTGAATCCCGCCGATAAGCCGGCACTGTGCAACCTGTTTTTTACCAGCACCGGACTGTTTGCATCGTCGTTGACCTGAGTTATACCGAGCAGGTACTTTGCTTCGATAAAAAGCAGGGCAGTTTTAACGTGCATTTCAATGCCGGGCGCCAGGCTGAGTCCAAATTCTGCCGCGCGGTAAGGGCTGTTGTCGTCGATGGTCTGACCATTGTTGGTAATTTTTTTACTGAGCAAAAAACCGGCGTATGGTCCGAGCGCCAGGTATGTATCGAGGCGTTTTCCTGTCTTTCGGTATCTGGCCCGCACAGCTATCTCCAGTTCGTTGATGCGGAGCGTGTACCCGCCCGCACTCGGCCCGGTGTAATCCAATGGAAAATCACCACCTTTTTGAATAAAACCAAAGGCGGGTTGAATTGTCCACTGCGAACAGATCGGGATGTCGACGGCTATATTTGCCGAAGGCGCAAAGAGCGGATGGGTGGTGTAGCGCTGGCTTGATAGCTTGGTGGTTTGCCAGGATGCGGCGAGGCCGGCGCTCAGCGACAGCGTGGTTTGGGCTACTGCCTGGGTGCTCAGGGAGAGCGCAAGGATGCATAAAACGGTTTCTGTTGTGCGTATCATGGTGTCAGGTATTGAATTTCCCAAATACCGGGCGGCTTGACGAGGCTGCCGGCATGGCTGGCCAAATGGCCTTTGACGCCGGGCGCATCCTCATAACGTATTTTGAGATTCAGCAGGGCCTGATCCTGATAGATCAGCGCTTCTTCCCGGGAGATTAAAAGGCCGAGTTGGTAAATACCGAAGTTGATACGCCCGGCCGGCACAATACACCTGGCGATATAAGTACCTGAACGCCTGACTACGCCGTCAAATTTTGTGTACATGCCGGAACTGTCGGCCAGCACCCAGGCGCCGTACAATGAAAGTATGGAAATACCCAGGTCTATCGCGTGTTCGTCGTGGAGTTTTTGAAACTCCATTGCAATTTCAATATCGTCCGAGGTCGTAATCTCGGCATCGATGTTTTTTTGGGCGGCTTTACAACTGAACCGCAGCATGACGATTTCATCCATGATTCGCAGGCCTTTTCCCCAGGTCGTTTGATGCCGCTCCATCAGCATATCGCTTTCCTGCAGGATGCCGCCTTCTTTAAAAAAGCATTTTTCAATATAGGCATCCACCACTTCCGAAGGTGTTCCGAAAGCGGCCACCTCGCCGGATTCGATCCATAAACACTTGTTACACAGGCCTTTAATTTGTTCGGGGTCATGGCTGACGATTATTATAGTCGTGCCCGTATTGGCCAGCGCCGAAATCTGTCGGTGGCTTTTCTGGCGAAATGCCAGGTCGCCCACCGCCATCACTTCGTCGAGCAGCAGGATGTCCGCTTCAAAGTGGGTAAACACGGAAAAGGCCAGGCGCAGGTACATGCCCGAAGAATAATGTTTCACCGGCTCGTCGATGGCCGCGCCGAGTTCGCTAAACGACACAATCTCGTCAAAACGCTGCTCGATGTTTTTTCGGGGAATGCCGAGCAACATGCCGTTCAGAAAAACATTTTCCCTGCCAGTCAAATCGGGGTGAAATCCGACGCCCAATTCAAGGATCGATACCAGTCTGCCCTGGTAGGTAACCGTGCCGGAATCTGGCTTCACAATGCCCGCGAGTATTTTCAGCAGGGTGCTTTTGCCGGCCCCATTTCGCCCGATGACGCCGAGCACGTCTCCTTTTTCCAAAGAAAAACGGATGTTTTGCAAGGCGTGAAACGTGCCGGTTTGCTGCCTGCTCAACACCCCTTTCAAACGTTTCCACCAGAGCCGGATATCTTCCCGCAGGTTGCGATACACGGGAAGGCCTGTCCGTTTGTAGGTTTTGCTCAGCCCCAGAACTTCCATGGCAGTCTTATTCATGGCTTTGCTGTGAAATATTTTGCAAAAAATGCCGGTCGGGCCGTTCCGACAAATCAAAATCGGGTTTGATACATTTTATCTCGAAAAAATCAACCGGGAATACATATTCGGCCCAGTTGTCGATGGTGGCAATGCCGGTCAGTTCCTGGAAAATATTGGAGATGTCCAGGTTTTCAAAATCTTCCGGTTTCAGGGCGATGGATTTCAGGAAATCCAGCATAAAACCTTTGCCGCGCATCCAGTCCAGCACATCGTTCAGGTTCGCCACTTCGTAATGATATGCGGTGTCAATTTTTCGAATTTCGCGGTCGATGATGGCGGTATGCTCCGGCGCAAGCGGCACTTTGCGAAACAGGTCTTTGATGTACACGAAGCCGCCGGGTTTCAGCATCGTCCAGCACACATCCAGAAGGTGTTTTTTATCCCGGGAATGGCCGAAAGATTCGAGAAAATATATGCCGTCGTACGCTCCGGGCGGCAATACATCCGGCAACCGGTGATAGTCGGCGCAAATAATTTTTACCCGGCTGTCGAGACCGGCTTCGGCCACATTCCCGATGGCCGCTTCGTATTGTTTTTGGGAAATGGTGACCGCGTCGATGTTCAATTGGATTTGACTGGCAAAATACACGGCGGGGGCAGCCACACCGCAACCGGCATCGAGCAGGCGCTGACCAGCCTGCAGGCCCATGCTGTGCATTTGATAATCCAGCAAGCCGTTGACATCTTTTGTGCGAAAAGCCTGAATAACCTGCCCGTAAGCCTCCAAAAAATGTTCATGGTTTTGATTGTAAAACTGCCCGACGTTTTGGGCGTGTCCGGGATCGTAGGCTTTGGCAGTTGCGGGCCGTGCATGATTATTAGTTCGCACGCGCACCAGTTTTTTAAACCGGAAAACCATTTCCAGCCAGATATTGCGCGGCGTATATGTTTCAAAAAAAGATCGTTCCGTCATATTCCCAGGCGGTATTTTATTTCCCTGTAAATGTTCAGCGGCGTGTATACTTTCCAGAATGGCAGGGCAGCGGAGGGCGGGTTGACGGAGGGATAACCATGAGCAAAAAGCGCTGCCGCCTGTGCAGCCAGGTTTTCATCGGCCGTGTTTCCGGCGGCCCTGAATTGTTCCTCCAGCGCGTTGTTATCAAATTGCCTGGGTTGAAGCAAAAAAACGCCGACGCTGTTGAGTCCGGCGGGTTTTTCGCCCGCTTCGTACATCGCTTTCAGCCGGGCATTGTTGTAGTGCAGGAAAAAATCCGGCGCTACTTCGTAAGCCTCCATCAGCGGTTTTTCCTGATTTGGCAACAAATAGTAATGCCGGAGCGCAGCCTCCTGTTGTGTGACGCCAATGCCGAAAGCGACCCGGATCTGCCCGGAGTAGTTGGGCAGCGAACCGTGAATGGTTTTATTGTTGAACACCAGCGCCTGGCCGGCTTTTAAATCGATGATTTTCAGGTATGGTATCACCGCAGCCATTTGGTTGTGGAAGGGCGGCGCAAACTGCGGCGAAGGCGAAGGCCGCACATGGTCATACAACAAATGGCTGCCTTTGATGGCGCCCAATCCGCCGTTTTCCCGATCGACATCCACCAAAGGGCACCAGATCGTGGCCGAATAGAAATGGTTTTCATCCACAAAAGTCCAGTCCTGGTGCGGTGGCACAAGGCTGACCGGGTTGGGCTTTTTTACGACAAAACTGGCGGTAAAAATCCGGTGGTTTTCAAAATGGCGACCCACATCGGCTTCCACGGTTTCAATCAGTTTGGTCGAAATGCGCCGCACAAATTCCGGGTTTTCATTGTCCAGGCTCACCTGAAATCCGTTTCCCGGGGCAGGTTCATTTTGCAGACTGTTGTAAAAATCCAGCAGTTCGGCTACCTGATCCCGGTCGATGAGATCGATCACGACAAAGCCGTTTTCGTCAAATTCGCGCTGAAGTCCGGCATTTTTAAAAATCGGGTGTGGCATGGCTGTTTCGTTTTTGGCGTGAGCAAAATGTTTCCGGATTTTTTCATGCAGCGCGGCATCGGTGACGGGCACATGCCGGTAAGGCCGGGAATAAAGTCTGGGTATATCCACAGGTTTTTGTCCCCTGGCAATGCGGTCGATCTGTGTCAGGTAAAAATCGGCGGAACCTTCGTACACATCCACCGTCGAATCGTCGGCTTTGTGAAAATAAACGAGGCGCGCGTCTGCCTGCATCACCTGGGCCGTTGCCACGATCCGGTCGCCGTCGCTGTTGTTGGCATGGCTGCCGTGAAAAAGTTGGTCGGAATACAGGATGGCCTCGCCCGCTTTCAGGGAAATGTCCCGCACATAATCGTGCAATGCAGGCGGCAATACATAGCGGTTGCTTGGGTAAGAACCGGAGCGGAGGGTCTGAAAATACCGGTGGCTGCCTTCCAGCACGAATAGTCCGCCGTTGTGAGCGCCCACATCGATCAGCGGGCACCATACGAACAAGGTGTCAAATTGCTCCTCTTCCACCACACTCCAGTCCTGGTGCAGCGGCAATACTTCAGAATTCAGTCTGGATTTGACCATAAAGGTGCCGCCATACAGTTGGCAGGGCTGGAAAACGGGCGCGCAGGCCGTCTCAAATGCGTGAAAAAGCGCCTGATTGATCCGGTGGTTCACTTCGGCTGAGTTGTTCCGGCTGCTTTCATACAGTCCGCTTACCTGATCCTGCGGGATGGTTGCATAGTACAGATCGAGCAGATGTTGCACCTGTTCCGGCTGGAAAAGCGGCAGGATGACATACCCTTTTTCGTCGAACTGCTGTTGATGCGATGGATGTTTAAACATAATCCGAAATTTCGTTTTCAATCGTTCGGAAATACCACAACCCGGAGATCAACAAAATGGCAACAGGAACAAGCGACATCAGGTACCCGGCATCTATGGCCGGATCGCCGAGCAGCGCCCAGCGCATACAGGCGATGCAGGCGGCCATGGGGTTGAGGTGCATGACCCAGGCGTATTGCTGCGGCAACAGGGTATCGGGAAAAAACACCGGCGTCACCCAGATGCCGTAATTCAGCAGATACGGAATGATGTGGTAAAAATCGCGATACCGGACGGTCAGGGCGCTCAGCCAGACGGCCACTGACAAACCGACTGCGATAATCAACAGGATAACCAAAGGGAAAAATAGCGCCCGCAGGCCGGGATTGAGACCCATCAACCCCATCATCAACAGCAGCAGCCCGATAGAAATGGCCAATTCCGCCATGCCTGCCAGGACTTTTGCCAGCAGCAGGGACAGTTTTGGAAAATAGACTTTTTTGATGAGGTGTTGCGATTCCACCAGCGAAGTGCCTGCGGTTGACACGATGGCACTAAAAAATTGCCAGCAAACGATACCGGTAAAAGCAAAAAGCGGGTAGGGTAGGGGTGTTTCGATATGGATGATTTTATCGAAAAAAAAGGTGAAAATCAGCAGGCCAGTCAGGGGTTGGAGCAAGGCCCACAAGATGCCCAGAATGCTTTGGGCGTATTTCGCTTTTAAATCCCGGCGCGCCAGCAGCAGCGTCAATTGACGGTAATTCCACAATTCGCGGAGATACGAACCGAAACCCGCCGCTTGGGCGCTGAGTACGGTTGTTTGTGCGGTTTTATCCATCGGGTTCGGTTTGGTACAGGAATAAATCGCCGAAGC
The DNA here is from genome assembly GCA_022844265.1 of Saprospiraceae bacterium. GTDB lineage: Bacteria > Bacteroidota > Bacteroidia > Chitinophagales > Saprospiraceae > M3007. The sequence continues at coordinate 5,553 of JALHMA010000055.1, read as the reverse complement.
GTATGCGGAGCGTTTCGATCACTTCCGGCCGGTCGCGCACCTTTACCCGCCGTCCTGCCTTCGCCAGCATCATCGCCAGGGCCAATTGTTGGGATTCTTCGATGGAAACGGATCCTTTTTTGAAGGCAACCGAATCAAATTCGATCACATCTTCCGGGGCATTGTTTTGCATCCAGTGTTCAAACTGAAAATGCAGGTGCTGGCTGTTGACCGCGTCGGTGGCCTGGGAAAGCAGCAGATCGAATTGCCGGCTGCGGGCAAAATGATTCAGGGCGCGGTTGTCTCTGGGGAAACAAGGGCCGCCGAAACCGAAACCGTAGCGGAGGTATTTGGAACCGATGCGGGAATCGCCGCCGATAGCTGCCAGGATTTTGGCCGGATCGGCGCCGCTCCGCAGGGCCAGGTCGCCAATGGAATTGGCAAAGGATATTTTGGTGGTCAAAAAACAATTGGTGGCCAATTTGCAGATTTCGGCGCTCAGGCGATCCATCCGGTGAAATGCCGGTTTGTTCTTGCATACACGTTCGAATACGCGTTGGATTTCCTGCCCGGCTGCCGCGCCGTGCTCCCCGATCAGTACAATATCTGGCTGTTCCATGTCTTGCAGAATGGTTCCCTGCGCCACAAATTCTGGTTTGTAACTCACCGAATAATGGCAGGGCGCCAGCCGTTGGGCGAGTTGGTCGCAATAGCCCGGTAGTGTGGTACATCCTATCACAAGATGCACTTCCGCATCCCGGCGTCCGAACGAAATCAGTTCCCGGCTCAATGCATCAATATAACTGTGGTCATATCCACCGTTTGGCGCATCGGGCGTGGGAACCAGTACAAACAGCATGGAAATGTCGTCTTGCAGGACACTGCGGAGATCCGTCGCAGCGCGGAAATGAGCCGCATTTTTCAAATAATCCGACAAGCCGGGTTCCGGGCTGTTCCATTTGCGGGCATTGAGTTGATCCACATATTCCGGGTCGAGATCGACGCCCATCACCTCGAAACCGGCCCTGTCCAGTTCAAGCGCCAGGCACAGGCCCAGTTTTCCGATACCAATAATGCCAATCTTTTTCACGGCGCAGGTTGTAAGGCTGACACCTGGGCGGCAACCCAGTTGTAGGTTTGAGTGATACCGTTTTTGAGGGAATAACGGGGCGTCCAGCCCGTTTGCCGGGTGACGAGCCGATTATCCGAGTTGCGCCCCCGCACGCCTTGTGGACCGTTTGTATGCCTGACAAGCAGGTTTTTGCCGGAAATGTCAATAATCATCCGTGTAAAATCGCCAATCGAGATCATTTCTTCGGAGCCGATGTTCAGTGGTGTGCCGGATACGCTGTCCATGATGGCGCGGATGCCGTCGAGGCAATCGTCGATATATAAAAAAGAGCGTGTTTGTTTGCCGTCGCCCCAGATTTCTACGAACTCGCCGGACTCCGCCTGTGCCACTTTTCGGCAAATGGCAGCGGGCGCTTTTTCGCGGCCACCTGTCCAGGCGCCTTCCGGGCCGTACACATTGTGAAACCTTGCGATTCGGGCGTGCAGGCCGAAATTGCGGCTGTATGCCTGGTAAAGGCGTTCGCTGAACAGTTTTTCCCAACCGTATTCGCTGTCAGGATCGGCAGGATATGCGGAATCTTCCGAACAATCCGGGGTTTCCGGGTTGTCCTGGTTGTACCTGGGGTAGATACAGGCCGAAGAGGCGTAAAAGATTTTTTTAACCGGTTGGCGGGTGCACTGATCCAGCACATTCAGGTTGATGAGCGCTGAATCGTGCATCACCTCGGCGTCGTGTTCGCCGGTGAACAGGAATCCTGCTCCACCCATTTCTGCTGCCAGTTGATACACTTCGTCCGCGCCCGGTATCCAGGTTTTCTGGACCAATGCCGGGTTTTTTAAATCTGCGAGGACAAATTCGTCGGCAGCCGAACGGGAGAACTCCGGATATTTCCGGTCTACCCCCCGCACCCAAAAACCTTCGGATTTCAATCGGCGCACCAAATGGCTCCCTATGAAGCCGCCGGCGCCGAGTACGAGTGCTGTTTTCATTTTTTACAAATCAGTTTTAAAGATGCAGGCTTTGGGGTGCATTGGAGATTACAAATATAGGTAGTTATCCGTTATTAGTTACTTGGTTATCCGTGTTCATCATCAAGCATTCCGTAATTAGATTTTCCAGTGTTTCCAGGTTTTGCACGATGAGCGGATCGCGCCGGATGCGTTCGCCTGCAGCGCGGCCAAGCCGCCGGGCCAGTTCGTGGTCGCGGGCCAACCGCAACATCGCCTGCGCCATTGCATCTATATCATATTCGGGTATCAGCAATCCGGTAATGTCATGTTCAATCAACTCCGCAATACCCGAATGCTGTGTGGTGACGATGGCCATACCGGCTGCCATAGCCTCCATGATGGCGACAGGTTTGCCCTCCATGTCTCCCTGGACGGGCGTGGTGAGCGAATGCTGTACAAAAATGCGGCGCCGGGCCATTTCCTGCGCTACGCTTTGGTGATCCCGAACGCCCTGGAAATGAATGTGTGTTTCCAGATTTAATGCTTTTACCAGAATGACGCAGGCTTCAAACAATTCTCCGCCGCCATCTTTGCCGATGAACGTGAGGGTAGCCTCCGGGATTTCCTGCACCACTTTCTGAAACGCCAGGATGCTCAGGTGCGGGCTTTTGGTTTCTGCAAAACGACCGACCGCGAGGAACGAAGGCGGCAACGTCGCATGATCCGAATACGGAAATAAATCCAGCCTGACAAATGCGGGCAGGTGAAACAGTTTTTCCGCCGGAGCGCCCATTTCTTTTAACCGATGAAGCATGATTTCCGAAACGCAGATGATCCTCGCTGCTTTTTGAAAAAGCGTTTGATATTGGGGCAGTAGTTCCTTCACGGTGTCTTTTCGGAATACGTCATACCCATGAAACTGAACAACCAGCGGGATGCCCAGATCGGCAGCAATGGGCAGCATTTCCACCCCGGTCGGGCCGAATTGGGCGAATATCAGGCTGGCCTGTTTGCTTTGCAGATACGACATGATGCTGCGCCGGTGGAAATAGTGATCGCCGAGGTTGAAGACATTTTCGATCAGGCGCGCCAGGAACTGTAGGCTCGGGGAGCCGGATAAAAAATGCCCGCCGTCGTGGTCGTACAAAGGCAGCGCATCTCCGTACAGATACAAAATCCGGAAACGGAGCCGGGGAATCATTTCCCAGATAAACGTTTCGGTGTATTTGTGTTTATTAAAATTGACAACAGCGATGACGGGGAGATTTTCGGAAGCCGATGTGGTTGTTGTGGCCGTTGATTCTTTTGCCTGCGCTTTTTTTTGAATGACGTACAACGGAAGTAAAAACACCCGGAGCAGCGGCGCCATTCGACGAAAAAAATAAGTGATGTAGGGCGAGCGCAACAACACCAGATGGGCAATAAGCAAGGGGAAATAATACCAGTGCTGCATACAAAGCAGGGCCAACAGGCCATAAGGGAGCCATTCCTGGTACAACTGGTCGAATGTCAGCACGGAAAAACGGAACGATAAAGGCGTGTGCTTTCTGGCTAAGGCCAATACCAGCGGAAAAGCAGCGACCAATCCCCACAAGGCTGCCGAAACCAAAGCGGCTGCCGGGTGATGCGTCCACAATACGATCAGAAAACCGGCAAATGCGAACCCTTCTGCGGGCAGCACCAGCCGGGCGCCGAGCCGGTGAATCCGGCGGTTGCCCATGCGGGTCGCCAGGGTCTGGGTATTCGAGCGCAGGTCATTGTCCCGGTCGTTTGCCAGGTGGTTCAGGTAATGCCGGGCGCCCAGTGCCATTTGCCAGCAAAACAGCAGTCCGAACAGCAACGCGTCCACATCCTGTTTGCCGGCCAGGAAAAACGTGTAGGCCGCCAGCATGGCAGGAAAGGCGTAAGCATAAGCGGCGTCGGCTGCAACAGCCCAGCCAAACCGGTCTTTCAGCCGGACAGGCGGAATGGCATAAGCGGCCAGCAGCAAAAACTCGGCGCTCAGTAAACAATAGGAAAAGCGGTCGGAAGGCAGCCAAATCCAGGGTAACAGCGCTGTCAGTAAGGCGAGGAACAAAATGCCCCATCTTTGCCGATGTGTAAATTCCGCCATCCTGTTCTTCTTGCCGGCGATGCGATCCGGTTCCAGATCGAACAAATCGTTCAAAAGATGGCCGAAACTGCCGATGCCCAGGATGGTAACAACGGACAGCAGAAACAGCGCCCAGGCATGGACGGGCGGCAAACCGGCGATCAGCACGACCAAATACAGCACCACAAGCAGGTTGCCCGCTTTCGGGCGCCACCAGTGCCGGAGCCGGGTGGTTGCGTGCAGTGTTGTGCCAACAGAAGTCAATTTGTTATCAGTTATTGGTTATTTATTATTGGTTATTCGTTATTTGTGTGGTAACTTTTGGCTATACCATTTACCTAAGTAACGCTCAAAAAACAAGTTCACGATTTGACTAACCCCCGCGCTTTAGCCGGGGGGAATGAACGGGACAACACAGATGGGTTTTAACCCAAAATGAGTGATCTGGGGTTAAAAACCCGTTGGGTTTGGTTTCTTCCATACCCCCGGCTAAAGCGCGGGGGTTAGTCAAATCGTGAACTCGTTTTTTGAGTGTTACTAAGCTGAGAGTTGTCACACGAATAACAAATAACCAATAACTACTTATCACCGCTTCACATAAACCAAAAACACCGCAGGTAATTTTTCCAGAATCAAAGGTTTTTTCTGGAGCTGTTGTTTCCAGTCTTTCACGGCCACGGAACGCAGCATTTCTCCGGCGCCACTGAGGTCTTGCGCCAGGCCAAATTGCGTATTGGGTTGCAGGCTTTCCAGGGCCACTTCCAGCACCATTTGCGAGCGATAGGGCGTTTCTATAAAAATCTGCGTCTGATCGTGCTGCCGCGAAAGGGTTTCCAGGCGGCGCAGATCGGTGGCTAATTCGGGGCGTTTCGGCGATAAATACCCGTGAAAAGTAAAGCGCTGACCGTTCATACCGGAAGCCATCAGGGCCAGCAACAGCGAAGACGGGCCGACCAGCGGCACTACCTGCACCCCCATACGATGCGCCAGCGCAACTATTTCAGCGCCCGGGTCGGCTACGCCGGGACAACCCGCCTCGGAAAGTAGTCCGACGTCCTTTCCGGTTTTAACGGCATCCAAAAAAGCGCTTTCCGCTTCGTTTTCTACCTTGCTGCCGCCCCTGGATGTCGGCTCTTCCTGTTGCGGTATTTCAGCAAAAACAAGTTCCTGCAAGGGCCTGGCCGGGCCGATACTTTTGATAAAATGCCGGGCCGTTTTGGCGCGTTCCACAATAAAAACGTCCAGTACCCGCGCGATGTCCTGCACATAAGGCGGGATGGTGTGCAAGGCGTTTTCAGCAATGGGAACGGGAATGAGGTAGAGTTTTGTCATGGCGAAGAACAAAAGTACCAAAAGTTGCACCTTTCCGTACTTTTGCCTCCGCTGATACAAAAGAACTATGTCAAACGGCACTTTCACCATCAAACTCCCGGCCTTTGAAGGCCCTTTCGATCTGCTGC
>JALHMA010000054.1 GCA_022844265.1 Saprospiraceae bacterium | reverse complement strand
CAGGACGGGGCCGGTCACCAGCACCGGTTCATCAGGCGCATCAAACCTGGAAACCAGGAGCCGCAGCCAGTCCTTCCCGGCGATACAATCGGCGTCGGTGGTGACAATCAACTCGCCCTTTGTGCGAGTGATACCCGCTTCGATGGCAGCTTTTTTATTGGCTCGTCCGGCGGCATCCGGCGGCAGTATTTCAGACAGGCGCAGCAGCCGGATGCCGGCAGTTTTGCCCTCCTGCGCCTGCGCGATGCCCGAAACAACGGAAGCGGTCTCATCTTCGGAAAAATCATCGAGTACCATAATTTCCAGCAAGTGCAGCGGATAGGAACCGGACAAGATGGATTGCAGGCAATCGCCGATGTGTCCGGCTTCATTGCGGGCAGGGATCAGGATGGAGACCTTTTTTTTTGCTTCCCAACCCGTCGGGATGCGCCACTCCGGTAGTGCCCGCCAGCCCCGGAAGTAGCAGAGCATGATGCCGGCGTAGGCAATGGTAAGCAGCAGGGAAAAGAGCATCCAGACGGACATGGTGGTTGAGATGGTTGAGGGTTGATTAGTTGAGGGTTGAGATTGTTGATTGTTGAGATTGTTGAGGGTGGTAACTCATGCCAAGAGTTACCACCCTCAACAATCTCAACTTTCAACAATCTCAACCAACTATCATTCCGGAATATTCAGAAACTTCCGCTGTTTTATCTCTTTTTCACTTAAAATATTTTTTAGCCGGAAGCATTATTACTTTTGTCCTGAAAAACACAAAAACACCGAAACATGTCAGAACCACAGCACCTCATATCCATCAAAGCCGCATTGCAGGAAAAACGTATGCCCCTGTATGAAAAAATAGTGCGCTGGACCTGGCGTTTACTAACCGGGGGCCTGTTGGCCGTGGCCGTGCTTTTTGTGGCGATGAACTTCACGGCAATCCCTTCTTTTCGCGAACTGGAAGACCCCGCATCGGCAGTAGCCAGCGAGGTGCTGGCCGGCAATAATGAGGTTTTGGGCCGGTATTTTATCGAAAACCGCGTACCGGTGAATTATGAAGACCTCAGTCCACACGTGGTGAATGCACTGGTGTCCACGGAAGACGTGCGTTTTCGCGACCACTGCGGTATCGATGCCCGGGCGGTGGCGCGCGTCGTGTTTCGCACGGTGCTGCTGGCCGACCAGAGTTCGGGTGGCGGCTCCACCATTACCCAGCAGTTGGCAAAAATGTTGTACTCCGACCGCGATTTCAAGGGCCTGAACACGGTGGAAAAAACCTTCAAATTGATTTACATGAAATTGCGGGAATGGATCACGGCGGTGAAATTAGAGCGCTCCTACACCAAAGAGGAGATCATCGCCATGTACCTCAACCAGTTTAATTTTATCAACAACGCTTACGGGATTCATGCCGCCGCAGAGGTTTATTTTGGTAAAACGCCCGAAACACTGAGTATTCAGGAATCTGCGGTGCTGATCGGGATGCTGCAAAATCCATCCCATTTCAACCCCAATCGCTTCCCCGACCGCACCATCCGCCGCCGCTGGATTGTGCTGGCGCAAATGCGCAACAACAAAGTGCTGACGGAAAACCAGTTTGACAGCCTGAAAGTGCTGCCGCTGGATATGAGCCGTTTCAAAAAGGTCAATTTTACCGACGACAAAGCGCCGTACCTGTGTTCGGAACTAAAAAAAGACCTGTATAAAATCCTTAATGAACCCGAATGCCGCCGCCCCGACGGCTCGAAATACGACATTTATAAAGACGGCCTGAAAATTTATACCACCATCGACCCGGTGTATCAGCAACACGCCGAAGCGTCGATGCAGGAACACATGAAAAAAACGCAGGCCCGCTTTTTCCAGGTCTGGAAAAACAGAGATCCCTGGACTTTCCGAAGTGGCGATGCCGGCCCGGATGAAATACAAATGCGCAAAGAATCGCTTTGGAGGCTCGTCCGCGAGGGCGACCGTTTCCAGATACTCTGGCCGAAATATTTCGATGCATTGACGGAAACGGTTCAAAACCGCTACGATTTTACGCTGCGCGATATCGACATTGAACGGATGCTTCGGGAGGACAGCAAACCGGGCGCTGTTACTAAAATGTTGACAAACAGGGAAATAAGCATTGAACAGGCGGCCGCTTATCGTAAAATACTCTCTGGCAGGGAATGGGCTGAAATAAAAAGTCAATACAGCGCCCTGCGTGCTGCCGTGCAAAAACAATACGCTACCAAGGTGAAAATGAAGGTTTTTACCTGGAATAACCCTAAACTCGAAAAGGATACCGTCATGTCCCCCATGGATAGCCTGCGCTACCACCGCATGTTCCTGCAAACGGGGTTACTTGCCGTCGATCCGACAACTTCAGAAGTGAAAGCCTGGGTGGGTGGCGTCAATTTTAAACACTTTCAGTACGACCATATCCGTAGCAACCGGCAAGTCGGTTCTACGTTCAAACCTTTTGTGTATGCCACTGCCATTGCGCAGCAGGGCATCAGTCCCTGTTTTGAGGTGTACGACCAGCCGGTAACGATTCCCGGCCGCTATCAGAATTTTTCCAATGTAACGGACTGGACGCCCAAAAACTCCACCGGAACTTACTCCGGTGCGCGCATGAATTTGAAAGAGGCCCTGAAAAATTCCGTCAATTCCGTCAGCGCCTACCTGATGAAACAAATGGGCGATACGGAACCTGTGCGCGGCCTGTGCAACAACATGGGCATCGATTCTTCCCGCAACCGCATCCCGAAAGGTTCGCCCTCTATTTGCCTCGGCGCCGCCGACCTGACGGTTTTGGAAATGACGGGCGCCTATGCCACATTTGCCAATAAAGGCATGTACGGAATGCCGTTTGTCATCAAAAAAATTGAAGATAAAAACGGCCGGGTCATTTACCGCTCCCTTCCCGAAGAGCGGGTGGCGCTGCCCGCCAATGCCAATTACGTGATGACCCAGATGTTGAAATACAACGTGCAGGGTGCGCCGGTTATCAACACGCTCAAAAGCGACATCGGCGGCAAAACAGGTACTACCAACGATTATACGGATGGCTGGTTTATGGGCGTTACGCCGCGTCTGGTAGTAGGCACCTGGGTGGGCGGCGAAGACCGCTGGATCCGTTTTCTGAATATCGGCGACGGCCAGGGCGCGCGGCTTGCACGCCCTATCGTAGCCGCATTTTTTCAAAAACTTGAAAAAGACCCCAAATCAGGCTACGATTTCAACGCAAAATTCCAGCGCCCTGCCGGCGATCTGGGTATAGAAATCAACTGCGCTGCTTATCAAAATGGCACAGGCGCAGGCCCGGTGGGCGACGAAGAAGAGTTCTCGCCGGATATTTACGGCGATGAAGCGCCGGAAGGCAGCAGCACGCCAGATCTGAAAAACCCCAAATCGCCGGCGAAAAAACCGGACGGGGGATTTGGGGATGAGTATGACCAGTGAGGATTGGTGTTTGGTGTGTGGTGTTTAGGGGCCTCACCCCCCCCGGCCCCCTCTCCAACGGAGAGGGGGTGACTTCACGCTTGGCATTTTTACAAGGGGATGTAAAAGATACTCGCTTCTGTCTTCTGTGGGTGAAAGAGGACTTGATGTTTGGCATTCCTATCAGGGATGTCAAGGGGGAAGTCACCCCCTCTCCGTTGGAGGTGAGGTTAACCCACAAGTCGGGGTATCCTGTGAATGCTTTGGATTGGTTCGGCTACGCCCCTCGTAGAGTGATGGGAACACGGATGACACGGATTTGGGCGGATTAAAACGGATTTTTGTGGCCTTACGGCCACTTTTCTGATGGATTTTCACGGATTTAACCCCGCCTTCGGCGGGAGCGGGCTGATGGAAGAACGCCTGAGATAAAAAATGAAACCTGCAAAATGAGTAACTACATGCTCTGTATATAAAAAATGCTGCCTTGATCTACGCTCCCGCCGAAGGCGGGGTTAAATCCGTGAAAATCCATCAGAAAAGTGGCCGTAAGGCCACAAAAATCCGTTTTAATCCGCCCAAATCCGTGTCATCCGTGTTCCCATCACTCTACGAGGGGCGTAGCCGACAAAATCAAAAGGCATTTTAGTTGTTTACAAAACTACCTTATTTATGGGTTAACCACACCCGTTGGAGAGGGGGTCGGGGGGTGAGGCTTACAACTTCCTGATCTTCAAATTTTTAAACCACACTGGATCGCCGTGATCCTGCAGTGAAATATACCCTTTGGTAATCAGGCCGAATTCAGGAGCCGGTACTTTTGGGAACTTGCTGGCGGCGATCATATCCAGCCATTGCTGTGTGGGTTTGCCGTTTTCAAACATTTGAAATTCCACCACTTTGCGGTAATTCAGCCAGTGTTCCACCTTGCCTTTGTGGAATACGACGCGGGCGTGGTTCCATTGTCCGGCTGGTTTTACCGTTTCATATTTACATTCGATAAAATCATACAAATCACCCGCCCGGTGTTTGGGGAATTTGCTGTCGGGATGGCAACTGTTGTCCAATACCTGCATTTCGGGGCCGGTCATCCAGCCGTAGGCATATTTTTCAGGAGCCTCCTTAACGTGGTAAAAAACGCCGGAGTTGCCACAGGCGCCGATTTTCCAGTCCAGCGCCAATTCAAAATCTTCATATTGTTCAGCAGTGAGCAGGTCGCCGCCGTCGGAGGTTTGCCAGCCGCCGGCAGGGTTGGGTTTGGCATCGAGGTGAATGGAATTGTCGGAAATAATCCAGGATTTGCCGATGGTTTTTTTGCCATAGTTATGCCAGCCAGCCATACTTTTTCCGTCGAACAGCAAGGCCCAGCCTTCCGCTTTCTCCCTGTCTGTCAGGATGTTATCTACGGCTTGCACGGGTGCGGGGCGCGGAAGAACAGCGCCGTTGTCATTGGCGGGAATCGCATTCATGGTGTACCAGGCTTCGGAGGTCCACAAGCCGTGACCATATTCACTGGCGGGCAGATTGCGCAGCCGAAGATGCACCACGTGTCCGGTTTTGATGCCCGGGATTTCCAGGAACACCTTCATCCGGTCGGCGGAAACGCTGGCAGAACGCACGACCATTTCTGTTTCATCCATTTTTGGTCCGCCATATTGGTTGGTCGGTTTGTACCACCATTGATGCACGTTGTATTGGGCGGGATCCCAGCCGTCGCCGGGGCGTAGCGGTTCGGTAAATTCAATTTCGACGCCGTTTGTTTTGGCGCGTACCGCCAGCATATCAAATGCGGATTGCCCGTTGTATTTCATCCGTTGCAGGCCGTACCAGAGTTTGTCTTTCTGGCTCCAGTTGCCCGGATTGCCGATCATGCCGATATACAACGCACCGTCGGGTCCCCAGACCAATCGGTGGGTGGCGCCTTCCAGTCCCTGCGTGAAGCGGAACACACAACCCTGGTAATCGCCGTTTACTTTTTCCATAAATACGCGCTGCAAACCGCCGTAGCAGACGTCGCCGTGGATCAACTGGTTTTTATACGGGCCGTCGTTGAGCAATGCGGGCTGGGTGGGCGAATTGCCGATGTCATCCTGCGGCAGCCACACCACCGGTTGCTGGATCGGGAGTTGGGCCACTGCGGCGCTGTCAACCGCGTAGGAGTTGTAGAAAGCGCCCGGTTTTACGTGCAGGATTTTGGAAGACGGCAGCCAGTCGCCCTGGTTGTCGGCGATAAAAATTTCACCGTCCGGGCCGATCCCGACGCCGTCCGGCGTGCGCAGTCCGCGAGCCATAAATTCGATACTTCCGTCTTTGGCGCTGATGCGCAGCACTTTTCCCCGGTCAGGCCCCTGCGGGCGGGTGCTGGCGCCGCCGGGATTGATGGCGATGGCCAGTGCAGCATAGAAATAACCTTCTTTGTAGACCAGTCCGAATGCAAATTCATGGAAATTAGCAGAAACGCGCCAGCCTTTGGCAAAACACTGGTATTCGTCGATGATGTCATCGCCGTTGGTATCCACCAATTTGGTCAGTTCGTGTTTCTGAAGCGCATAAATAACGCCGTCGACCACTTTGATACCCAGGGGTTCGGCCAGCCCCTGCGCGATGCGTTTAACTTTAATCTTTTTCGGGTCGCCGGATTGTACATTTTCCAATAAATACACCGCGCCCAGCGCATCCCAGGTAGAGACCACCAGACGGCCATCTGGCAGGAAATCCATGCCCGCTACTTTGGGCAGAAACTCATCGGGGCGCGCCTGGGAAAGCGTGTAGGAAGGGTGGAGGTCCTGCAAGGGCGCACCGTCGCCGGGCAGTATATCGGAACCGCCGCCCATCACCGTAGCAACGCCGCCCAGATCATCGGAACGTTTGTGGAAAAAAGCGCTCCGGGGTACCACTTTCATCTCCGAATTGCCAAAACGCGCCCATTTCAGTTGAATGCCGCGACCGGCGCCGGCCTGGAAATATTCCAGGCGGACAGGGTGGTAACCGGCGCGGAGGGCTACTTCCGCTTCTTTAGGTTCCATGCCGTGCCTGCCGTCGTGGTTGATGATTTCGCTGCCATCTATCCACATGCGGCTACCGTCGTCGCTGCTGATCTGGAAAAGAATGTTGTCGTCTTTTTCCAGAAACAGGAAACCTTCTATTTTCAGGGCGAAATGGTCGCGCAAAGGCGCAAAATCCGCTCCTTCCGCATCTATGTTCTCTGCAATGGCGGTCAGGGTGGGCTCGCCATCGAACCGCACATCGGCGAGTGAAAGCGGCGCCTGGGCCTGGCTGTACACTTTAACAGACAAACCGGAAGCCACATTGCCATCACTCACGGATGCGTCGGGGCGGAGCCAGGCTGCATCGGGAATATCCGACAATTGTTTGGAAGATGCGCCGCCCTCGCCGTCGTCTTCTCCTTCGTCGAGGGACAGGATGTAGTTGACCATGGCAATTGCATCTTCCGGTTGCAGATCGGGGTGTGCACTCATGGCAGCGGCGCCCCAGACGCCGGCGCCTCCTTTCATTACTTTTTGGGCTAATTTTTCTACTACCTCTGGTACATTTTTATAACGTTCGGCGATTTGCAGGTAACCGGGGCCAACGGTTTGTACGGCCTCATTGTGGCAGGTGCGGCAATCACTCTTGGCCATCAGTTTTTCGCCGGCACTGGGTGTGCCTGCGCCGGTTTCGCCGGATGCTTCCGCCAGGCGCTCGGCATCAAAAGGATTGGGAATGAGGGGCTGGCTGACGAACATGGCAGTCAGCCGGGTCGGTTGATCCGCGTGAAGCGTCAGTTCGCCTTCCACGCTCAGCGCCCGCAGATTCACCCTGTTTTCCAGCGTCGACAGCTGCGTTTGTTTCCAGCCGCCGTTGGTGACGATATTGGAAGGATCGGCGATGGAAGCGATGCTGGTTCGCAGCACAATATTTGCGCCTGCGGGTGCATTTTCCACCGTATAAGTGCGTTCAAATCCGCGCTGCCGGTCGCGTTCGACATAGTCGGGGCGTTCGTTGATGCGGATGCGCTGCCCGTCGGACAGCACCAGGTCGTACATGATTTCGGCGCGCCCGTCCTTGGTGTAGCGGTGGCCTTTGTAATCGGTGCGCGGCGCTTCCGTTTTGCCGCCCAGGGTCACCTGCCAGGGCTGCCGGTGTTTGTTTTCGAGCCATGCCGCCCCAATGCTCATAGGCTGCGGGCCGTGCCGCATATTGTAGACAGCGCCGGTAAAATCGACGCCGCCCGCCCAGGCCTTGTACAGGGAACAGGAATCGGTGGAGTACGACACCCACAGGTCATTGTCGAGTGCAAAAGTGATCATCCTGGGTTGTTTGTCCAGCACGGAGCGAAATACCCAGGGGTCGTTGGGGCGAACGTGTTGCACGGATTGGCCGCGTCTGGAAGCAAAAAACCAGAGTCCGAGCAGACCGGCTAAAAGCAAAAGGAAGAGGTTGCGTTGTTTCATGTTGTCGTTATAAAACCAAATTTTTTCTGGGAAATGAAAGTATGCAAGGTGGTAAAATTTGGGGAAGGTAGCAGCGAAGGTAAAATTTCGGTTGTTTTTAAAAAGTCAAATTTTTACATTGCACAGCCCTCGGAGGAATAATAGTCGCGCGGTAACACGAATGCGGTGGAGGGATGCGAATTTTTATTGATGGAGAAGTAAGTGCGGGGTCGTAAGACCCCGCACATTTCATGTGTTGGACAGAAGAAGTCCCCGGCTAACATAACGGCTTGAAATATTACTTTTGTGCTATCGTTTCAGCAATAGCCAAAACCATTCAAACCATCCAACCCAACTACATTTACTTTTCAACCATGATGCCACGCTACGCTTGTTCCTTAGTAGTTTCCTTGCTTTTTCTCCTTCAAAATCAATTGTTTGCGCAGGATTTTCGCGTGCAGATCGCTGCGGTAGAAACACGTTTGGATGCGTCGTATTTTACAGCCATGGGTGTGGAAACCTACCTCGAAACATCCGACCAGTTGGGCATGTACCGTTATTTCGCCGGCTCCTACTCCACACGTACCGAGGCCGAAAACGTGCAAAAAGCAATGATCGCCAAAGGTTTTTCTTTTGCAACCATTATCGATGTGGAAGAACAGCGCGTTTTGCGCGAATTAGGCTGCCCGTATTCCCGAAACGCCGTGCCCTTTGCGCTGGATCCGCAACAGCAAATGACCGTCCGGAATATCTATTTTGATTTCGGGCTGTATCAACTCCAACCCGAATCCATCGTTGAACTGAACAGCGTGGCTGAAAAACTAAAACAGAACAGCGCACTCCGATTAAAAGTGCTGGGATATACCGACGGCATAGGAGACCCGCTGGCCAATGTTGAATTGGCGGCAAGCCGCGCCCGCGAAGCCCGCAACTACCTGATTAACAAAGGTATACGTGCAGATCGTATGTTTCTGAGCGTATTCGGCGAAGCAGACCCTATATTGCCCAATAGCGAAGAGGCTGGAAATGGCCGTATGATCGACCTGCCTGAAAACCGCAAATGGAACCGCCGTGTGGTGCTGGTTTTGGCGGATGAATCGGTGAAATAAGAAGGATTGGGCTTTGTTTTTCCACAAATTGTTAGTTTTTTAACGCGAAAAGACCCGTTATTCGGGTTACATTTGCCGCGTTACTACGTGTAATGCCCTGATTATTGCATACTGCTGACAGCCAGTAAGTAAAAGGCAAAATTGCAAAGGGCAAAAAGAAATGTAACTCATTGACTAACATTGCCCTTTGCAATTTTGCCTTTTCCCTTAAGTAAGTGTGCAAAATTAGTTTTGATTAAATTCTTTGTAAATGCTTGATTATCAACACTGATAACCAATAACTAATAACGGATAACTACTTACAACGCATGAAATTCAGCGTTTCTTCTACCGAACTTCTGAAACAGCTTTCGATCGCCTCCGGCGCAATCGGCTCCAACCCCGTATTGCCTATCCTGGAAGATTTCCTGTTTAAGATCGAAAATAAAAGACTTACGATTGCGGCGACCGATCTCGAAACGAGTATCGCCACCAGTATTGAAGTATTGGCGGACGATGATTTTTCGGTGGCGATTCCTGCCAAAATCCTGCTCGATACGCTGAAAGCGCTGCCGCAGCAACCGATCACTTTTTCCGTGCAGGCAGATAACTGGGGCATCGAAATCACGTCCTCTTATGGCAAGTACAAACTCGCCGGCGAAAATGGCAGCGATTTTCCCAATATCCCTGAACCGGACAGCGTGGAAACGGTGAAACTCAACAGCCAGTACCTGCTCGAAGCCATCAATAAAACGGTGTTCGCTACTTCTTCCGACGAACTGCGCCCCGCTATGACCGGCGTTTATTTCCAGGTGGATATGAACAAACTGATCTGTGTCGCCACAGATGCGCACAAATTGGTGAAATACAGCACCCACCAACTGGCGGGCGAGGTGGCTACGTCGTTTATTATCCCGAAAAAAGCGCTCAACCTGCTCAAAAATGCCCTGCCCGCCAATGACGCGGTAACCATTTCCTTCAATAAAGCCAATGCGTTTTTCAGCTTCGGCAGTATGAACCTGGTCTGCCGCCTGATCGACGCGCGTTACCCAGATTACAACGCCGTCATCCCGGTAGACAACCCGAATTCGATGACGCTGAGCCGCAGCGATTTCCAGAATTCCCTCAAACGCATCGCGATTTATGCCAACAAAACCACCAACCAGGTGGTGCTGGACGTAAATGATAAAAGCCTGACGGTCAGCGCGCAAGACCTCGACTTCTCCAACGAAGCCACGGAACAACTCGCCTGCAATTTCGACGGCGGTCCGATGAAAATTGCCTTCAATGCCCGCTTCCTGGCCGAAATGCTGGGTGTGCTCGACAGCGAAGAGGTCAAAATGGAATTTTCCACGCCGAGCCGGGCCGGTATCCTGACGCCCGTTGAGGAAAACAACAACGACAGGGAGATATTGATGCTGGTGATGCCGGTGATGCTGAATAACTAAGAGAGGTGAGAAGTGAGAGCGTGAGAAGTGAGAGGCGTCCCGCTTGGCCGCTCTAATGGTTTTAAGATTTGGTTTTTCAGGCCTGTAATCGTGAATCGTGTTTAGTGTGTGGTGTTTAGTGTTTCGGGCGCTCCGACTTTGGCATTTGTGAAAATTTGACCAAAATATCAACAAATGCCAGACGCGAAGCCCTGCTCTTGGCTTGCCTATTTCGCTATTCCGTTGCAAAAACAGAAATGATTTGACTGGCTATCCCAGGCGAACTTATATTTGATGCGTATTGAATATAACGAGTTGAATATAACAAGACTGATATGGGGCACAGGTTAATTCTATTATTTTTTTGTCTGGTAATTGGACTATTTATTTTTCCTGTTTCCTGTGAGAAACCTGAGGCGCCGCCTGACGTTCCGGAAAACCCAATTGATACTATTCCAAATCCCCCTAACGATACGCCTCTTGTCTCCTTTACAATTACGAATAATAATTGCATAGCCGCGTGCAAAATAACATTCACGAATACGTCTGTTAATACAGATTTCCATAAATGGGATTTTGGCGATGGTAGCGCCGTTTCCATAGATTTAAATCCGTCTCACACTTATTCAAGAGGCGGAGTATACAACGTAACGCTCACAGGCACTACAAATGGCCATACTGTTATTGTAACACAACCTGTTGAAATTAACCGTCCTGTTATACCTTATTCAATTGGCACTTCTTCAAGTGAAAGTGGTACCGGAGTGGTGCAAATGGAAGATGGAGGATATGTTGTCACCGGTTATACATACGTTCAAGACAACTCATATAATGTATATCTCTTAAAAACGGACGCTTCGAGAAACGTAATTTGGGAAAAAAACTTTGGAGGAAGCGGAACAGATTTAGGACATGGTCTGGGAAAAACCAATGACGGTGGTTTTATTATCATAGGTGAAAATCGAAGTGTTTCAGGAAATAAAGACATTTATCTTATTCGGACAGACGCCGAAGGAAACCTGCTTTGGGAAAAAACCTTTGGTGGCATAGTAGAAGATGCCGGTTATGGAGTGACGCAAACGAGCGACAATGGTTTTCTTCTGACAGGCGTGACGCGCACTCCGGGCATCGAGTTTACCGACCTGATTGTAATTAAAACAGATGATTCCGGCACCCTGCTCTGGGAAAAGCGTATGGGTTCTGCGCACAGTGACGGGGGGTATGCCGTGACAGAAACTTCCGATGGCAACTATGTGGTAGGTGGCTTCTCCGGTGCTTATGTGACTTCTCTATACTCCTACATGATAAAAATGGATCCGCAAGGCAATGTCATCTGGGAACAACATACGGCCGCTTGGTGCTATTTATATTCTGTTCAGGAAACCTCGGACGGAAATCTGATATGGGCGGGAACAGATGGTGGAAGCACCAGCCATTGTCATGGATCAATGGTGAAAACCGATGCCAATGGAGCGTTAATATGGAATAAAACGTACTTCTCTCCAGGTGTTCTGCATAATAATGTCAAGTGCGGTCGCCAGACCCTTGACGGCGGCTATATTCTGTGTGGCTCAGCAGATTTGTCTGGCTACCAAAATACAAATTTGGACGCCTTTATGATAATTAAAACGGATGCGGATGGAAACATTGTCTGGGAGAAATATTTCTCAGGTAACTTGAAAAAAGGGATCGGTTATGACGTGCGGCAGACTTCCGACGGCGGTTACATTGTAGTGGGCGAGATGAAAATTCAAAGTGGAGATTTTGACATATATCTGTTAAAACTGGATGCGGATGGGAACGTGCAATAAGTCATGCGTCCGAAGTGCGAAGTCGTCAGTCCGTAGAGTGTACCGCTCCGCTTAGAATTCCCTGGACGGAGTGGTACACGCTCCGGGCTCTCACTTCTCACTTCTCACTTCTTATTATTGAGCATCATGTCGATAAATCTCAAACCATTCCTTCCAGTTGCCTGCTTTCTGGCGTGGCTCTTTTTTGTTATTTCCTGTGAAAAACCTGCCGATCCATTGCCGCCGGAGGAACCCGTAGAAACACCGGATACGACGATTGTTATAGGTTCCGGCGACACGATAACAGTGCCGATAGATACGCTGATCGCTTCGTTTTCCTTTACAAATAATAATTGTACGGCGGCTTGCAAAATTTCATTTACGAATGCTTCGTACAATGCTACTTCTTATCTCTGGGATTTCGGATATAAAGTACTTGGCGAACCCGCCACTTCCGCTGCACCAAACCCCCAACATAATTATAAGAACAGCGGCACATACAAGGTGGTTTTAATAGCGCTTAAAGGCGCTCAATCCGATACTTTTACCCAAACGGTTAAGATCAATCGCCCTGTATATCCTTATACTATAGGCACCTCTTCATCGGAGCAGGGAAACGGCGTCGTACAGACAAGTGACGGGGGATATGTCGTTGTGGGCTCCAAAGTAGGTGCAAGCGGATTCTACGATGTCTATTTGTTTAAAACCGATGAATCCAGAAATATTATATGGGAACGTACCTTTGGAGGTAGTAAACGTGATGTCGGTCTTGCCATGGAACCAACACCTGACGGTGGTTTTATCATTGTTGGAAATACAGAAAGCGCTGGGGCCGGAGGGAGAGATGTTTACCTGATCAGAACGAATGCTGAAGGCAGCGTGATGTGGGAGCAAACGATTGGAGACGCTGGGGATGATCAAGGGAATGCGGTGGCGCTTTCACCTGACGGTGGATTTGTGGTGGCGGGTGTTGCCCATTCTGCAACTACTGATAATTTAAGGGAAGATATTTTGCTGGCTAAAACCGATGCGAATGGCAATTTAGTGTGGAAAAAACGTATCAATTCTACAGGACAGGGACAGGATGGCGCCTATTGTATTCAGGCCACATCAGATGGCGGGTATCTTATTGGTGGATATTATAATCTTTATGGCTCCCCTATGGGCATTTCCGGTCTCATCAAAATAGATGGTGAAGGGAATATTGTTTGGGAGAGACACGATATTACATACTTATTTCATATCAATTCCATTGATAAAACGTCCGATGGCGGTTTTGTTTTGGCCGGAGTGAGTAATGTGAGTACCAGCAATGCCGATATCGTGCTGTTAAAAATAAATGCCACTGGAGAAATCGCCTGGCGAAGAAGTATATACAGCAATGGCTACTTATACGACGAGGTGAATCGTGTACGTCAAACTGCTGATGGTGGCTATATCTTCTGTGGTGCAGCAGATAGGTCAGCCTATGAACTCCCCTCTGAAAAGGATATCCTGGTGGTAAAAACAGACGCAGGAGGTAATAAGTTATGGAGTAAAACTTTTACAGATGGAGCCAGGTTCGGATCAGGAAACGACGTTCGGCAAACCGCAGACGGCGGCTATATCGTCGCAGGGCTGTTGTTAGTGGAATATGTGGAGTTTGTAAGGGCTGACTATGATGTGTATCTGTTAAAACTGGACCAAAATGGGGATGTGCAATAAGTCCTGGGTCCGAAGTGAGAAGTGAGAGCCCGTAGCGTGTACCGCTCCGCTTAGAATTCCCTGGACACGGAGTGGTACACGCTACGGGCTCTCACTTCTCACGCTCTCACACTCTTACCTCTAGTTATTGAAACGCCATGTCGATAAATCTCAAACCATTCTTTCCTGTTGCCTGCTTTCTGGCTTCGCTCTTTTTTATTGTTTCATGTGAAAAAACGGAGGAACCTAATCCAGAGCCTGAACCAGAGCCTGGTATGACGGCATCATTTACAATTACGAATAATAACTGCACTGCCGTCTGTCAGGTATTATTTACCAATACTTCAGAAAATGCCGCCACTTATTCATGGGATTTTGGAGATGGTAGCCCCGTTTCAACAGAGATTAATCCAAAGCATATTTATCCGAAAAGTGGAACTTACCAGATCACATTAACGGCTTTTAAAGCCGTTACATTCGCAGTACAAAGGCAAATTCAAACTGTCCAAATTAATCGGCCGGCAAGCCCATATGCCATCGGTACATCTAAAAATGAATTTGGGACAGGGCTCATGCAAACCGGCGACGGTGGATACGTAGTGGCAGGCAGCAGGGATGCCGAAGATGGCTCTACAGATGTGTATCTGTTCAAAACGGATGCCTCCAGAAACGTAATTTGGGAAAAACGCTTCGGCGGCAGCGGTAATCAGGTCGGAAATGCGATCAAACCGACCAGTGATGGCGGTTATATTATCGTAGGCAAAACGACCACCTTGGCTTGGGGATACGACTACGATGACGTTTATCTCGTCAGAACCGATGCAGAAGGGAATCTGATTTGGGAAAAGACATTCTCTAATGCTACAAATGAAGCAGGTGAAGATGTGATTCAGACCGGCGACGGCGGTTTTTTAATCACGGGTATTTCCAAGGCCGAAGGACCTGCTACTGACCTGCTCCTTATCAAAACGGATGTACAGGGGAATACTTTATGGGAAAAACGGCTGGGAACCCTAACTGGGGAAGATGCAGGATATACTATACAGCAGGCATCAGACGGTAACTTTATTGTAGGCGGCTATTACAATAACGGCCCGGGTGGCGTTCAGCCTTACATGATCAAAATAGATAATGAGGGCACTATCATCTGGGAACAACACACGGCTGGTGAACTTGTTTATATATTTTCCGTGCGGGAAACGTCCGACGGCGGCTTAATCTGGGCTGGGGTGAACGGCGCCGGCAGCAGCCACTGGCGCGGCGTTATCACAAAAACAGATGAAAATGGCGTTGTGGAATGGAGTAATAAGTTTCCTCAACCGGGATATCTATTAAACCAAATCGAATGCGTCCGGCAGACATCTGATGGAGGATATATTATGTGCGGTCTAATGGATGAATCCGGGTATGATTATCCCGTTCGAAGACAAATACTCGTCATCAAAACGGATGCAACAGGTATGGCAACCTGGACAAAAACCTATGCAGCAGGCGGAAGGTTGGGAAATGCTTTCGATATTCAGCAAACGCCTGAAGGCGGTTACATACTGGTCGGGCACATGCTGATAGAACCGGTCTATTCATCTGTTTATTATCCCATACCTAATGATTTCGATGTGTATCTATTGAAAATCGATCAGAACGGAACGCCGCAATGAAAATGCTGCAAAGTAGTTATCCGTTATGAGTCATTGGTTATTCGTGCTGATAATCAGGCATTTGCAATCAACTTTAAACATCAGCTCGGGTCAAAATCGTTTGTTTAAGCGGAGCTGGTGTACTCTACGGACTCTCACTTCTCACCCGCTCACTTCTCACTTCTCTTTAAAACCTAGCGCTTCGATATAGCCCTTGTTCCCCGTACAATTTTTAAACAAACAATTCTCCAAAAAGCCGTCCAGCGCTTTTTGCGTCGCCTTGCGGTCGGGCGGACTTACTTTTCTGATTTGTTCGTACGTGGTGCGCGTCGTATCCGCAAAAGCCATCACTGTCTGGAATCCTTCGGGTATGGGAAAACTAACGATCCCCCGCGTGTTATCCATCTTTTTGTAGGGCCAGAAATGCCAGCCGATGTGCTGCTCGTCCATTAGTTTCCGAAACTGCATCACCCATTCATCGGTGTTTTCGCCCGTTTCTCCGCAGTAAATGGGCACCTGGTATTTGTTCCCAAAGTCGATGTAATCCTGGATGACGTCGATCGTGGTGGCCGTCCAGTATTTATGGAACGTGTACACGAGTTTTGAATCGAAAGGCGGGCCGAATACTTTAAAATTGGAGTTCCACTGTGCGCCGCCCAGGAAAATCAGGTGGTTTTTATCCTCTTCCCGCACCGCTTTGACGATCCGTTTGTACAACGGTTCCAGCAAAGGATTCAACACCGTGGCATCAAAATAATGCGCGATGGGTTCGTTCAGCAAGTCGTAACCCAGTATGATCGTTTCGTTTTTGTAATGCCGCGCGATTTTCCGCCAGATGTCGATGGTAAGTTGCTGGCTTTCAGCATTTTCAAACAAATACGGATAACCCCAACTGTCGTCGATATTGTCGCCCGTTTGTCCGCCGGGCGCGCAGTGCATATCGAGCAGGACGTACAAATTCTCTTGTTTACACCATCGAACCACCCGATCCATCAGCGCAAATCCGCGCTTTTCACTGCGGCCGCCGAGGTAGTCTTCGTTGGTGAAAAGTTTGTAATGAAACGGAATGCGGATCGAGTTCATCCCGATGGATTTCAGGTAACGGATGTCCTCGCGGGTGATGTAGTTGTCCAGGTATTTCTTCCAGAAAATGTTGGCAGCATCGGGGCCGACGAGTTCGTTCAGCACTTCCTGAATCAGTCGCGGCGAACTGCTGTGTTTAAACTTGAACATATAACCTTCCGGTACCAGCCAGTTGCCGAGGTTGGTGCCCACCATGTGAAAGGGTTTGCCGTCCACGCCGATGACTTCGGTTTTTTTGACGGAAATGAAGCGGGTGGGTTGCGCGGTGGCATGAAGAGTGGCAAGCAGAAGGAAAAGTACAAACGTCGATCGCATAATGGAAGGAATTGAAAGTGGTTGGTGGACGTAAATTTATAGAGATTACTGCTGCGTTCCACTCTTGGTATTGCTACAAAGATATAGGCCCGCTGGGCCTTTTGACTCAAAGCGACACCACCCAACAAAAAAGCGCGATGCACTCCTGAGAGGGCATCGCGCTTCCGCAAAATATCAAGTCGAAATCAGTTTGGCCTATTTTCCGTGTAAATACTTGAGGATCAACCCTGATAACCAATAACTGATAACCAATAACTACTTATTCTTTCACACCGGAAACCAGCAGCGACACTTCATTATTCAGCATTTCGACAAAACCGCCGTCTACTTTAAAACTCAGTTTTTCACCATTGGCTTTCACCACATTGACCACACCTTCTTTTAAAGAAGATACGATGGCAGCGTGGTTTTCCAGCATTTGAAAACTACCGTCTTCGCCGGGCACCTGAACGGATTTCACTGCGCCGGAGAAAATTTCTTTATCGGGAGAGAGGACTACGAGATTCATAATTTCAATGATGAATTATGAATGATGAATGATGAATGAGGAATCGGTAAAAATTCATCATTCATCATTTATCATTCATCATTATTTAGAAGCTTCTTCGAGCATTTTTTTGCCTTTCGCGATCGCGTCGTCGATGGTACCGACGAGGTTGAATGCCGCTTCGGGCAGGTCGTCGAGTTCGCCGTCCATGATCATGTTAAATCCGCGGATGGTTTCGTCGATGGAAACCAGTACGCCTTTCAGACCCGTAAACTGTTCTGCCACGTGGAAAGGCTGGGACAGGAAACGCTGAACGCGGCGGGCGCGACCAACAACCAGTTTGTCTTCGTCGGAAAGTTCTTCCATACCGAGGATGGCGATGATATCCTGCAGTTCGTTGTAGCGCTGTAGGATTTGTTTCACCCGTTGTGCGCAGCGGTAGTGCTCGTCGCCGATAATTTTCGGGTCGAGGATACGCGACGTAGAGTCGAGCGGATCCACGGCCGGGTAGATACCCAGGGATGCAATTTTACGGCTCAATACCGTGGTAGCGTCCAGGTGCGCAAAAGTTGTTGCCGGAGCAGGGTCGGTCAGGTCATCCGCAGGTACGTAAACGGCCTGTACGGACGTGATCGAACCGCGTTTGGTAGAAGTGATACGCTCCTGCATGACACCCATTTCAGTTGCCAGTGTCGGCTGGTAACCTACCGCTGATGGCATACGGCCCAACAGTGCCGATACTTCGGAACCTGCTTGGGTGAAACGGAAGATATTGTCTACGAAGAACAGGATATCGCGGCCGCCGGAAGGGTCGTTGAGGTCGCCGTCACGGAAATATTCCGCCATGGTAAGACCGGAGAGCGCCACACGGGCGCGGGCGCCGGGTGGTTCGTTCATCTGACCGAATACGAGGGTAGCCTGTGATTTGGCCAGTTCTTTTTTATCTACTTTGCTGAGGTCCCAGCCACCTGCTTCCATGGAGTGTTTGAATTCCTCGCCGTATTTGATTACGTTGGATTCAATCATCTCGCGCAGCAGGTCGTTACCTTCACGGGTGCGTTCACCTACACCGGCAAACACGGACATACCTTCGTAGGCTTTCGCGATATTGTTGATCAATTCCATGATCAATACCGTTTTGCCTACACCCGCGCCGCCGAACAGACCGATTTTACCACCTTTTGCATAAGGCTCGATCAGGTCGATTACTTTAATACCTGTGTACAGGATTTCGCGCTCGGTGGAGAGGTCTTCGTAAGCAGGCGGTTTGCGGTGAATGACATAAGCCGTTTTGCCTTTTTCCACCTTGCCGATGCCGTCGATGGCTTCGCCTACTACATTGAACAGACGCCCCCTTACTGCTTCGCCCGTAGGCATGGCAATCGGGCTGCCGGTGTCCACACATTCTACACCACGCATAAGTCCGTCGGTGGAGTCCATTGCGATGGTGCGCACACCGTTCTCACCGAGGTGACGCTGTACTTCAAGAACGAGTTTGGTGCCGTCTGCGCGGGTAATTTCCAACGCGCTGAGGATTTCCGGCAATTTACTGCCCGGATCGCTGAAGTCAACGTCGACAACAGCGCCGATAATTTGTTTAATACGACCGATATTAGTAGCCATTGAACGAAATGATGTTTGGTTTCAAGCGCCCTTTTACCGCTATTGGCAGAATATTGCAGCAGTGACGGACGCCGTCTCTTTAAAAAGCCGCGCAAAAGTATGGAAGTTTCCGGTAAAACAATCTACCCGGCTGACTTTTTCTCTTTCAAAATAATATTTTGGGAAAAAAATTATTTTGTGGCGCCGAACATCGTTTTGATCGGTAAAATGCACCTGAAACGGCTAGGTATCTTAGTGTTTTAGTGTTTTGGAGGTGCTTGCACCTGGCATTGATTTCGGGTTGAATCGAAAAAACATTTTCAGGGGCAAAGTACCACCCAAAACACTAAAACACCAAAACACCAAAACACTTATTGCCTTCCAATCTGCACCGGTTTGTCTTTCGGATATTTCACGGAATATGAAAAACGCACCCTTTTACTCTGATTAGCCGGGATTTGGAGTTCCCATTTGAGTTTGCCAAAATCTTTGTTGTATTCGGCGCCGTCTTCTTCATCCAGGGTTACCTCGATGGACTCCTGTTTGGATACGGGGATTTGGTCGAGGATGGTGAGTTTGATCGGAATGGACTTGTTGTTTTTAACCGCAATTTCATACATATACGTCTCCCGGATGCTGGAAGACAAAACTTTTTTGCGTCCGGTAAAATCTTTGGGTTGCACCCGCTTGATCGTGATTTGTTCGTCGCGGCCCAGGGAAATCAGCATCGTATCAGCAACCGTCTGCGGATTCAGGAAGGTCTGGCCAATGTAGGTGTCCTGGTAAAAAATATTGGCCGTACCGGGCAGAAGGTTGTATTTGCCGTAATCGGCCACTTTTGCCAGCAAAAATACGGCGGCATCTAACTTGGGTACCGCGTGGTATTCGTATTCGGCCGGAATATCCTGTTCGTCCACGGTTACCACATTATCCTGACCGTTGGCGAGTATATTTTGCGGTTTGGCCAAGTCAAAATTGGTGATAAAATCATCCTGATTGGTCTCCGGCGGGGCAGGGTTGAATACAATATCGTCCAATTCGGCTTCGTCTGCGCTGCGGGCGCGCGACAGGTCCCTCGTTTGCACCTGCAACATATTATAGGTGTTCACTTCATTCAACTGCTTGTCCAGGCCCTGCTGCACGTACAGGGGACGGAAATCTACAAACACCGGGTTGAGCACAGGGCGGTTGTTGTTGACCAGGGGGTTGGCGGTAGAAAGATGCAGTTTCACATCCTTCCAATCGAAGCCGGACTGGTTGCGCACATTGGCTTTGTAGGTGAGGCGCAGCGCTTTGTCGAGGCCTTCCGAACGCAAATCATACAGCGGCGTCCAGCCGGCTTGCGTGATCAGGTAGGTACAGGTAATGTCCAGAGGTTGTGCGGCGGCAGCGTCTATTTTCAGGATAATTTCACCTGTCTGGTTGGCGGCATTCGGCTGTAGCCGCGTAAGCGTTTCCAGTATTTTACGGTGTAATTCATTGATTTTCCGCTCTTTAATAGCCAATTGCAGCAGGCGGTCTTTTATTTCCATCAATCGCTGCCGGTAAAAAGTGCTGAGTTCTCGGAGTTCCGTGACGGATAGCGTAATCGTGGTTGAAGCGCCGGGAAGGACGGTCCCGATCTGGTTCATTTTATTGCTGATGAGGCTGTTTTCGCTGTTGAGGACATCCCGCTCGTCGCGGATACGGGTCAAATCATCGCCCAGCAATACCAGTGAGTCGCGCAGCACAGGCGCCCGGGGGCTTTCAGGGCCTGGCCCCGGCGTTTTCATCTGGAAAATAGCGGATATCAGGGTACTCGTACCGGCGATCCTGACTTGCAGGCTATTGGCGTTAAAATAGGGTGAAAGGTTTTCAAAAACGACTTCGGATTGGCCTGCCGGAACCCGAACAGTCGCCGTACTGCTCACTTTTGCCCCGGAACGATAAACGGTGACTTCTGAAATGACCGGGGTAATACGGTTTTTGGCAAGGACGCCGAAAGAAGAAAACAATACAAGGGCGATAAAGGCTAAACTGCGCATGGAAAAAAATTTTGTTGAGTGAATGCTGCAATACGCAACAGGATGTTGCCGGGCAAAGCAAATACATAAGCGTTCCGGATATTTTTTTTGTAATATTATACTTTTTCAAAAACACCATATATCTTTGAGGCGATTTCCATAGCATATCCTTCCCCGGCTGATCTCCAGCCACCTAATCATTTCCTACTTCTCGAAATAAGCATCTGCACCGTTGCTATGCCCTTGGGCTTGTTTTTCGGTGTTTCCTTTTGGCCTGCCCGCCTGGGTTTTCGCCTATACTTAGTTTTTTTTAATCCCTACAATTTTAAGGTATGGCATAGCCGGCAGCACAGTAACCCTGTTGCCGGTTTTTGTTTTTTATGGCATTGGTGATGCGTCCCATTTTATGCATACCGTACTCAGACCAAGATCAAGTGTCATTTCGGAGCGCAGCGACGAAATCTACACAAGCCACGCAAGGGTGCACGCATAGCCTTTCATATTGGCTTGTGTAGATTCCGTCGCTGCGCTCCGGAATGACACCCTGCTAATTCTACTTTGTCACTTTAGCCGCGTAGCGGCATAACGTCGGTAGGAAATACCAAAGAACAACGTACGAAGGTGCATAGCACCGTAACTTTTAGCCTATGTTGCGGTGCTACGCACCTTG
>JALHMA010000053.1 GCA_022844265.1 Saprospiraceae bacterium | reverse complement strand
GCCTGCTCCGCGACATCGGCGTTGCCGCCAAAATCATCAACCGGGAAGTCAACAAAGCCGGATTGGTCAATATCCTCGGCGTAGCCGACAGCGGCGAAAACCAGAGCGGCGACATCCAGCAAAAACTCGATGTATATGCCAATGACAAACTGGTGGAGTGCCTGCAAAACTCCGGCGAATGCTGCGCCATCGCTTCCGAAGAAGACGAAGGCATCATCAATGTACCCGCGGTCGGTTCCAAACAAAGCCATTACATCGTCATGTTCGATCCGCTCGACGGCTCGTCCAATATCGATGTAAATGTGTCGGTAGGTACCATTTTCGCCATTTATCGCCGCAAAAGCGATGCCAGCGGCCCGGCTACCATTGCGGATTTTCTACAACCCGGCTCCAAACAGGTCGCCGCGGGTTATGTCCTGTACGGCACCTCGACCATCCTGGTGTACACGACCGGCCGCGGCGTCAACGGCTTTACCCTCGACCCCAGTATCGGCGAGTTTTGCCTGAGCCACCGCAATATGCGCATCCCGGACAGCGGCTCCACGTATTCCGTCAACCAGGGTTATTACTCCAAGTTCGACCTCGAAATGCGCCGCTACATCGACCATTGTTCCGACCAGAACTACGGCCTGCGTTACATCGGCAGCATGGTGAGCGATATTCACCGCATCCTGATCCACGGCGGCATTTTTCTGTATCCCGCCACCCGCAAATACCCCAAAGGCAAATTGCGGCTGCTGTACGAATGTAACCCGCTGTCCATGATCGTGGAACAGGCCGGCGGCAAGGCTATCAATACACAATTGAAGCGCATCCTCGATATGGTACCTACCGAATTGCACCAGCGCGGCACCATCGCCATCGGCTCGCCGGCCATGGTGGATGAACTGAAAGCGTTTATTGAGCGTTACTCTGCATTGCCGATATGATTATTTGTTGAGCGTTGAGAATGTTGAGGGTTAAGGGTGGTAACTCATGGCCTGAGTTACCACCCTCAACATTCTCAACGCTCAACAAATAAACCCTCAACATGCTCAACGCCTCAACAACCTCTCAACTCTTCTCATGTCCACGCTCCTCATCATTTTATTCCCCATCTTCATCCAGCCGCCCGCGCCGGGCCTCGATGTCGTTTTTACCCATATCAAACAGGCAAAAGGCCAGATTTATGTGGCGGTGTATGATAATGCCGGCACTTATATGAATCCCGATAAAGCGCGGGCCAAACGCGTATTACCCGTCTCGGCAACAGGAAATCTTGCCTGCGCATTCCCGGAATTGCCGCCTGGCACCTATGCCATTAGTTGTTTTCACGATGTGAATGGCAACGGAAAACTGGACACCAATTTACTCGGCATTCCAACTGAGCCGTATGGGGCGTCGAACAATGCCCGGCCTAAATTTCGGGCGGCGAACTGGGCGGAAACCAAATTTGAATGGAAAAACGACAGCGGCGCCATCAGCATTCGACTGGAAAAATGGTAATAGCGCTGCTGCTTTCCGCCTGACTGCCTACATTTGTCCCGATTCACCATCCAAGATTTGAAGCATCCATGATTCAAGCAGAAAACGTCCTGAAAACATTCGGGGATCAGCAGGTACTGAAAGGTATCAATTTCACCTTTGAAGCGGGCAAAACCAACCTCATTATCGGGCGATCGGGAGCCGGTAAAACCGTGCTGTTGAAAATACTCGTCGGCCTGCAGGTGCCCACCAGCGGCCAGGTCATGTACGACGAGGTGAACTTTACCGCCCTCGACAAAGCGGGCATGCGGGAGATTCGTATGAAAATCGGGATGCTGTTCCAGGGATCGGCCTTGTTCGATTCACTGACCGTGGAGGAAAATGTTCGTTTTCCGCTGGATATGTTTACCCATAAAACGTACAAAGAGAAATTGGAGCGCGTCAATTATTGCCTCGAACGGGTGAACCTGGCCGGAAACAATAAAAAATATCCTTCCGAACTTTCCGGTGGTATGCAAAAACGTGTCGGTATCGCCCGCGCCATTGTGCTGCAACCACAATACCTGTTTTGCGACGAACCCAACTCCGGTCTCGACCCGAAAACAAGTATCCTGATCGACGAACTCATCAGCAGTATCACACACGAAAACAACATCACGACCGTCATCAATACCCACGACATGAATTCGGTGATGGAAATCGGCGAAAACATCTGTTTTCTGCACGAAGGTCAGCTGGAGTGGAGCGGCACGAAGGACGAAGTGCTGGCCAGCGACAATGAAAATCTGCAATCGTTTATTTTTGCGTCGCCGTTTTTGAAGAGACTGCGGAAAGCCGCGTTAAAATAGTTATGAGTTATGAGTTATAAGTTATGAGTTATGAGTTATTGGTGTTTCAGGCTGGAATGAGAAAGAATGTATATTTCATTTCCCCATTCCAGCCTGAAACACCAATAACTCATAACTCATAACTCATCACTCCTTCTTCTTCTTCTTAAAATCCCCATCCTTCCACGCCTTAATAAACTGGCCCCAGGCCAGCGGGCTGAAAATATTCATCGGAGGTGTTTGGCCCAGGTACACGTATTCGCGGGATTGCTGACGCAGGTAAAAATTGGCGCTTTCGCGGCCGCCGTATGCCACCATATCCGGGTTTTTACGCGCTTCGGCCAGGTAGTCATTGGCGATGTTTTCCGTTGCACGGCGCTGCAATTCCGGCGTCACATCCATTTTGAGGAATTCAACTTTAAAATGCTCTTTGGAAGGCCAGGGGAAAATGACCGTTTCCGGCAGGTTGATGGTATCCTGCGTCATAATCTGCACCAGCGAATAGCGATCCTGCGTGAGCGTATCGGGAATCGTAATCGTCACCGGGTCGAAACCGATGCAATTAAAGCGCACTTTATCGCCCCGTTCCACCACAATGGTGAAAAAACCGCGGTAGTCGGAATAAGTGCCCCGGCGTTTGATCGGTAAATGTACGGTGGCATAGGGAACAACCGTCCGGCGGCCATCCACTTCGGCAACGATGATGCCCGACAATTGAATAAGGTCGGGTTTTGGGCTTTCCTGAGCGTTGCCGATGGCACAAAGTGCAAAGAAAAATATGCTGAGCGCGAGAACTTGTTTCATACAGTAATGACCAGTATCAGGCTGGTTTTCGTGAAAAATGATACAGATAAGTGGATTGCGAATCCGAAAGGTACGCCAAAGAAACGTAGTATAAAGCCTTTTCGGCCCTTAACTCCACACAGGCTTAACTGAACTTTAACTTCTGTCCACTCCAATACGTTTGAAGCCGTATTTATGCGGCTTCCGGGCGCAAATTTGCCCTGTTCAACGTTCTACTGGAATAAAATATGTGCGTGTTTTTTTCAGTACCTGCCGTTAAAGGCTTCTTGTCTACCGCAAAATGTTACTTTTGCCACCGTTTTCGTTTTCCTATATTAAAAAACACATTTTCTTAAACGATGTTTTGTAAAACACCTTTCGCAGTCCTGATTACCATTTTGATCGGCGCGACCACACTTACTGCCCAAGCGCAGCCCAAATACGGCCACATGAACCTCGGTAATCTGCTGGAAATGATGCCAGATACCAAAAAGGCCAATGAAGCCATGAAATTGTACACGGATTCACTTTCTGTCAAAGACTCTGTGATGACCAGTGCATTTCAAACAGCATACGCAGCCCTGGAAAAAGAATACAACGCTGGTCTCCTGACGCCTGTTCAGGCCCAAACCCGCCAGGCGGAATTACAAAAGCAACAGGAGGTAATTCAAAAATTTGAACAGGATGCCCAGCAAATGGCTGCCGCCCGACGCGAACAACTTCTGACGCCGATCCTCAGCAAAGTGGAGACCGCTATCAAGGATGTCGCCAAGGAAAAAGGCTACCTGATGATTTTTGACACCAGCGCCGGCGTAACGTTGTTTGCCGCAGAAGCCGACGACGTGACCGCATTGGTGAAGCAGAAACTGGGGCTTTAAAGGAATGAGGAATGAGGGTTGAGGAATGTCCGAGCGTAATGTCCGTCATTCCGCTTTGTATTCGGGACTTAAAAAAATATAAAATTGCCACCACACCGAGTGGCTGTATCATTCCTCAATCTTCATCCCTTTCCTAATTGTCTATCCCGAATTTTTCAGCAATGAAAAATTCGGGATTTTTTATGGCCCGTACCAAAGCGCTATGCAGTATATTGGGGTTGTGTCAAAAGGCCCAGCGAGCCAATATCTTTGTAGCACTGACGGATTAAATTTGGTACCCGGCCCAGCGGGCCGGTATTTATTCGATAAAGATACCGGCCCGCTGGGCCGGATGAAATTTGCTTTGGCTTTACTACAAAGATATAGGCCCGCTGGGCCTTTTGACACAACCCCAATATACATCGCACGATGCCAGGCGACCATTTGAAATACGCTCCCCGCAGATGCTGGTAACACCTGTCGCAACGTAGCGAAAAATTTGTACCGAGGTTGAGCGGACTTTATTAGTTTTGCGCTTCTTTTTAACGCTGATTATCATTTAAAACCGGAGAATGACTTCCTTTAAAACGTTAAATAACCTCGCAGGCTGGTTCACTTTCATCATTGCGGCGCTGGTATTGGGTGCTGCCGCTGAACCCACGGGCAGCCTTTGGGACTGTGGCGAATTTATTTCAGGCGCCTATAAATTGCAGGTGGTACACCCACCCGGCGCGCCTATTTTCCTGCTCGTAGGCCGGCTTTTCGCGTGGGTGGGATCTCTTGTATCGAGCGATCCTGCATCCATTGCCTATTCCGTCAACCTGTTATCGGCCATTTGTACGGCCTTTGCGGCCATGTTTGTCTGCTGGAGCACCACGATCCTGGGCAGGCTTATTCTGGTAGGCCGCGCAAACGATCCTGTCGGACATGAAGCCATTGCTACCCTGGCAGCAGGTCTGGTGGCCGGTTTGGCTACCGCTTTCACTTCTTCCATCTGGTTTTCAGCCGTTGAAGGCGAGGTGTACGCGATGTCTACCTTTTTCACCTGCATGACCCTCTGGGCTACCCTGAAGTGGTACAACCTGCCCGATACTCCCGAAGCCGACCGCTGGCTGGTATTTGCGTTTTATTCGACGGCGCTTTCCATCGGCGTTCACTTGCTCAGTTTGCTGACCTTCCCGGCGCTGGCAATGTTGTATTATTTCAAAAAAAATTCGAAACCTACGATCAAGGGAACGCTCATCGCAGCCGCAATCGGCGTCGTTTTTATCGTTGCCATTCAAAAAGTGGTGATCGCCGGTATTCCGAACCTGTGGTCCGGTTTTGACAAATTTATGGTCAACAGCCTGGGCCTGCCCTTTTTCTCGGGCATTATTCCGGTGATACTGCTTTTCGGCGGCGCTATCTGGTACGGCCTCAACAGGGCGCACCGCACCGGAAACGGGTTGTTGCAACGCATCGTTGTAGCGATGTCGGTTGTGGTGATCGCCTACATGTCGTACGGCATGGTGATTATCCGGGCGAGCGCCAATCCGCCGATCAACATGAACGATCCTTCGGACCCGATGCGCCTGTTGCCTTACCTCAACCGCGAGCAATACGGCGAACGCCCGCTGTTGCGCGGACCGCATTTCGATGCCCGTCCGAATGGCATGGAATCGGAAGAGCGCTACGGCCGTGTGGGCGACCGCTACGAAATTGTGGATGAAAAACTGGACTACACGTATCCATCAGGCTCACAGGCGCTTTTCCCGCGTATGGGCGACTATTCGCAGGGCCGTCCGGCGCTGTACCGGCGCTGGATCGACAAACCGTCCGGTGAACCGACCTTTGGCGATAACATAGAGTTTTTCTGGAAATACCAGTTGGGCTGGATGTACTGGCGATATTTTATGTGGAATTTTTCGGGCCGGCAAAACGGAGAACAGGGCTATTACGCCTGGGATGTAACCTCCGGCAACTGGATCAGCGGCATCGATTTTATTGACAATTTACGCCTCGGCGACCAATCGCAACTGCCTGATTTTCAGAAAAATGACCAGGCCCGGAACAAATATTACATGATCCCGTTCCTGCTCGGACTGTTCGGTATGTTTTTCCATTACAAACGCCGTCCGCGCGATTTTGCCGCGATTTTCTCGCTGTTCATCATCACCGGCATCGGCATTATCGTGTATTCCAACCAGCCGCCGAATGAGCCGCGCGAACGCGACTACGTCCTGGCCGGCTCGTTTTTCACTTACACGATCTGGATTGGCCTGAGTGTGCTGGCTTTATACGATTTGTTGTCCAAACGACTCAAACTGGCTGCTGCCGCTGCGCCGGTTGCCGCACTCATCGGTTTGTCGGCGCCATTGCTGATGGTTACCCAAAACTGGGACGACCACAGCCGCTCCAAGCACTATGCCAGCCGCGACTATGCCAGCAACTTCCTCAATTCCTGCGCGCCCAATTCTATTATTTTTACCTACGGCGACAATGATACCTATCCGCTCTGGTATTGCCAGGAGGTGGAAGGTATTCGTACGGATATACGGGTGGTCAACCTTTCGCTGATTGCCGTGGACTGGTACATCGACCAACTCCGCCGCGCCGTCAACAACGCTCCGGCCATAGAAATGACCATTCCGCGCGAAAAACTGCGTGGTTTTAAACGGATTCAAACCCCGTATTACGCACCCGGCGGCGCCAAAGAGATGACCATTCAGCAGGTTATTAAATTCCTCGCCGAAGACCACAAACTGCCTTCGCAGGGCGGTCGTGATTTCGATACGTACCTGCCTACCAATAAAATTGCCATCCCCGTCAATAAGCAGGAGGCCATTGCCAATAAAATTATCATGGCAGGCGATACTTCCATTGTCGACACCATGCATTTCAAACTGGATGTAGGCGAGCAAAATCAGTTCCTGATCAAGGATGAACTGGCCATCATGGACATCGTCGCTTCCAATATCTGGAAACGCCCGATTTACTGGGCGGTCACCTGCCGGGAAGACAAATTGCTGGGCCTGCAGAACTACCTGCAACTCGAAGGATTGAGCCTGCGCCTGGTGCCTAAAATCGGTGTTGGCGCCAACGAGGCTTACGGTATTATCGGCAGCGGCGGCGTAGATTCCGAAACGGCCTACGACAATATTATGAACAAATGGAAATGGGGGAATTTTGACAAAGAGCGGCTGCATGTCGATCGCTCTTACCTGCCCAGCCTGCAAACCATGCGCGTGACGATGATTCGTTTGGCCCGCCAGTTGGTGACGGAAGGGAAAAAGGACAAAGCCATTGCGCTCACCGACAAATACTTTGAAGCATTCCCGTCGTACAATTTCCAGTACGATCAGTTTTCCGCATTTATGACCGATGTCTATATCCGGTCGGATGCCAAAGACAAGGCTGCTGCACGGATTCGGGATATTGCGGCTTCTCTGGAGCAGCAACTGCGCTTCTACAGCTCGTTGTCGCCCATATTCCAGACATCGTACCAGCAGGATCAGCAGTTTACGATGAGCACCGCGCAAAATCTGATCAATATGGCCAATGATATGAAAGATGATGCGCTGAAAAATGAATTGAATCAGCTCTTTGGTAAATATCTGCCCTCTTCTTCCGGTTTGCCCAGCTTACCTGGTTTGCAGAACTAAGATTATGGGAAGGGTTCTTGCTCTTGACTTCGGTCTAAAACGCACCGGAATCGCCGTTACCGATCCGCTGAAAATTATCGCCAGCGGACTCACGACGGTACCGACGGCTGAAGTCATGGCTTTTTTGGAAAAATATTGTTCTGAAGAGGAAGTGGAGTGCTTTGTGGTGGGGCTACCGCTGCACCCGGATGGAAATCCGGCGCAAATAGCTGCACAGGCGGATCTTTTTGCAGAACAACTGCGCAAAAAATTTCCTGAGCATCCGATATTTCGGCAGGATGAGCGCTACACTTCCAACGATGCCAAACGCATTATCCTGCAAAGCGGCGCCAAAAAACAAAAACGCCGGGATAAAGCACTGGTGGACAAAGTAGCCGCAGCGCTGATTCTGGAACAATATATGGAAGCAAACTTTTGGTAGGTTTTATGGTGTTTAGTGTTTGGTGTATAGTGTTTAGGGCGCTTCGCCTTTGGCCATGTATAAATTTGGTGTTTGGTATTTGGAGCGCTTTGCCTGAACTACTCACCATGACTTAGGCGAAGCGTTCCAAGTACCAAACACCAAATTTTTACACGGCCAAAGGCGAAGCGCCCTAAACACTATACACCAAACACTAAACACCAAACACGATAACAGTAAATGATTTTGCCAATTTACGCCTACGGGCAACCGGTTCTGAAGAAAATAGCCACCCCGATCACCCCTGAATATCCGGGGTTGGACGCCCTGCTTGTCAATATGTGGGAAACCATGTACCAGGCCGACGGCGTAGGCCTCGCTGCGCCGCAGGTTGGCCTGGGCATCCGGCTGTTCGTGATCGATACCCTGCAATTGGAACGCAAGACAACGGAAAAAAGCGAGACGGATAAGGGTTTTAAAAAAGTGTTTATCAATGCGGAAATGCTGGAAGAAAACGGCGAACCCTGGGCTTATGAAGAAGGTTGCCTGAGCATTCCACGTATTCGCGGCGATGTGGAACGTCCCGAAATCATCCGTATCCGCTACCAAAACGAACGTTTCGAAACCTTTGAAGAGACGTTCAGCGGCATCGATGCCCGGGTAATCCAGCACGAATACGACCATATCCAGGGCGTGCTTTTTACAGAGCGCCTGAAACCGCTAAAAAGAAGGTTGATCCAGCGCAAAATGGAAGACATCCGCGCAGGAAAAATCAGCACGGATTACCGGATGCGGTTTTTTAATGCAAGGTAAATGATGAATGATGAATATTTTGCCCGACAGATAATGGGAATTCTATTTTTTATTTTAAAGAATTAATTTTCAATAAATTAAGAATTTTTTCATCATTCATCATTCATCATTCCTTAGTACCTTCTCTTCAGCAAAAAGCGCCGCCCGAGCTCGTTCGTCTCGCTGATCTGGGCCACTTCCCAGCCTTCCTCATAAAATATATTCAAGCCGTCGACCAGACTGCGAAATTCAAAATTTCGCCGCGCATCATCCGTTACATATTGGGTTTTGGAATTGGATTGTCCATAATCGACGGTAAATGTACAGCGTCCGTCTGCACGGAACCGCGGGTCAATTTCGAGGTACTGGCCCGTATTGGATGGCTCTAATTTCACACCTTCCACATAAATCTGGCTGAAAACGAAGAGCGACTGGGCAATAAAAAAACATGAGAGCAATACTTTTTTCATGGTTCAGTTATTTTTGAACAAAGAAAAAAGAAAAAAAACGAGTGTGAAAGCCCTTTAACCCGGGCTTAACTCGTGTGTGGGATTCCACAACAAATCTTAACTAAATGCATATCTATTTACCACATAGATACATAGAAAAAACATAGATCACATAGCCCGGTTTGGCTACCTTTTAACAAATGTGCCCTATGTGAAAAATCTATTGTGAACTATGTGGTAAACAGAAGATACCTGAATACAACTTAAAAATGCGGACAGTTGCACTTGGGTTTGAACAGGCTACAACTTTCCAGTACGATCATACCGACCATTAGCAGAAAAAAGGCTACGCGCCACAAGTTAATTTTTTTCATAATCAAAGTCTGTTTACTTTTACAAAGGCGAATATAGTCCAAACGCCGGAACCGAAACAAAATTTCACCCTGCCGGTTTCCTTTTATCCGCTTTGAAACGTATCCTTGTCGCACCACTCAACTGGGGATTAGGCCATGTGGCCCGCTGTATTCCGATTATCCGGGCGCTCGAACAAATGGGCGCCTCGGTCACCCTTGCGTCCGACGGTGCGGCTTTGAACCTGCTGAAAGCCGAATGCCCGCAGTTGCCCGCAATCGAACTACCCTCCTACCGCATCCGGTACGAATCGCCCAATATGATCCGCAATATTGCCTGGCAACTGCCGCGGATCAGCTACGCTATCCGGGCCGAACAATGGGCAACAGAACGGCTGGTGCGGGAGCATGGCATCGAAGGGATTATTTCGGACAATCGGTACGGCTGTTTCAGCGCCCAGGCAAAATGCGTCCTGCTGACCCACCAGCTCCGCTTGCAGGTACCCAATACGGTATTGGAATGGGTTGCCAATCGTGTCCTGCGCCTGGCATTCGCAAAATTTGATCATATCTGGGTGCCGGATGCCGCAGGCGCACCAAACCTTTCGGGCAAATTGTCGCACTTTCAGGAACCGGCTTCTTCCCGGGTTCAATTTATTGGTCCGCTCACCCGGCTTCAAAAATACGAGCGCAGCCCGGAATACGATGTGGCGGTTGTTTTGTCGGGCCCCGAACCGCAACGCAGCATCCTCGAACAACGCCTGCTGGAACAGGCCATGACCCTGCCTCGAAAGTTTATTTTTATCCAGGGAAAAACCCAATCCCGGGAACATTACTTCGTGTCGGAGAATGTGGAAGTGGTGTCGTACCTGACTTCGAAAGACCTGAATGATGTGTTGCTGGCAAGCAAAGTGCTGGTTTGCCGCTCCGGGTACAGCAGTATTATGGATTTGACGGCGCTGGGCAAAAAAGCCCTGTTAATCCCGACACCCGGACAAACGGAACAGGAATACCTGGCTCAATACCTGGCCGATCAACAATTGTTTCTCAGCCAGCACCAGGACGCCATCGACCTGGAATCTGGCCTGAACGGCCTGAGCAAGACATATGGTTTCAGGGCAGGGCAGTTTCATTCGGGGGCGTTTGAGGAGACCTTGAAGGCCTGGATGAGTACTTAGCAGCCCCGTCCCCCTTGCCCCATTTCAACTTTCAGTATGTGGCCATGTTATTCATTTTGACGCCATACTAATTTTAATACCTTATTAATCTGGAAATTTCAGGTTTTTTTTGCGATATTTGCCCGGTTTTTAATCGATGATCTCTCCATTTAATTTTTAATTTCATGAAAGTAATTCAACATTC
This sequence comes from Saprospiraceae bacterium, assembly GCA_022844265.1. GTDB lineage: Bacteria > Bacteroidota > Bacteroidia > Chitinophagales > Saprospiraceae > M3007. The sequence goes on along the minus strand of JALHMA010000053.1, from coordinate 10,872 downwards.
CAAAATCCTTCTGCTGGTAGCGGGCATTAGTGTGCTCTTCTTCCAGGCTTGTAAAGAAGTTGAAGTTCCACAATCACGGAAAATCGTACGCGAATTCGACAGCAGTGTTTTCCTCAAATGGAACCGCGTATTCCTCGATCTTGATCGTTATGCCGTCGGATATCGCCCGGGCCCTGTTCCACATGCCCTGGGTCACCTCGGTTTTGCCGCTTATGAAGCAGTCGTACCGGGTATGCCTGGTTACAACTCCCTGGCTAACCATTACCCCGACCTCAATATCCCGGAGTTTGATGAAAGCCTGGAATACCACTGGCCTACGGTTATTAATGAATCTTACGCCTACCTGATGCGCCGCTTCTTTTTCCACATGGAAGCCTCTCACAGCAATTTATACGATAAAATAGAGGTAACCCGCGTACAATTGCGCGCACAGTATGCGCAGGAAACGACGCCTGAAATTTTGAAACGTTCGGAAGAACGGGGTCGGGAAGTCGCTCTGGCTGTTTACGAGTGGGAGGAAAAAGACCTGGCAGCGCACAATGCCTTCCTGAATCCCCAGCCACCCTACAATGCGCCGCGCGGCCCGGGCTTCTGGGAACCAACAATCCCGGATCTGACCAACGCCATGTTTCCATTCTGGGGCCAGGTGCGCACTTTTGCGCTGCGTGAAGACGAACAATTGGCACGCAAACCTATTCCATACAGCGAAAACCCACAGTCGCTTTTTTATGCGCAGGCGATGGAGGTTTATTCACGGGTAAAAAATATCAAGGAAAACGGCCCCGGCTCTTTTCAGGATAAGTGGATAGCGGAATTCTGGAGCGACGATATTCTCGGCCTTACCTTCTCGCCGCCTGCCCGTTTAGTTGCAGTGGCTGACCAGATCGTAGAAAAAGAAAACATCAATCTGGAAACCGGCGTCGAACTGTATGCAAAAATGGGTATGGCGCTTTGTGATGCCAGCGTAGCGCTTTGGCAGTCCAAATATGTATATAATGTAGAGCGCCCGGTTTCGTACATCCGCCGGGTCATTTCGCAGCAAATCCCGGAAGCGGCCAATTTTACGACCTGCCTGAACAATCCGGTTAATGGTATGCAAGGTGTTACGCCTGCTTTTCCAGCTTATCCTTCCGGCCACTCCGGTTTCGGTGGCGCCGGCGCAAAAATCCTGTCTTCCTTTTTTGAATACACCAATGAACATCCCGGTACGTATTCGTTTACGGACAATTGCCACGAAAACCGGTCTGAATTCCTCGGTATTCCCAGAACGCTGTCTTCTTTCCGCAACCTGGCTGACGAAAACGCCTATTCGCGTGTTCCACTGGGTGTACACTTCCGCATGGACTGCGATGAAGGTGTTCGGTTGGGCGAACTGACAGCACAACGCGTGCTGGAATTGCCGTGGAAGAGATAGTTATTCGTTATTGGTATTGGTTATCAGTGTTGATAATCAAGCATTTGTAAAGGAATTAAACTAAAATAACGTTGCCTGATTGATTGCTTGAATAATACGAAGTGCATAAAAAAGCGGCCCCTTCATGTTGAGGAGCCGCTTTTTTGCATTCAAGTCAAACTGGAGACACATTGGCATTTTAGCAGCGCAACGCGTACTGGAATTGTCTTGGAAGAATTGATCTAATTGTCCCGGTTTCTGGGTTCCATCAGCTCAAGTAGCCGGTACGGATGCGGTATATTGACGGGGTGACTTGAAGTCACCCCGTCAATAAGCTTGGCGCTTTGCCAAGTAAACCCGGCAGATAAAGCAGCCGGTACCGGTACATTAATTACCCGCGCTGTATTCCTCCCAGGTCGTTTTTGTGTACTGCTCTTCTGCCGCAAATTTGAGTTCTTTCAGCATATCCGGCACTTCTTTGTAGCCCGGAGAAATCATAATACGTTCAAATTTTTCATTCAGATACACCATCGCCGGATAGCCCAATTTGCCGTCGAGCAGGGAATAAGCCAGGGTATGTACGCCACCGCGACCGCCATCGTTTTCCATAAACTTGAAGGTTTCGCCGGCAAACTGGATATCGGCGCGTTGTTCGGCGTTTAGTTTTACGGGGTAAAAATTTTCAGCCAGATAAGCCATTACAGCCGGATCGGAGAACGTAGATTTGTCCATACGTTTGCACCAGCCGCACCAGTCGGTGTACACGTCGACGAACATTTTTTTGGGCTTTGCTTTACTCAATTCGACCGCTTCTTCCCAGGTGTACCATTTCAGGGGGGCAGCGGGAGGTTGCGCCACAGGACGGAAGGCCATAAGCCAGGCGGCAACGGTAAGGAGCAGGCCGGCAACAATTATTTTTTTCATGAACTTGAGAGATTGTTGAGAAATCGCCACAAAAGTAAGCCCCGGAGCGGAACAGCGTTCTTAAAGTTTTACTAATAGTTTTTTACTATATTTTTTACCACATAGTACACATAGATTTTACACATAGAACACATAGTGTAGAGGACGCTAAGAACTATGTGTTCTATGTGTAAAATCTATGTGCCTATGTGGTAAATAAAAATGAATTATGTCCTTTTTAACCTGCTACATCACCCACCCCGACGAAGCAACAGCCCGAAGCATTTCCGAACATTTGCTCCGGGAGCGCTGGATAGCCTGCGCCAATATATTCCCGGTCAGCAGCGCTTACTGGTGGGACGGCGCTATTCAACACGAATCGGAATGGGTCAGCGTGGTCAAAACAAGTATCGGTCTGGAGAAACAACTAGAGGCCGTTGTATCGGAAATACATCCTTATGAAACGCCCTGTATCATGCGTTTCGAGGCACGCGCCAACGAAGCCTATGAAAAATGGATACAGGATGCTGTGAGGCAACCGGATTGAACATTATGCTTTTTCCAGCGTAAAACCGAAGGTAGAACCCTGGTTCTGGGTACTGCGCACATTAACGGTTTGTTTGTGCGCTTCAATGATGTGTTTCACAATAGACAGACCCAATCCGGTGCCGCCCGCATCGCGGGAGCGGCTTTTGTCGGCCCGGTAAAAGCGATCGAACAGGTGATCGAGGTGTTCAGGTTGTATACCGATGCCGTTATCGCTGATTTCAACCAGGATAAAGGTTTCCATATCATAAAAACTGACCTTGGTCAGGCCGCCTTCCTTTCCGTATTTGATGGAATTGTGCACCAGGTTCATCATCACCTGCCGAATATTTTCCTTGTCGGCCCGAACGCGGTAATGCTGGTTCGCGCCATCTTTAAAAATCAGGCGCACCTTGCGTTCTTCAGCCCTCATTTCAAGGTCGGCAAACACTTCTTCCGCCAGGTCATGGATGTCAAATTCCCTCAAATCGAGTACCATCTGGCCGGCTTCCAATTTATTGATGGTCTCCAGGTCCTCGACGATGGATTGCAGGCGATCAGCATTTTTGGCGGCCCGGTGCAGGAATTGCATATTCACTTTGGGGTCATTGAGGGCGCCGTCGAGCAGGGTATGGATAAAACCCTGGATATTAAAAATCGGCGTTTTTAGTTCATGCGACACATCGCCGATAAAGCGGCGGCGGTAGGATGCCAATCGCTCCAGTTCCTCATAATCCTGGTTATGGCGTTCGGCCCACTCATCGACTTCGCGTTCCACCTCATCAAGTATACTTTTATTCATCTCGATCTTGCCGGCCTTAAAATCGGAAGGTTGTTTGTGGCGATGTATAATCTTGTAAATCAGTTTAATACGTCGAAAAATGTAATAGCGAATCAGGTAAAAGTTCGCGGTAAAGGCGACGCAAAAAACCAGCGTAAAAACGGCTGCTATTTCCGCCCACGAGAGGTGTAAAACGCCTAATAATTCCAGTAATAAAACCAGGAGAATTACAATCGTCGCTGAAGTCGCGGCGATGTAAAGAGAGAGTTGCTGAGGTGTCTGGTTCTTAAACATTAAAATTCAAACTTATATCCAATACCCTTCATCGTTTTAATATATTCCTCCCCGAGGCGTTCGCGCAATTTGCGGATATGCACGTCTATCGTTCGGTTACCCACAATGACATCTGCGCCCCAGATTTTATCAAAAATTTCTTCCCGGGTAAAAACCCTGCCAGGTTTGGAGGCCAGCAACCACAGAATTTCAAACTCTTTTCGGGGCAGTTCAATCGCCTGTTCTCCTCTGAAAACCAGTACTTTATGTTTGTCGATCACTAAATCATGTACTTGTATCGGTTCCTGGTCCGTATCTGCATCCCGGTTGGCCCGGCGCAGCAGCGCATGGATGCGGCTGATGAGTACGCGGGGTTTGATGGGTTTGGTAATATAATCGTCGCCGCCTACGTCCAGGGCCGTAATCTGGGAAAAATCTTCATCGCGGGCAGTGAGGAAAGCGACGGGGATTTTGGCAAATTCTTTGCGGCTGCGCAAAATGCGGCAGGTTTCCACGCCGTCGAGTTCTGGCATCATAATATCCAGAATGATGAGGTGCGGTTTGGTCTTTTCCGCCACTTCGATGGCTTGCCTGCCATCATTCGCCGTCACTACATCATAACCTTCTTTGCGCAGGTTGTATTGCAGAAACTCGATGATATCCGGCTCATCATCTACAATCAGAATTCTTTTGACAGTTGATTCCCTCATAGTGTTTTTCATATAGCCGCAAAGGTAGACCCTATGCAACGCAGCATGATTTTAACAGAGGATTAAGTAATTGTAAAGTTTTTTGGCGCCATTCCTTATTACCAGCCACAAAACAGGCGTCTGACAGGCTCAAACCAGGTTACTCCGATCAATTCCTTGATGCGGTTGTAGTCTTTACAAGCCTCGTCGCGTTTGTTCTGATTGAGGTATGCCGTGCCGCGGTAGTAAATGATTTCGGTATTGTCGGGTTGTAATTTCAGGGCTTCCGTCCATTTGGCGATAGCGGCGTCGGTCTCGTCTTTTTCCTGCAAGGCAGCGCCTTCATTGGCCAGCAGGATGGCTTTATCAAAGCGTTGATTTGCCGCAGCGCAGCCGCGTTTGTCCGATTTAAACACCACCCGCAGCGGCAGCGTGGTAGCCACCGGTTTATCGCCATAAAAAGCGGGCGTCCACATCCCGGAAGTGCGGTTGGCGAGGCGAATGGCCTGCCATTGAAAATCAAAACCTAAATTATTGAAATCCAACTGATTATCTACACTTATTGTGCCATCGGGCCGAATCAGAACACTCATTTCCACCACGCCGGTTTTGCAACTGTCCAAAAAAGCGGCAGGATAATCCAGGCGATTGATTACAAATCTGGCGAGCGAATCCATACCTCCGCGAAAGGTCGGCAGTGAATCGACCGAGGTGTAAATGGTGTCATTTTGTTCTCCTATGTAATACGGCAGGGATTCCTGAAGCCGGAAGCGCAGCGGCAAAGACTGCCGCATCCGCACAGGTTTTCCATTCATCTGGGCTGGTTGCCAGCGAAGACCTGCCTCGTCAAACGCTTTCAGGACACGCAGCGCCTCCGGTCCGCAGCCTCCGCCGATATCTTTCAAAAGTTTGAAATTCGACATTTTACCGTCGACTTCCACCACAAATGAAGTGACAACAGTACCCTGGATATTGGCTTCCGTCGCTTCCACGGGGTACCGGATATTATTGGAAAGAATACTCAGTAACTGACTTTCCGCGCAGCGGCGAATACTGTCCATGGTCCATGTAGGATGTCGATCCTGGTTGCAACTCACCATAAGCGGATAAGGCAGCGTTTCTGCCACATCGTAAATCGTGGTGTCTGTTGCGGGACTTTGCGCATAGCTAAAAGCGCAGGAAAGTAAGAAAAAAAGAACGCAAATAGTTGATTTCATGTCTCTTAGAAAATACCCGTTCCGGGCAAAGTAGTGCATGGTATGTGTTTGAAGGGAGGTACAGATCGCTCGCCCCAGCCCATCGTTTTTACGGGGAGCGCTGCAAAGATAGAGAATAGACTTGAGGACAGAGAAGTAAGAAAGGGGCGGGCGTATAAATGCAGAAAGTCCTGCCGCTTAAGACAGGACTTTCTGTAATATAATCCAAAAGGATGTAATCGAATAAGTGGTTTTCAAAATGGCCTGTTCAACGGAGTCTGGCAAAATTATCGGGTATTAGATACGCGAATGGTGCCGTTTTTGATTTTAATTGTAACAGGTTTAGGCATAAGCGGAGAAAAAGGATGTGTGAAAGTATTATTTGAATTGCTAAAATCGGGCGCAATATCGGGTGTTTTTTGAATTCCGGGCTTATTTTGAACAATTTTTCAAAATGAAAGCGGCAACACCTCGTTTTACTTACTCTTTTTCTGTCATCTTGGGTGGGTGAAACATCTTGGCGCGGCGGGGAGCCATTCTTTTGAACAATTCCCCGCCGTTAAATGCGCCTCGAAGTTGAAATCCCATGAACATATCCAAAACACATGTCCGCATCACTTTTGATACGGCTTTCCGTGTCTTTTCTATGATACAAAAGTGGGCCTCTCAGTTGGTTCGAGAGAAAACATTTTTTCAGGTTTGTGAAATAAAAATATTGTACTCATTTATACACCTCCTGTTTTAAAAAGTAAGATTTGAGATGTTTTAGTATTGGCGATTTGACAAATCCCTGTCTTTAACCCACTATAATCTTTTCATTTTTAATATTTTAGAATACATATCAAAAAATACACGGCTTGTCCCGGCTGAATAGAACAACTTTTATTTCAGTACATTCATTTGCAACTTTAAGTTTTTGTGAAATTTTTTTACTTTAAAATATAATAATTCACTGCTTTTTTCCTCCAAATATACTGGTGACTACTGTCGAATCATTTCAGATCGGCGATAAAAAATATGCGGATGGCATGTAGCAACCCCATCGTATCAGTGAACTTCCTTATCTTCACCCTTGGAAAATTGACATACCATAATGCAAAACCTTCTTATTATCGGAGCGGGCCGTTCTGCTACGGCGCTCATCAATTACATTCTGGAGCAAGCCAGGCAATATAATTTCTTTGTCACGGTCGGCGATGCCGACATGGCGCTTGCACAGCAAAAAATCAACGGCCATCCCAACGGACGCGCGATCTGGCTCGACGCTTCCAAACCCAATGACCGCAAAGACATCATCAACCGGCACGATGTCATTGTGTCGCTGTTGCCCCCGCAAATGCACCTCGATGTAGCGCAGGACTGCATTGTACTCGGCAAACACATGGTGACAGCGAGTTACGTCAGCAAACAGGTCTTCCGGCTCGGCGACGAAGCGCGGCAGCGGGCGCTTGTGTTTATGAACGAACTCGGCCTCGATCCGGGTATCGACCACATGAGCGCCATGCAACGCATCAACCAGATCAAGGCAAAAGGTGGCAAAATCACCGCTTTTTACTCCTACACCGGCGGTTTGGTGGCGCCTGAAAGCGATACCAATCCCTGGCACTACAAATTCAGCTGGAACCCGCGCAACGTGGTACTGGCCGGACAGGGTACCGCGCAGTTTCTCGAAGACAATAAACTCAAATACATCCCGTATCGCCGGCTTTTCCGGCAGTACCGCATTGTGAATATTCCCAACATGGGAGAATTCGAGGTGTATGCCAACCGCGACTCCCTGCTGTACCGGGAAGCGTACGGCTTGCAGGACATCAAAACGCTGTTCCGCGGCACCATCCGCCACCGCGGTTTTTGCGACGCCTGGAATGCGCTCGTCCGCATCGGCCTGACGGATGCTACGTTCCCAATTGTCGACTCCGACCAACTCACCTACCACGACCTGATGGAAGCCTTCCTCGGCATCAGTCAGCATACCGGTTCGGTGAAGGACCGCGTGGCAAAAATGCTGGAAACGGAGCCGGACAGCGAAATCATGAAAAAATTAGAGTGGCTCGGACTGTTCAGCAAACGCCGCATCAAACTCAACAACGCCACACCTTCTCTAATCCTCGAAAACCTGCTGCTCGAAAAATGGGCGCTGGGGCCTCAGGAAAAGGATATGGTCATTATGCAGCACGTGTTCGAATACGAACTGAACCGCCGCAAAAAGAAACTGACGTCCACCCTGATTATGAAAGGAACCAATGGCCACGATACCGCCATGTCCAAACTGGTGGGTCTGCCCCTGGGTATTTTTGTCAAACTGCTGCTGCTGGGTAAAATCAGCACGACCGGCGTGAATATCCCGATTATGCCGGAAGTGTACGAGCCGGTGATGCAGGAACTGGCGGAATACGGGGTGGAGTTTATTGAGGAAGAAGAATAGGCTAGTCCGAAGTGCGAAGTCTTCAGTGCGAAGTCCGTAGAGTACGCCGTTTCATGTTTGGAAAACCCAAGTATGAAACGGTGTACTCTACGGACTTCGCACTTCGCACTGAAGACTTCGGACTTGCAACGGACTTCGCACTTCGCACTGAAGACTTCGGACTATTGCATGCGCCGTTTGGCTTCCACGCACCACATTAACTCATCCAGAAATGCCGTGGCCCGCTTGTCCACACCGGCCTTGTCGGCAGGGACGCCTTCCTCGTCGAAGGTCTCTTTTACTTTGGGTACCGGAAACATAGCGGGTACTACCCAGGCGCGTATTTTCCACATCGTAAACTGAAGGGAAGTGATGACCTGCGTCCCGCCAAAGATGCCGTCGGACACCGTGGAAATCGCCAGCGGTTTGCGGCGCCACTCGTCGTACAACACATCCACTACATTTTTCAGGGCCGCCGGGTAACCGCCATTGTACTCGGGCGTGACGATGATCACGCCGTCGGCTGCCTTGATTTTTGCAGCAAATTCCAGCAGTTTTTTGGAAGGTTCGGGCTGCAAACGCAGGCGCTCGTTAAAAACCGGGAACTGGTATTCGTTCAGGTCCAGGATTTCGGGCGTGCCCAATTTCCGCTCTTCAATCAGTTTTTTGAAATATAAAGCGACGCGGTGGCTGGCGCGGCCAGTGCGGACGCTGGAGGAAATGATAGCGATGTTCGGCATGGGTGGTGGTTAAATTTCTGAAGGTATAACACCCTTTGCTGACAAAAGATTTGGTGCTGGAGGCGATTCGGTATGCTGCGCGTTTCGCCAGGAATGAAATGATGATAGAAGTTCGTACACCAGCTCTTAGCGTGGAGGTGACATCTGCGAGGCACGAGCAGGTGTGATCTCAACGCATATGCGCTGTCGTTTCGAGATGTCGCCTGCTCGTGCCTCGCAGACTACACCTCTTTACTGGCTTCACATTGGTTCTTATTGACGGGGTGACTTGAAGTCACCCCGTCAATACCAAGCATCCTACCCCGCCTCAAACACCATCGCCTCGTGTCCCAGCTGCCTGAAATCAACCGGCGTCACGGCTGACACGCCCTGTTCGGGCATATAGACACCATAAATAGTATCAACTGCGGCCATCGTGGCTTTGTTATGGGTAACCACGATAAACTGCGAATCGACGGAAAACTGCCGGATAATGCGGTTGAATTTTTCAATATTGGCGTCGTCGAGGGGTGCATCCACCTCGTCGAAGATACAGAAGGGCGCCGGTTTGAGCAGGTACAGGGCGAACAGCAGGGCCGTCGCCGTGAGGGTTTTTTCGCCGCCGGACAGTTGCGCGATGGTCTGCGGGCGTTTGCCTTTGGGTTTGGCGATGATATTAATGTCCGAGTCCAGCGGGTTGTCCGGATTGGTGAGCAGCAGGTCGGCGGAGTCGTCTTCCGTGAAGAGCGTGCGGAATACCTTGATGAAGTTCTCGCGCACCTGGGCGAAAGATTCGAGGAAACGCGCCGTCGCTGTTTCTTCAATTTCCTTCATCGTCTGCACCAGGTTTTCCTTGGCGGTCAGAATATCATTGCGCTGACCGGCGATGGTATCGTAGCGCTCCTTGATTTCATTATACGCCTCGATGGCCATAGGGTTGATTTCGCCGTAGGTGTCGAGGCGGCGTTTCATGGCGTTCACGTCTTTTTCGAGGGCGTCGCGCTGGAACAGCGGATTGGGTTCCTGGTTGATGACGTCGTTGACGGATAGGCCAAATTCGGCGCGCAGGCGTTCGCCGATGGCCGTGATTTCAAATTTTACATCGGAAAACTTCTCTTTCAGGCGGTTGACGAGGCCCTGAATATCCTGTTGTTTGCGGAAATTTTCGCGCTGTTTGTTTTCCAGTTCGTGGATTTCGTTGCGGGCTTTGAAATACGACTGCTCCACCCCGCTAAGGGTCGCCTCTTTGGCTTTTTTGTCGGTGTATGCGAGCGCCAGTTCCTCGTCGATGCGCTGCATATCTGCCTGGATCAGGCCAATTTCATCGGCATTCCGGGCCAGGCTGGTTTGTGCGGTCGAGAGGATTTGCCGAAGTTCATCGCGGCGTTTTTCGCGGAAGGTGAGTTCCTGCCGGAAGGTCGTCACCTTGCTTTGCTGGCGGATAAACTCGATATTTTTCTGGTTGAAATCGGCGCTGGCATGGCTGAGGTGGTCGGCCACATCGCGGAACGAGCCGTCAGCGTTGGACAGGCGTTCGCGCACGGCATCTGCGGCTTTTTGTTTGGCTACGAGTTCAATTTCAATGGTTTTATTGCTGGCGGTGAGCGACTGAATGCGCTGGTTGGCGTCGCCCGCCTGGGCGTCGAAATTGGCCACAAAAGCAGCGATATTGTCCAGTTTAGCCTGCATACCGGCTTTGTCCTGGCTCAGGCGATTCAGCGCTTCGCGTTCGCGTTGCAGCGGAACGGACTGGTCGGCATTTTTCAGGCTTTGCAGGTGACTGCGCAGCGTGGCCAACTGCGTATTCAGTTGATTCTCCGTTGTTTCCAACTTTTTAATATCAACTTCCAGGATTTCCAGGTTCTTTTTTCGGCCAATTTTTTTACCTTCAAACAGGCCGACCGAACCGCCGGAGAGGCTGAATTTACGGCGCACAAACGTGCCGGATTTGGACAAAATCGTCAGGTCCGGGTTGGAGACCGGCGCCTG
>JALHMA010000052.1 GCA_022844265.1 Saprospiraceae bacterium | reverse complement strand
ACCTGATGGAAGAATACGGAGAACAGGTTTTTCCGGCGGAGTTTGAAAATCAACTGGCTCAATTCCAGTATATTGCGCTGGGGCACTGGCACAATTGCCAGCCCATCGACGTCCATCCCTGCGCCTGGTATGCGGGCAGTATCGAGCGGCTGAGCGACACCGAAATCGGGACAGAAAAAGGATTCCTGCACCTGGATGTTCAAGCCGATCAGACCTGTTCGATTCGTTTTGAGGCTGTTCCGACCCGGCCCTGGCTGCGCTGGGGAATGAACCGCTGCCACGAACTATCCGCCGTCGAGATAGAAGCGGACCTGGAACGGTTCAAGCAGGAAAACAATACGCAGGACGCCATCGTCTCCCTGAATTTTAATGACATCCGCACGGAACAAACCCTGGAACTCAGTAACCTGCGCCTGAAACAAATTTTTCCCGACGCTTTTCAACTCCTCCCGAAAAGAAAGACCTTTAGCGACCGGACTTTTGTGCAAGGTATAGAAGCCAGCCAGTTCGACAGTATCGACAAAATATTTACAGACTACCTGCGCAGCAAATACACGGAAAACCCTGTACTGGCCGAACGCCTGGCAGAACGGGCCAACCACTATTTCCAAATTAAAAACCAATGATCCTCAATAGTTTACACCTGGCCAACTACAAACAATACGCCTCTCTTTCCCTCGAATTCCGGGAAGGGCTGGTGGGCATTATCGGCAAAAACGGCGCAGGCAAATCCACTATTTTTGAGGCCATTCTATACTGCCTGTTCGGGCGCGACGAAAGCAACAAATCCCTGGTCAAATCCGCTTTTGCCGAGCCGAAAGCCAATGTGGAACTGGTGCTCGAATTCAGTATCGGCGACATTTTGTACCGGGTCAAACGAGAATTCCGCGGCAAAGCGATGGCCGTCGGGGCGGAATTTTACAAAAATGATCAACTCATTGCCAAGGGCGTTTCAGCAGTCAACGAGGAACTGGTGAAAGTCCTGCACATGGAACGCGACGCTTTCAAACGCTCCGTTTTTTCAGGACAAAAGGAACTGAGCGAACTGTCGGACAGTTCCGGCGAAGTGCGCAAACGGATGGTGCGCCGGATGCTGGGACTCGATACACTCGACGAGATTCAAACCCGCGTCAATGGCGACATTCGTGATCTGAGTAGCCAGATGACCGGCCAGCGCCAGAATTTATTGTCCGCAGAGTTGCTGGATGCTCTGCAAAACAATGTGGTAGAACAAAGTAAAATACGGACAGACAAACAGTTAGCCTTACATACCGAAACAGAAAAACAGGGCGCCATTGAGGCAGAATACGTTGTTGAAAAACAAAAATTTGAGGAAGAAGAACGGCTCCTGCAACGTTTCAATACCCTGCACCGCAACCTGAGCCAATTGCAGGAACGCCTGACCGGACTCGTAGCACAACAGGAAACGCTACAACAAAAAAGCCGGGATTTACAACTTTTACAAACCCAACAAGATGCCAGGCGGGGCGAATTTGCCACGTACGAAGCAGATAAAAAGGCTTTGGAAATGCTCGAAAAAGAGCAGCAACGCCACCTAAACAAAGAAATCCGCAGCAACAGGATCGCAGAAGACCAGGAAAAAATAGCGGAACAACAACAAAAACTGGCTGAACTCGACCAGGCGCTGACCCGGCTTCCAATGGTCAGTGCAGCCCTTCAGGAAACGGATCGAACCATTGCCGATCTGGAAGCAGAAATGGAAAACAAACGCGCCGAACTGCGCGGCTTCGATGCACAAATCGCCGAATTTAAAAGCCGGATCAAAGAGCGCAGCGATAAAGTCGCCAACTTGAAGACCCTGGGGAATACCGGTCGTTGTCCCACCTGTTTGCAACCGTTGCTCGAAGGTTATGAAATGGCATTAGCAGAATTAAATGCCGAAATACATGCGATGCAAACCAATGAGTTGCATAAATTTGACGAAGCCAAAAGCCTTGTTACCGAAGCCGGTCTGGCATTAAAAAACAGGCAGCAGGCATCGCGTAAAGAAGCCGAAAACCTCATCAAGGAACAATCGAAATTGAATGAACAAAAACGCCAGCAACAGGCCATCACCACAGAACTGCATCAATTGGAAGCAAAGTTGGTGGCCGATGCAGCCATTCTCCGCGAAATCGGCGAGGTGAATTTTGATGCTGCTGCGTATCAGAACCTGAAAAATAAACTGAGCGAACTGGAGCCGCGCTTCCGCGAGTTTTTGGGCAATGAAAACTACCTCCGACGCGAACGCCCCACGGTCGAAACGGCATTGCAAAACACCGGAAAGGCTATTGCCGATGTCAAAGAACAGATCAGCGTTCAACAAAGCGACCTGACGGCCATCGGCCACGATCCGCAGCGCTACGAAGCAGCCAAACAATCGCTCACCAGTTTTAGTGAAGTACTCAGCGCGCAGTCTTCCACGGTGCAGGCCTTGCACCAGGCAGTTCTCGAACTGCAAAGCGACATTGCCCGAAGCCGTGAAAAAATAGCCGCGAACGACCGGATTCTGGCCCAAATCAGCGACAAACTGGAGGAAACCGAACTGTTGCGCAAACTCGGGGAGATGCTGAACCTGTTCAAAACCGAAATCCTAGAAAAGGTGAGTCCGGGTATCAGCCGCGAAGCCAGCGACTTGTTCAGCCGGATCACCAAAGGCAAGTACGAAAGTATTCGGGTCGATGAAAATTTCGATTTTACCATCGCCGACGGCGGCATTTTTTACCCCATCGACCGTTTTTCGGGCGGTGAAGTCGACCTGGCCAATTTTTGCCTGCGCATCGCAATTACCAAAGCCATTATGGAACTGAGCGGCGCCGAACAGCGGATCGAATTCCTGGCTTTCGATGAAATTTTCGGTAGCCAGGATGAAGAACGCCGCCTCGAAATGATGCTGGCCCTCTACTATTTACAGGAACAATTCCGGCAGATTTATATTGTTTCGCATATCGACAGCCTGAAAGATTATTTCCCACATTTGCTCGAAGTGCAGTCGGCGCCGGAAGGCAGTTCGGTGAAGTGGGTTTGAAATTCGTGTTTGGTGTATAGTGTTTAGTGTTTCGGGCGCTTCGTCTTTGGCATTTGTGAAAATTTGACCAAAATATGGAGCGCTTCGCCTGAACTACTCACGGTTGCCCAGGCGAAGAACCCCCAAACACGAAACACCAATCACGGACCAAAGGCGAAGCACCCGAAACACTAAACACCATACACTAAACACTGCAATGATGAAAGACGCACTACTTACCCTTTTCGAACGCGATCTCCGGAAACTCCGGGAAGAAATTAACCTGTATGCAGATGAAAACAAACTCTGGGTCATACAGGAGGGAATCAGCAATTCGGCCGGAAACCTGTGCCTCCACTTGCTGGGCAATCTCAATCACTTCATTGGAGCCATCCTGGGCCATAGCGGCTACGTCAGGCAGCGCGATGACGAGTTTTCGTTAAAAGATATTCCCCTGGCCATATTGACGGCGCAAATTGATGCCACCATTGTGGTGGTGCAGGAAGCCCTGAACGACTTGTCGGATGCCGATTTTGAGGGCAATTACCCGGAGCAAAAACACGGTGAAACGGTCAAAATGGACTTTATGCTGCTGCACTTGCTGGGGCATTTGAATTACCACCTGGGGCAAGTCAACTACCACCGGCGGCTGATCGGAGGGTAATAAAAGGCAATATTACAACCGGCAAAAAGCAAAACATCCTTATGCAAAAACGCCCTGTTTTACACCTCCCGCCAACTACCAGGGAAACGGGAGTTCAAATCGCCACGGCTGTAGTATTGATCATGGCCTGGGTCATGGCCGCGCTGTACTACCGGGATTTGCCGGATACCATCACCACCCATTTTAACTTCTCCGGCCAGGTCGATGGGTACGGCCACAAAAAAACAATTTTTGTGATGCCCGGCGTCGCCACGATCATTGCCATCATACTGGCTTTGTTGTCGCAGATTCCGCACCAGTTCAACTACTTGGTCACCATCACGGAAGCCAATGCCGAAAACCAGTATCGCGGGGGACGGATGATGTTGTTTGTGATAAGTTTACTGGTGGCGTTACTGGCGGTTTGGGCGGTTTGGGCAATGGCAAAGGGGTAAAATCACAACCCCTTCACATCCACATTCACCTTCCCTTTTGAAAACAAATTGACCCGGATGCTCGTCGGCGTCACCCGCGTATTTTCCACCGTCACCGAATCCACGGTGCCGGTTAGCACGACGCCGGGTTGTATTTCATAGTAGTTCAGCGACTCCTGCACAGATGCTTTCAAGGCCCGGATGTTTTCTTCCATGGGGAAAGTCATGGCTTTTTTCATCTGGTTTTTGATGGGGCCCTGAAAAATCCAGGAAGCGGTTCGGAAGAGAAAATTTTTGGTATCTACTTGAAAATCAAGGTCTTTTACCTCTATCTGGTTTTTTTCAGCATTGAATTCCGGCCTGCCGATGAAGTAAATATTCCCCTTGAAGGAACCGCTGAGCCGGGTGTTGACCACCACCTTGTCGTTGTTGCCCCATAGTTGGATGTCTTCCACCTTCACCTTGTTTTTCCCGGATTCAAATACCTGTCCGATCATCATGTTTTTAGCCAGCCGTTCCGCTTCCGGGAAAGGCACGTCCGTAGCGATGCGCACCTGGTAATCATCGGGCGCTTCACTGATCTGGCGCAGGTTGGGCAGCGTGGAATTTTCGCGAAACGAGGGTTTCTGCCCGAAATTGACATCGTTCAGGCATTCCACCGCGATTTTGGCCCGAATGGCATTGTTGTAGGTCGTAATGGGCGTCATGGCGATCCCGACCGGCGTGGTTTTCACCCACATCTGGTACAGGGTATCCATCAGGATCGGTTCCTGAATAGCCGTCCAGGCCTCCTGCACGTAGGGGCGCAGGCTGATTTGCTGGCTGACAAACTGGTCGAGGGTTTTAGACAAGGTCCTTTTACTGCGGTTCAGCGCAAGGTTTGCAATCGTTTCCACGCTGATATTGCCCAGACCCGTTTTTAAAACCGGGCGAGAAACCCATTCGTGATATTCCACTTCCGTCTGGGTGCTGATCGTCCAATCCGAATTAATGCTGAACGTGGTTTTAAAATTCAGGGCAAGTTCGCCTTCCGCTTCGGCGGCGGCGCCCATCACCAGGTCTTTTTTGATCCATAATTTCAAGGGTACACGGTATTTGATCGTATTTCCGCTGAAAAACAGGGTTAAATCCTGGCTTTTCCAGGCATTCATCATCAGCCCGTCATTGCCGTTGTCGCTGTAAGAATAATCTTCATACAGCGCGCTCCCGGAAAGTCGTGCATTGAGCGATCGCACCAGTTCATCTACGGAAATATTAACCGGAATGGTCAGGGTCGATATAAGCGGCGGTTCCTGCTCCTGGTTGTATTGTTCGGCGGGTTTGGGCGCGTTCGTAGGTGTTGCAGTTTTGCAAAAAGGGAACAGGAACATGATGGACAACAGCAGCGGCGCTATATTTTTTTTCATTATGTGAAAGCAATTTAGGAAAAGTAGTTATCCGTTATTAGTTGTCGGTTATCAGTTATCGATTATTCGTGTTGATAATCAAGCATTTACAAAGAATTTAGCCAAAACTAATTTTGCTTGATTATTTACCTGCTTGCAAAGGTATGCTGTATTCTGACTATCTGTTTGACGTATTCTCGCCTGGCTTTAGGTGTTCTCTTTAGCCGTGTAGCGACATAACGGCGGTAGTAACAAATAGTAAAATAAATTTGGTTTATAAAATGAACTACTTTACATTTGCGCCAGTTTTATATTCTAAATTAAATGAAAATGGAAAATTCAGAATCAAAGTTAACACCCGAACAAAGCCTGTTGGTCATTCATCAAACCATTGAAAAAGCCAAACGCGAAGTTCAGGAAAACGGATTTCACCTGTTACTGTGGGGGACATTAGTGGTCATCGCCGGTCTGGTTGATTTTTATATGAGTTATACACAAGGCCCTGGCAATCAGCATTATGCCTGGGCAGTTATGCCGGCCATCGGTATCCCGGTAGCCATCATATATGAATCGAGGCGAAAAAAAACGCCTGCGCAGCGCAACACGATCCACAACTGGTATGGCCTGGTTTGGCTCGGCTTTGGCATTTCGTTGCCGATGCTGATTGCTTACACCGTCATGCACCACCTGCCGCCTACGCAACCGATTATGGTCGTAACCGGATTTGCATTGTTCATGTCGGGCATTGTGTTGAGTTTCAGGCCTTTGATCTGGGGTGCGGCAGTCATCTGGGCAGGCGCAGTCATTTGCCTTTTCACGGCTCCCAACTGGCATTCTCTCATCATGGCGATCGGCGTAGCGCTGGGTTATCTGATACCCGGCTACCTGCTTCAGCGCGCAAAAAAAACGCAATAGCCATGTATGAAGATTTAGATAATTTACTCTTGTCTCAACTGAGGCTTGCAGCCATGTCGTACCTGATGGTGGTCAAAGAAGCCGATTTTAACACCTTGAAGGAACAAACCGGCGCGACCAGCGGCAACCTGAGCGTTCAGATCAACAAGTTGCAGGAAGCAGGTTATATTCAGGTGGAAAAAACCTACCGCAACAATTATCCGCTCACGCTCTGCCAGATTACCCCGGCGGGAATCGAGGCTTTTGAAGCCTTTTACCTGCGTTTGCAGACGTATTTTAAGGAAAAACCGGAGTGATAATTAACCTTAATTTTGGCGGGAAAGGACTGCGAAGCAGTCAAATCTATGTGTTCTACAACACCTTAGAGTAATTTCACCACATAGGCACATAGATTTACCACATAGTTCACATAGTTTAGTGTACTCTACGCGCTATGTTTTCTATGTGGTAAATCTATGTGCCTATGTGGTGAAAAAATGTCGAGCACGGCAAAAAGAACACATAGATTTGACTGCTTCGCAGTCCTTTCGTGTCGAAATTAAGGGTGACTCAGTTTAAATAAACACCCCTTTTTTATACTTTTGGCCATGCAGATTGTTTGTTTCGGAGAAATTATGCTCCGCTTATCTCCTCCGGGGGCGCAACGGATGGTGCAGGCCCGGCAATTCGAGGCCGTTTACGGCGGCTCCGAGGCCAATGTTGCCGTTTCACTGGCACAATTTGGTATTCAAACCGCCTACCTGACCCGCGTGCCCGACAATGAACTGGGCCAGGCCGCGCTGGCGGCAGTGGCACAACACGGGGTAGCCACCCATCTTGCCCTCAAAGGCGGTGAGCGGCTGGGCATTTATTTTCTGGAACAGGGGGCAGGGCGCCGGGCGTCCAAAGTGCGCTACGATCGCGCAGGCAGCGGTATGGCAAGCCTCACTCCGGGTATGATTGACTGGCGGGTAGCGCTCGAACAGGCAACATGGCTGCATTGGTCGGGTATTACACCGGCCCTTTCACAAGGCGCGGCCGATGCGCTGCTGGAAGGCCTGACGATTGCTAAAGAACTGAATATCCCGATTTCCTGCGATATAAATTACCGCGCCAATCTTTGGAATTACGGAAAAAAACCGGTTGAAATTATGCCTGCCCTCATGGCATTTACAGATGTGCTGCTGGGGGATGAAACGGCCTTTGATATATGTCTCGGCATCAAAAACGAGGTCGACACGGCCCCTGAAGTGGTGTTATCAGCCGTAAAAACAACATTCCCCAGACTCAGCCAGATCAGCATGACGCGCCGCGAAGGGTTTTCCGCTTCGCACAATAGTTATCAGGGATTGATTTTTGAAGGGCAACGCCTGTTCACCTCCAAAAAATACGACCTGCCCGATATGCTCGACCGCATCGGTAGCGGCGACGCTTTTATGGCCGGACTTATTTTCGGTTTGCAAAAGGCCGATGCGGATTTACAGGAAGTCATCGAGTTTGCCACGGCCGCCGCCACTTTTAAACACTACATTTCCGGGGATTTTAACCTGTGTACCGTGTCAGAAGTCCGGGCTTTGATGGCTGGCAATTCCGGAGGACGGGTGAGCCGGTAAAATATCCGCAAGTATTCGCGCGAATACTTGCGGATTTGCGCGAGCATTCGCGCTAAAATGTGACTGGAGTTTTAACCAACACCCGTTTACCACCATGCTCTACACCGCTTTCCTCCTTTGTGCCGCCATTGCCGCCATCATCTTGCTGAGCGCCCGCTACCAATTCAACGTATTTTTCGTGTTGTTGCTCGTATCGGTTGCGACTGGTTTGGGCGCCGGTCTGACACCGGAAACCATCCTGGGCTTGTTAAAAACAGGCATGGGAAGTACCATCGAGAAAATCGGTTTACTCATTATTCTGGGCATCACCCTCGGAATTCTATTGGAAAAAAGCGGCGCAACGGCGAGCCTTGCCCATGCCGTATTGCGCCATACCGGCGAAGCCAACACCCCCCTGGCCATGAGTATTGTCGGATATACAGTGGGACTGCCCATTTTCTGTGATTCCGGTTTTGTGGTGTTGTCGGGGCTTGCCATGTCGCTTTCGGCTCGTTCGCCGGGCAAGCACTTGTGGATTGTAATCGGGCTGGCATCGGCGCTGTATGCCGTGCATTGCCTGGCGCCGCCGCATCCCGGCATTACTGCCGCCGCAGGCGTCCTGCAGGTCGATGTGGGCCGGCTCATGCTGCTCGGCGCTGCCGTGGCGGTATTACCCGCTGCGACGGGTTATTTTTTAGGAAAATGGTTCAACCGACGTTTTCCGGTTGTTCTGAAAAACACGGATCCAGTAGCAACAGACCCACAAACGTTGCCCCATCCGCTGCTGTCTGTTTTACCCATCATCGTGCCCGTGATCCTGATCGGCTTAAAATCGGTTTGCAGCCTTTATGAAAATTTGAAAAATGCCGACTGGTGGCCGATCTTACAAGTGCTGGGCGAACCCGTTGTAGCGCTGTTGGCGGGCATCATTTTGTGTATACCGCTGTTTAACAAACACACCAAAACCACGCTGAATCCGCTGCTCGAAATGGCGCTCCACAAATCCGGAAACATCCTGCTGCTGACCGCCGCAGGCGGCGCATTTGGAGAAGTGATCAAAGCGCTCCGGATTGCCGACACATTCGGCCCAAGCCTCAGCGCCAGTGGTCTGGGCTTGCTGGCTCCTTTTATCCTGGCGGCTGTATTCAAAACGGCACAAGGCAGCTCCACCGTAGCAGTTATTTCCACAGCAGGTATCCTGGCGCCTTTGCTGCCTGCGCTTGGTTTTGAAACCGAAAGCGCCCGCTCGCTGGCGCTGCTGTCGATGGGCGCCGGTTCCATGTTGGTGTCGCATACCAACGATTCTTATTTTTGGGTGGTATCCCGATTTTCTGAAGTGGACACCGGAACGGCGCTTCGTTCATATACCCTGGTGACCGGCGCAATGGCTTTGGCAGCCCTGGCGGGTGTGTGGGTTTTGTCCTTTGTCATTTGAATTCACCACTTCTCAAAAGCACCAGCAGGCGCCTCCGTCAGTACCTCGATCGGCAACAGATTCACCTCTCCCCTGCCCCGGTCGCCTGAAATCAGGACCGCGCCGTAACGTTTGTAATCGTTCCAGGGATTGATGAACTGCGGTTTTTCATCCGTAAATTTGGGAAAATACGCCCACTGCGTCACTAGCCGCGACTGTTTATCCACCCAAACATGGTATTTATTGTCCGGCGTCACCCCTACCCCTGCGAAGGTCATTTGCAACAGATCCGCCGCTGCGCCTTTTTCCGTTTTTGCTTCACCGAGGTAGCGGAGCGTCACGCCCGAATCCTTGAGTTTAAAAGGCATCAGCAACCAGTAACTGTCGTTGATCCAGGCCCTTTTCCCCATATCCAGGTACTTGGCAAGGGTGTCCGGTTGTGTTTGTTCCACGCCGTCGATGGCCACTTTGCCGACGCCGGTGTTGACGTTTACGATCACTTTCAGGGGGCGTTTTTGCCATTCAATGCGGCATTGCCCGGTGTATTTATCCCAAAACAGCGTGCGCGAACCGAAAAAATTCCAGGAAATATAGTGTGTTGCGTCCCATGCCTGACGGCCACCCATCGCTGCCATCACTTCGTCGGCAATCGCCACGGCTTTGGCGTCGGAAGCCGCTGCGTTAAAACCTTCGGCAGGCGGATTGGCGACTTTAGGGGAACAGGCGTGGTTGAGCACACACAAAGCGATCGAAAAGACAAGGGCTATCGGGCGGTATGGAATGATATTGAGCAGCATCTATTTGTTATTTTGTAAAGATTGAATCTAAAACAGCATTAAAAAGGTAAGGGTTGTGGCAAGCATATGAGATTGTCTCTTCCGGCGTACCTTTGCCCGACAAAAGTAGTCGTTTCTTTCACGCTCAGCCACACATTCCTTCCATGACACCGCTCGCCGAACGGATGCGCCCGCAAACCCTCGATACCTACGTAGGCCAACAACACCTCGTGGGCGAAGGAGCCGTGCTGCGCCAGGCCATCGAACGCGGCAAAATCCCCTCTTTTATCCTTTGGGGGCCGCCGGGCGTGGGAAAAACGACTTTGGCGCAACTGATCGCCAAACTGCTGCAAAAACCGTTTTTTCAACTCTCAGCCGTCAACGCCGGGGTGAAGGACATCCGCGACGCCATCGAAAGTGCGGACAAACAAAACCTGTTTCAACAGGGAAAAGGTGCGATTCTGTTCATCGATGAAATCCACCGCTTTTCCAAAAGCCAGCAGGACGCGCTGCTCGGCGCCGTTGAAAAAGGGATTGTAACCCTCATCGGCGCTACTACGGAAAACCCGTCTTTTGAAGTGATTCCAGCCCTGCTGTCGCGCTGCCAGGTGTATGTTTTAAACCACCTGACCAAAGATGAACTCATCGGACTCGTGGATCGCGCCCTGGCAGAAGATACCATTTTAAAAACGCAACCCCTGCAAATCTCGGAATATGACGCCTTGCTGCTCTATTCCGGCGGCGATGCCCGGCGCCTGCTGAATGCGCTGGAACTGATCGCCAACTTCGGCGCGCCCGACCATGAACGGGGGAAAACGCTTGTCGTTACCAACGAACTGGTGCGCGAACTCATTCAGCAAAATGCCGCGCTATACGACAAAACCGGCGAGCAACATTACGACATCATTTCCGCTTTTATCAAAAGTATGCGCGGCAGCGACCCCAATGCCGCTGTCTACTGGCTGGCGCGTATGCTCGACGGTGGGGAAGACATTGAGTTTATCGCCCGGCGCATGGTTATTCTGGCCTCCGAAGATGTGGGCCTCGCCAATCCAAACGCCCTGCTGCTGGCGACCACCACGATGGATGCCATTCGGATGATCGGTATGCCCGAAGCGCGGATTATCCTTTCCCAATGCGCCATTTACCTGGCCACTTCCGCTAAAAGCAACGCGTCCTACATGGCCATCAACCGCGCGATGGCGACTGTTAAGCAAACCGGAAGCCTGCCCGTACCGCTGCACCTGCGCAATGCCCCGACCCAACTGATGAAAGAACTCAACTACGGCTCGGGATACCAGTACGCCCACGACTTCCAGGGCAATTTTGTGCAACAGGACAACCTCCCTGAAGCCATCGACGGCACCATCCTGTACGAACCGGGCAATAATTCCACGGAAGAGCGGACAAGGGCGCAATTGAGGGAGCAGTGGAAGGGGAAATACAAATATTAGAGAGGGTGAGAGGGTGAGAGGGTGAGAGGGTGAGAGGGTGAGAGGGTGAGAGGGTGAGAGGGTGAGAGGGTGAGAGCATCCCGCTTGGCAGGGTTTATGATTTTGGCTTGGGTTTTTCAGGCCTGTAATCGTGAAAACGTGAGTGGTGAGTAGTGAGTCGTGAGTGGCTTCCAGGTAAAAGAATATACTCGATGTTAAGTGTGTTCCAGTATTCTTCTACCTGGAAGCCACTCACGACTCACTACTCACCACTCACGTTTTCACGATTACAGGCCTGAAAAACCCAAGCCAAAATCCAACCAAATGCCAAGCGGGATGTTTCTCACCCTCTCACCTCTCTCACCCTCTCACCCTCTATTCTTCCGCAAACTCCTCCACCTTCCCCTGCGACCACACGTAATACGCGCCCTGGCGCACTACTTTGGCGTCGGCGGGTAAGGGTGTTTCTGTGGTGAATGCCGTAAAGCCGTTTTCAGAACCCTGTGTCAGTACTTTCAGCGGCTTGAAAAAAGCGTCGCCGTTTTGTTCGCGGTCGAACAGCAGGATATACTCTTCCAGTCCTTCCCGGACAATCGCATCGCTTGGCAATACGGGCAAGAGCGGTGCGGCGTCGAGCGCCAGGCGGGCGTCGCAGTAAGCGCCGTCTACGAGGTTCAGTCCGGCGCTGTTGTCGATACGAGCATGTGCGCGCAAGGCGTTTTTCTGCGGATCGAGCACGCGGTCGATGCTGAAAAGGGTGGCTTTCAGGGTTTTACCTGCCGCGCCGGGGAACGAAATATCCACCTTCTGACCTGTTTTTATTTTCATAACGTCCTTTTCAAAAACAAATAAATCCGCGTGCAAGGCGGTGAAGTCGGCCATCTCGCAGATAGCCGTTCCGGCCTGCACGGCACTGCCGCTACTCAGGTGAACAGCCGTCACGACACCGTTCATCGGGGCTATAATACGTAGTTCAGAACGTACATTTTCAGTCGTAAGTTGTTCAGGGTCAATGCCGTATAACTTTAGTTTGGCCGCCAGCATCTGGCCGGTGGTCGTTGCGGCATTCAGTTCTGCTTTTGCTTTCTGGACATTTTTGACAGCCGTGGCATTGTCATCCCGCAGGGCATTGAAACGGGTGTATTCCGCTTGCAGAAAATGAATCCGGTCGCGTGTTTCGAGGTATTCCTGTTGCAGGTCGATCAAATCCGGTTTGCGCAGCGTGGCAATTAACTCGCCTTTGCGTACCGACTGGTTGAGCCGAACACGCAATTGTGTGATAAAACCATCGGCTGAAGCGCTGATGACCGCCTTGTTTTCGGGCTGGATGCGCAATTCACCGGTCAGCGTCAAGACGGCATTGATGGACTTTTGCTCCACGGCGCCCCAGGAAACACCCGCGCGTTTGATCTGGTCGGCGCTGAGATGGATCACCCCTTCGATATGCGGACCTTCTTTCACTGCTTCCGGTTCGGTGGTTTTGTTTTTACAGGAAATAAGCAGCAGGAGTACGGAGGAGAGAAAAAGGAAGGTATATTTCATGTTGAGTGGTGTGAGTAGTGAGTAGTGAGTGGTGAGTGGTGAGGCGTGAGTGGTGAGTAGTGAGTGGCATTCCGCTAGAAGGATATTGAGTTCTTTCCCCTACCGGAATGCCACTCACGACTCACGACTCACCACTCACGTTAAAAAAGCATTTCAATTTCCAGTATCGTCCGGTTCAGCATGTGCAGGTGATCCAGGTATTCCATTTCGATACGCAGTGCGCGTTCGGCCGATTGTACCCAATCGATGAAATCCGACTCACCGGCCGCATAGCGTTGAAAAGCGCTGCGGCGCAGTTCTGTGGCAAATGTTTTGCCTTCCTTTTCGTAGTATTCCAGCAGGATTTCGTATTTCTCCACTTCGTGCAGCAGGTGCGCCAGTTCCATTTGCTGGCTGCGAACGGTGGCTTCCAGTTGTGCGCGGGCCGCTTCGGCAGAAGCCGCCGAGGCAGAAGCGCGGGCTCGGAGGTTTTGCTGCGCCAGCGGTAGCCGCAGCCCGACGGCATAGCCCGGATACAGCGCGCCGTTTGCCAGGTATTGCACGTTCAGTCCCGCCGTCATCTGGGGCGCCCGACGCGCTTTTTCCACGGCAACAGATGCATCGGACAATGCTACTTTTCCGGCATCTACCTGAGCAAAAGCGCCTTCGCGGATGCGAGCCGTATCGGCCATACTAAACGTGCGGCGGTTGAAAGGAGCGATCACCGGCGTCAGGACTTCTTTTTCACCCAGAAACTGGGCAAGCACTTCCCGGTCGAAGGTCGTTTCATGGCCGATCGTCTCCAATTCCAGGCGGATACGGGCGGCCTGGTCGCGGGCAGCCAGGCGCTCGTCCGACGCCACATCGCCGTTGCGAAAGCGACTTTCTGCAATGCGTGCGGTTTGCTGATACAAACTGTCAAGAACCACAAGCCGGTTGCGTTTTTCGTCGAGGTAACTCAAATGTTGAAAAATATCGCGCACTTCACGACTCAACTGGTGTTGCACCAGGTTGCGTTCCGCTTCATGCAGCCTCGACTGTTGCTCATACAAACCGCGATTGGCACGGGTTTGACGCGCTGCGGGGAACGTTTGTGTAACCCCGAACGTCGAGGTACCGAACATACCCAGATCAGGGTCTGCCGCGATGTTGTGGTACACCTCTGCGGACTCCCAGTTGCGGGCTGCTCCGCTGCGCAGCACCTGCGCGCTGCGGATGGCGGCATTGGAGGAAAGCACCGCCGGATGCCGCTCCCGCACGATTTGCAGGGCCTCCGCTTCCGTGATGGTTTTTTGCCCGGATAAGGCGGCGGGCAGGCAGAGCAGGCATATCAATGACTTGTACCAAAGCCCTTTTATATGTGTGCCGTATGTTTGAAATAAAGTCATTTTTATTCAAGTTTGCAGAAAAAAGTAAGTAAATGACAGCAGTTACCGATAATCCCAAGCGCTACTTGCTGTCTTTAAAAAACATGGCATATAACACTGGGAGTACAATCAGCGTCAGCAACGTACTCGTCACCAAACCGCCGATCACCACCGTAGCCAAAGGCTGCTGCACCTCCGCTCCGGCGCCTGTGGATAACGCCATCGGCAAAAAACCCAGCGACGCCACCGCCGCCGTCATCAGCACCGGACGCAGCCGCACGGAAGCGCCCAGCATGATGCGCTCGTACACCTGCTTACGGCCTTCCTTTTCCAGTTCGTTGAAATAGGCGATCAGTACGATACCGTTGAGCACCGCCACCCCGAACAGGGCAATAAAACCTACGCCCGCCGAAATGGAAAAAGGCATGTCGCGCAACCACAAGGCAAATACGCCGCCGATAGCCGACATCGGTATCGCCGAAAATATTAACAGGCTCTCTTTCAGGGAGTTAAATGCAAAATAGAGCAGAACCAGGATCAATGCCAGCGCAAGGGGAACGGCCACCGAAAGCCTGGCTTTGGCCGCTTGCAGGTTTTCAAACTGCCCGCCGTAAGTGACCACATAACCCGGTGGCAGTTTCATTTTTTCGGACAAAATTTGTTGAATATCCACAATTGCACTTTCCACGTCGCGGCCCCTGACATTGGCGCCTACCACGATGCGGCGCTGGGCATTGTCGCGGCTGATCTGGGCTGCCCCGAGGCGGTATTCCACCGTAGCCACCTCGCGGAGCGGCACAAATACGCCGTCTGCCGTTGTCACCGGCAGGTTTTGCACGTCGCTCAGGTCGCGGCGCTGCGGTCCGGCATTATCCAGGCGCAGTACGAGGTCGAACCGGCGGCCTTCATCAAAAACCACACCCGCTACGGCGCCGGCAAATGCCGTCCGCAGGGCATTGTTCGCATCCTTCACTTGCAAGCCATACCGCGCAAGTCGCTGATAATCATACACTACGGCAATTTGTGGCAAACCTTCCACCTGTTCCACTTTCAGATCGACCACACCGTTGACATCGCGGATCAGGCGACTGACCTGTTCGCCGGCAGCGGCCAAAGAATCCATATTGGGGCCGAAAATTTTCACCGCAATGTCGGAGCGTACCCCGGTCATCATTTCGTCGAAGCGCATTTTGATCGGCTGGGTAAATTCGAATGCCATGCCGGGTACGTCCCGCACTTTCTCCGAAATCATTTCCACCAGTTCGTTTTTGGAGTGCGTACGCGTCCATTTTGATTTATCCTTCAATAAAATCAGGTTGTCGGCGGTTTCCGGCGCCATCGGGTCGGTAGGTATTTCTGCGGTGCCGATTTTGGAAATAACCTGCTCCACTTCATCGGGGAAATTTTCCAGGATTACCTTTTGCGCCAGATCGTGGCTCGCGATGGTTTGGGTCAGGGAAGTACCCGGTTTGCAAAAACCGTGCATCATAATATCGCCCTCGTCGAGTGTAGGCAGGAATTCGCCGCCCAGGCGCATAAATACCACCAGCGCAAGTCCGAAAAAGCCCAGCGTCAAACCCAAAACCAGCCGGGGCACCTGCAGGGCCAGTTTTAATACCGGTGTATAGAAATGCTGAATACGGCCAATCAAACGGTCCGCAAAAGTGAGCCGCAGGTTGATTTTACGGCTCAAAAACAACGCGGAGACGACTGGAACATAAGTCAGCGACAGGATTAAAGCGCCTATTAAAGCATACGAAACCGTCAGCGCCATCGGGCGAAACATTTTGCCTTCAATGCCTTCCAGCGATAAAATGGGCAAATACACGATGAGAATAATAAACACGCCGAAAACGGACGAGCGAATGATGCCCTGGGCGGAAGTTTGTACGCCGGCGTCCATTTCTGCACGGCTGAGTTGGACAGATGTTTCGTCCCCTACCCTTTTATGTAAAGCAAAATGCCGCAGGTAATGCAACGTCGCTTCCACAATAATGACAGCGCCGTCGACGATCAGGCCAAAGTCGATAGCGCCCAGCGACATCAGGTTGGCCGTCAGTCCGGTCATTTGCATCACCGTGATGGCAAACAACATCGACAGCGGAATTACGGATGCGATGATAAACCCGGCCCGCATATTGCCGACGAGCAAAACCAGTACGAATACCACGATCAAAGCGCCTTCAATCAGGTTTGTCTGGACGGTGCTGACGGTTCGGTTGACAAAGTTCTCGCGATCCAGAAAAGTGGTCACCTGTATACCTTCGGGCAGGCTCGGTGTGATTTCCGCCAGCCGCGCTTTTACCCGGCGAATGACCTGCGCAGCGTTTTCACCCTTGAGCATCATCACAATACCCAGCACAATTTCTCCTTCTCCGTTGTGCGACACTGCGCCGTAACGCAGCGCATGGCCAAGGCGCACGTCTGCCACATCACCTATTTTTAAACCGCCGCCATGTGGGTTAGGCTTCACCGAAATACTTCGGATATCGTCTAAACTTTTAACAATACCTTCACTGCGAATGAAATATGCTGCCGCATTTTTTTCAATATAAGCGCCGCCGGTATTTTCATTGGCCTGTTGCAAGGCATCGAACACTTCGGCGATACTGACTCCTGCGGCGCGCAGGCGTTCGGGCGTGACCGCCACCTCGTATTGTTGCAGGTAACCGCCGAAACTATTGATTTCAACCACTCCGGGAATGCCGGCCAACTGTTTTTTAATGATCCAGTCCTGGATATTGCGCAGTTCCATGGCGGTGTAAAGCCCTTCATAACCGCGTTTCGGCTCGATGCGGTAATGCAAAATTTCACCCAAACCCGTCGAGATCGGCGCCAGTTCCGGCCTGCCGGCTCCGGCCGGAATTTCCACGGTTTGCAATTTTTCATTTAAAAGCGTTCGTGCCAGGTAGAGGTCCATATCCTCCCGGAACACCACAGTGATCACGCTCAATCCGAAACGCGAAATGGAGCGCAATTCGAGCACGCCGGGCAGGTTGCGCACCGCATTTTCAATCGGAGCGGTCACGTATTGTTCCACTTCCTGGGTGGCCAGGGTCGGGCACACCGTCAGCACCTGCGCCTGATTGTTGGTGATATCCGGCATGGCGTCTATCGGGAGGCGACTGAACGACCAAAGTCCGGCCACTACCATGCCCAGCACAAGCAGCCCGATCAGGGGTTTATTCTGAAGCGAAAAAGCAATTATTTTTTGAAACATAAGTAGTTATCCGTTATTAGTTATTGGTTATCAGTGTTGATAATCAAGCGTTTGCAAGGAATTTATGCTAAACTAATTTTGTACGTCTACATGTGATCTGCGCAAGCATTGCTGCCATGCAACAGCAAAGCATCGGCATATAATCTGAAAATGAAAGTGAAAACGGCCAGGAGCCGGATGGAAAAATCCTGAGCTGGATCAGTGGCAGGCAGACCTGATCGAAGTTTTAAAAAAAATGGCATTAAATGGGTTAAAACCCCGTAGTAAGGCATCTGTACTTACTCCCGGCTGAAGCCGGGAGTTATTGAAATAGCGTTTTTGATCAATCAATATCGAGCTGCTTATTTCAATAACCATCGGCTTTAGCCGGTGGTTAGTCAACGAATACCATTTAGGGGTTTTACCCCCCTTTCAATGCCGTTTTATGTAAAAACTTCAATAAGACCATGCTGCCTTTAGGCGACAACCTGTATGGGAGGGCGAAAAAGGCCGGATTCGTAATCGCCGGAAGTCAACGACTCATGGTCGGTGGGCAAAGACGAACGGTTGGAAAGTTCAGGCAAGGGGGAAAGCATCACAAAGGGCAGCGCTTGCGGCAAAGCAGACTCTGCCAAAGCGATATGCGAACAATGCAGGGGTAACTGGGTATGCGCGTCGTTCTGGTGCCGGTGCTGCACGTTCAGGTAATGTTCGCCCAAAAAAGCGAGGAAAGACAATCCGGGCGTTTCCTGTAAATGTTCCCGATAATGCTCCCCCAATGAAGGCATGCGCAAAACCTCCGCCACCATGTTGTGGCCGGTGGCAAATTGCAGGATCAGAACCCAGATCAGGATGCGCTTCATGTGGCAAAGGTATTAGGTTGTTGATCTTTTTTATATGATAGGACAAGAAAAGGCTTGAGGAACTCGAAAAAAGGCTATTTTTGTAGGAAAATTTGTAGCGTATGGTACTTATTGAAGATGAAATTTTACGATCTGCCAAACTGACCGAACAGGAAATCCGGACGGAACTGGCTATTCTTTTATATAGTCAAAAACGCTTATCTTTTGGTCAAGCCCGAAAACTGGCAAGGATGACTTATCCGGAATTTGAAAAACTTCTTTTTGAACGAAAAATAGTATCACATTATGACGTTGCAGAATTTGAGGAAGACTTGAAAACAATGAAACATCTTCACGATTTACAAGATGGTAGTAGTCAGTGATACCTCTCCTATTAGCGGACTTTATCGCATTGGGCATCAAAGACTAATATAAAATAATAATCAAAAGAAAATGTTTGACGAACTCGAAAAGTATAAACACACAGGCCACTTTTTCTTTGAGTCGACTGACATTCTAAAAGATGTCTGTAATTCACCCGTAGATAAAAGTGGAGTTTACATAGTATATGCTTTAAAAAATGGTCAAATTGAGCTTATCTATATTGGCTGTTCAGGAAGGCAAGAAAAAGATGGTTCTATTTTTATCCGAAAATCAGGACTTGGCGGTATAAAAGACAGAATAGTCAATGGGTTTCAATTCGGAAAAATTCCAAGGCGAACTTCCTGGAAAACTAAAATGAAAGAAGAAAACATTGAAGTATTAGATGTTTATTGGTATGTAACACATAATTCTGATTTAGGTGACTGTCCAAGAACTATTGAAAAAAAATTGCTAAACAGGCACGTAGAAATTTATGGACGATTACCAAAATGGAACAAAAAACTATGAAATATCCAAAAGTAATATTAGCAATTTACTTGTTGATTGAATTATTGACCTGAAACCAGTTCTTCTGATTATCTTTTGTTTTTATAATTCTGATACATAAACAGCATCAATAAAAAGAGCACCATGCCCCCACCCCACCACAAATAATTACCCTGAAAACTACGCTCCATTCCCATCTCCCTTTCCGCCCCGATAGCCAGAAAACCCGCCCAGAAATACGGCGATTGTGTCGCTGCGCCTACCGCAGGATCGGCGAGATAGTCTAATTTGGCCTGGCGCAAAGCATCTCCGGTGGGCATTTTTGCTCCCAGATGGGCATAAAAACGACTGAACAGCCGGGCTGTACTCCGGTCGTTTACCGACCACAGGCTCGACACCACACAGGCAGCGCCGGAGGAAGCAAATGCCCGGGCCAGGCTCATCACGCCTTCTCCTTTTTGCTCTTTTCCCAGCCCCGTCTGGCAGGCGCTGAGTACCACCAGATCCGCCTGAATCGGCAGGGTGTAAATATCCGGCAGCAGCAGCGCGTTGTCGTACAGTTCGATCCGCGGAATCTCCCCGGCAAAGGCGTGCGTGGAAAAATGCAGGATGCCGGCCCTCGGAGCGCGTTGCAGTAATTCATCCACTGTCGCCTGTTGGGCTTTCAGTTCTACGAGGTCAAAACGCGCCAGTCCGCTCCATTCTTCCGCAGCGTATTGCAAAGGCGCCAGTCCGCGTTCGCCCTGGCTAAAACCGGGCGCAATACCCAGTAACATACTGGAAGTCAATGATTTCAGTTCATCCTGACTGCGGAGTGTCGACAGTGACCAGGCGTAAAAAAGGTGTTTTTTTTGCAAAAGATAAGGTGCGGAACGCAACGTGGCGCCGGCCGCCGCCGGCTCGCTGAGCAAGGCTTCAAAAGGAATAAAATTCAAAAAGCCATCGGGTACAATGGTCAGTTTATTTGCAGCGGCGGCTTCCGGCGGCAGTATTTTTTGTCCAAGTGCATAGGCCGTTTGGAAGTAGACGTCCGGAGCAGCGAGTATCGTGTTAGCGTTGTCGAAAAAGGCCAGAAAGCGGCCAGTGAGGTCTTGCAGCGTGGGGTCATTGGGCAACCGGTGCCAGGCCAATGCCCGGTCGGGTGCGCAGACAAACACATCGACAAAAGCGTCCGTCACAAAATACTCCAGCAGCAGGCTGTTGGCGGGAATTCCTTTCAGGCTGGCATAATCCCGGATGCCCATCTTTTTCTCGTACAAATGCGGGTATGCCTGCCGCAGGTCAAACTCTAATTTGGCAATCTGGGTCGTAATGTCGTCGGCCATCTGCCGCCATTCATTGATCTGGTTGCTGCCCGATTCCACCAGGATACGTTTTTCAAAATCGGCGAGGTTGCGGCGCAGCAGGCGCAATTGCCCGAACCGGGCATCGCCGCTCGATTGCTGGCGCTGAGCGATATTTTCCTCCAGGGCATCGCGGAGCAGCATATCCTTACTTCTTTCTGCAATGGCAAACCCGCGCAGAATCAGCGCGGGTTTGTTCGTTTCTACGTACAAGGCATGGGCGACCCGCATGGCGGCTTCCTCCCGGACGCGGGCGTTGTGCTGAAGATCCAGTTTGGAGGAACGGTACCGGAATACATCGCGCAGCCGCATTTCCGCCTGCCAGGCCAGGTCGTGGCACGACAAAGCCACGTACAACCACTCGATGCCACCGTTTTTCTGATACCAGCGTTCGGCGGCCTCCGCTTTTACCGCCAGGGCTTCAAAAATGACATTCTCTTCGTATAAATCACGGCTTGCAGGACTTTCGTTCGGTCTTTCAGGTTTAAAATCGGGGATGATCATACGCAGCGCCGCATTGGCCGCTTCCATGGCCTGGTAGGGTTTCCCACGCAGGAGCATCAGTTGCGCGCGCGCAATTTCAATTTTTCCCCGGTCGCGGGGCGGCATTGTCGCGTCCTGCTTGTGCGCCATAGCAAGCAGTTGTTCGGCTTCCCCGTAACGCCCGGCAGCTGTGGCGGCTTCTCCGGCAGTGCGGTAGGCGCGTACCAAATACTCAACGCTTTGTGGATGCGAGGCCGCTGCACGGCGCAGCAACACCAGCGATTCAGAGGCTGTTCGGGAAGCAAGCGCGGCCTGCCCCTGATCTAATTGCACCTGGGCCAGTCCGGCCAGCAGCAAACCCCGCCGCGCATCAGATAACTGTTTGATTGCCAGACCTTTCCGAAAATATGTTTCGGCAGCGGGATAATCGCCGCTGTTCCAGTAAGCCGTTCCGATATTGTTGTACAGGCCGGACAAGACCTCGTCGTCGGCGCCCGTCAGCAGGGCTTTTTGAAATACCGCCAGCGCTTTTTCATTGTCGCCGAGGCGGGTGTAATTGTTGCCCAGGGCCTTGTAAACACTTTCTGTGGCGTCAAAATCGGCATACCGATAACGCTCGAACAGCGCAGCAGCAGATTCACCCGCCGACACCGCCGACACGAGCAGGCCGCGTTTCAGGTAATAATCCGCCTGATAGGTGTACAGGTATAACAACGGTTCGGCCTCTTCCGGGTTGCCGGG
>JALHMA010000051.1 GCA_022844265.1 Saprospiraceae bacterium | reverse complement strand
TCGGCTACCGATTCGTGGCTGTTCCCAAACAGGACCAGCCGGATATCCAGGGCTTTTTTATACCATCTTTCGGCTTCGGCGGCATCGTTTTTTTTATAATAGTACTCCCCCAGACTATTAATTGCCTGGGCCGTCAGCGCGTGTTTTGAGCCGAGTTTTGACTGGAAAATACCCAGCGCCAGGCGGTATTGCTGCCTTGCCGCTTCAAAATCACCTTTTTCCAGAAAAACATGACCCAGCAGCAGCAAACATTCGCCCATATCCGGCGCATCGGCTTTAAAATTACCCATCGCCAAATGGGCCTGGCTGAGCGCCTCCTCATAACGCGCCGAATCGAAGTACGACTCCGCCTCCCGGAGCAAACGCAGGCCCGTGGCGCTGTCTCTTTGCTGGCCGGTGGTCAGCAGGAGCAGGAGGGAAAGGCAGATAAAGCGGAGGAGACGTGGCAAGTTGAGTTATGAGTTATGGGTTATGAGTTATTGCCGTTAGAATTGCCGTTTTTCTGGAATGTTAATACCTTTGGTTGTGTCAAAAGGTCTGGTGGGACAGTATCGAAACGATACAAAACCTGTTTTCGCCTTTGAAGACAACAAGTACAGCAAAATATTTGGCAACGGGGATTTCGGATGCTACCAAATTACCGTACACTAACCCGGAAAAGATGTGCAACGCCGCGTTGCGCTATTATTTTTTAAAACGCCAACCATCAATTCATTGGAAGTGTGGAACGACAAGCGCAATTTACACATATAACCCAACTGATTGCGGAAGCCAAAGAACGTGCTTTTCAGGCAGTTAATAAAGAGTTGGTTACGCTTTACTGGCATATAGGCGAGTATGTAAGCGGGCAGGTGCAGGCCAAAGCCTGGGGTAAATCCGTCGTGCAGGAATTAGCTGATTTTATTCAGCGCAGCGAACCCAATATCAAAGGTTTCTCTCCCCAGAATATCTGGCGGATGAAGCAGTTTTACGAAACGTATAAGGATAATGAAAAACTCTCGACAGTGTCGAGAGAAATTGCCTGGTCACATAATTCATTGATTTTTTCAACCTGTAAAAGTGAACAGGAACGAGAGTTTTATCTCCGATTAACCATTAAAGAACGCTTATCGTACCGTGAACTCGAACGCCAAATAAACGCCTCGTATTTTGAACGGGTAATGCTCGGAAACACAAAACTCGCACCGCTGTCGCGCGTTTTGCCCCAGGAGATAACCAACACATTTAAAGACACTTATGTGCTGGAATTGCTGCACCTGCCCGAACAGCACCACGAAAAAGATGTACGCAAAGCCATCGCTCAGAACATTACCAAATTCCTGCTGGAGTTCGGGCGGGACTTTGCCTTTATGGGCGAAGAATACCCCTTGCAGGTGGGCAACCAGGATTTTGCCATCGACCTTGTTTTTTATAACCGCACCCTCAATTGTATGGTGGCGATCGAACTGAAACGGGAAATCTTTAAACCCGCACACCTCGGGCAACTCAATTTTTACCTCGAAGCCCTTGATCGAGACATTCGCAAACCACACGAAAACCCCAGTATCGGTATTTTACTCTGCAAAGGCAAAGACGATGCTGTAGTGGAATATGCTCTCAGCCGAACACTATCGCCTACCTTGGTCGCCGATTATCAGACCAAACTACCCAATAAAGCCCTCTTAAAAGCGAAATGGGAAGAAATTCTAGACAGCCTGAACCCCGAGGAACATGAATAATACCCAGCTATACCACGTACAACCCTCTTGCATCTCCTATGTGAGCTATGTGGTTAAAAAAATCAATCAAGCCGGGTACATTTTCCCGAACCAAAACACATCAACATGAAAAAACCGGATTTCACGGATGAACAATTGGTATCAGCCATCTCTTCAGGCGGCCAGGCGCGCGAAACAGCGTTGAAAGCCATCTACGAAGACAAAGACCTGAAACGGATGGTGGCAGCGTTCGTGCGCAACCACCAGGGCGATGCGACTGACGGACAGGATATGTTTCACGAAGGCATGATCGTCCTCGACCGCAACATCAGGGAAGGAAAATTCAGGGGAGAAGCGCCGCTCAAAGGTTATCTGTACTCGATCTGCCGTTTTTTGTGGATGAACCAACTTCGCAAACAAGCGCATACCAGTACCGTAGCCGAAATGCCGCTGAGCACCGAACCTGATTTGCTGACGCCGGAAGTGACGATGATAACGGAGGAACGTAAAGACTTGTTGAATCGATTGCTGAATGAACTGGGCGAACGTTGCCGGCAAATTCTGGAATTGTGGAAACTGTCTTACTCGATGGAAGAAATAGCCGAAACACTCGGTTTCTCCAGTTCCGATATGGCCCGCAAAGCCAAATACCGCTGCCACGTGTCGCTTTTAGAAGTCATCCAGAAAAATCCACATGTTGAACAATTACTATCTCGCTGAAGATCATGGATTTAGAAACTTACATAGAACGTGTAGAACAATACGCCGAAGGCCTGTTACCGGATGCCGAACGCCTCGCGTTTGAAGCGGAACTGGCCGCCAATGCCGAACTACGGCAGGCGCTTGACCTGTATCGCCTCGGCCAGGAAGTGATCGAACAAGGTGTGGAAGCGCAATTGCGCCAACAACTGCAGGGCTGGGCCAAAAGTGATGCGGATACCTCCGCCGCTGCGCCTCCTTTAACCGCCAAAAGGGTAACCATGCGCCCCTTGTGGATTCGTTTCGCTGCCGCTGCCAGCGTGGCCTTGCTGCTGGGCTGGTTTTCCATGCAATGGGCGAGCCGCGATTACAGCGACGAAGCGATTTTTGCGGCGCAATACGAAGCGCCGGCTACCTCCACTTTCCGAGCCGGAACGACTATTTACAATCCCCTGGAAACGGGTTTCAAAGCCCTGGAAAACAACGACTTGCAAGCGGCGGAAGATTTTTTCAAAAGCATTCCGTCCGATCATGAACGCTACGCCGAAGCGCAATACTACCTGGGCCACAGCGCCGGACAATTGGGCCATTACGACGTAGCCATCGCCGCTTTTCAGGCCTCTATCGAGCGCCGGGAAGCCAGGTTTCAGGAAAAAGCGGAGTGGAATCTTCTGCTGACCTATGTGGCCGCCAAACAAACCGACCGCGCTGATTTTCAAAACCTGCTGAACCGTATTGCTGCTGATCCAGCGCATGCCTTCCAAAAACGGGCGCTGGAATTGCAGCAGAAACTGGGATCATTTTTGAGGGGGTACCGGCTGCTTTAGATGCCGGTTGAGAGACCCGTACCGGCTGCTTTAGCAGCCGAATGCGAAAATGCCTTGCCGTGGCTGAGTCTTAATGCGGCGGGAATGTTAGACTTATGTACATACCATAGCCATCAGGCTAAGCACGATTGATTATAGCCCCAGCGGGGCGGTTATATTTGTAGCCCTAAGGCAAACCAAAAAAACAGGAGCCCCAGCGGGGCGATAATGACAACACGAATATCACCGCCCCGCGCTGGGGCTGGCATTATGATTCCGATGCTGGTGCTACAAATATGACCGCCCCGCTGGGGCTAACATATTGATAATCAAAAATTTTAACCGATTTTTGGTCAATTTGAATTTCTTAGCCTAACGATTATGGTGTGCATACCTTAGGGTCTTACGACCCTGCACTTACTTAATCCGTACGCATCCGGCAGCTAAAGCAGCCGGTACAGGCGGCTCACTCCCCCGAAAAAAACCGGTCAAAAAATAACACCTGAAAGTCCACGGCCTTGCCCCAGTAAGCGTCATTGTGCTCGCCGGGCCGCTCGGTATATTCATGCGGGTACTTCATATCCGCCAGCAGCCGGTGCATTTCCCGGTTGCCTTCGATAAAAAAATCGCCGGCGCCGCAGTCGATGATGAGTTGAAGTTTACTTTTTTTCAACCTGGAAACAAGGTTGACCACCGAATACTCCTCCCAGTTTTCCCAATGTGCCCTGGGTTTGCCCAGAACGCCTTCCAAATCCCAGTTGTTCTTTTTCCAGGGCCTTAAATCCAGTCCGCCGGCCATGCTTCCCGCCGCGCCGAAAACATCGGGATGCCGGATCGCCAGCGACAACGCACCGTGCCCGCCCATACTCAGTCCGGCAATCGCCCGACCGCCCGGTTCCCGCCGGGTATGGTAGTAGTAGTCCACATAATGCACCACTTCTTCCGCAATATGCGTTTCGTAACGCACCGTTGGGTCCACCGGACTGTCGATATACCAGCTGTCGTAGCCGCCGTCAGGGCAAACGATCAGCATCTGATACCGGTCAGCGTGTTCGCGCAACTGCGGCGCATCGCCGAGCCAGCCGGCAAAATTGCCGCTCCAGCCGTGCAGGAGGTACAACACTGGATACCGTTCACCGGTAAAATGGTAGTTCTCCGGCCTGATAACCAGGCACCTGACCGGCTTTTGCATGGCTACACTGAATATCTCCACAGTGTCTACCTGGCTGGCGCGAGCATCCAAAACGTTGAAGATCAAGAGGATGGAAAGTAGGATGTTCTTCACAGTGTTTAGTGTATAGTGTTTAGTGTATGGTGTTTAGTGTTTAGTGTTTAGGGCGCTTCGCTTTTGGCAACTGTGTGGATTTGGACCTGATAATTAAGTGTAATTGCCAAAACGTACATGGTTGCAAAAGGCGAAGCGCCCTAAACACTAAACACCATACACCAAACACCATAGACAAGGCCAAAGGCGGAGCGCCCCAAACACTAAACACCATATACTAAAAACTAGAATTTATGCTCCAGCACATACGGCAGCATCGCCCGCCAGGTAGGCCAGTCGTGGCGCATATCGCCGCCCCAGATGTCGAGGTGGTGGTTGATACCTTTACCGGCCAATATACCGGATAAGCGGCGCGAACCTTCCGGGTCTTCGTAATCGCCGGAGCCGGTCATAATATGAATGCGACCGCTGGAACGGAGCCGTTCCAGGACATTGTGGTCATTCAGATTGGGCAAATAATGGCAAGGCGAATTGAAATACACATCCTCGTCAAAATAACCTTTCGTGTAAGAAGTCAGGTCGTACAAACCGGACATCGCAATCGTGCCCGCAAACAGGTCGGGACGGCGGAAAAACATATTGGCCGCGTGCAAAGCGCCCAGCGAGGCGCCGCTGGTAATTATGGGCGAATCGTGGCTGGTGTGCATTCTGATAAATGGTACCACCTCACTTTCAACATACGCATTGAACTGCTGGTGCCGGATCGCCTTGTGGCGCGGATTCATCCGGTTGTTCAGCCAGGCCTCCGAATTGATGCTGTTGATGCTAAACACCTTCACTTTACCCGCATTAATGAGCGGTTCGAGTACCGAAATAAGTTGAAAACGCTCGTATTCAAGGTAGTCGGCGGCAGCAGTAGGCAGTAATAATAAACTAAACCCGAAATGGCCATACATGGCGATTTCCATGTTTTTATTGAGCCGGGGACTGTACCAGTTGTGGATTTCTCGTTTCATCAGAAAATAAAATGTAAAAATGAAAGAAGCCTTCAAGGCGTTATGGATGTAACCAAGCACATCGACATCCGGCACAGGAACGCTGTTTATCCGCAAAAGTAAAAAAGAAAATGTAGATAAAAATAAACTTTTTGTTTTTGATTTGACACAAATAGTTTACCTTAGCGACTCGAAAGCCAAAACAGCAGCAAACTCAGTCATTTATTCTTCACCAAACTGATATTTAAGCTATGGAAACAACTAAAAATGCCATTGCATGGTTCGAAATCCCCGTCATTGACTTTGAGCGCGCCAAAAAATTTTACGAGCAAATTTTCGAGTATGAAATGCCCGAAATGGATATGGCCGGTCTCCGAATGGGTATTCTGCCCCATAACCGCGAAGAGGGCGGGGTAGGCGGCGCCATCTGTTTCGGCGAGGGCTATCAACCCTCCGGCGCCAACGGACCTAAAGTGTACCTGGATTGTGGCAAAGACCTCAGCACTGTGCTCAGCCGCGTACCCGGCGCAGGTGGGCAGGTCGTGTTCCCAAAAACGGAAATTGCACCCGATATGGGGCAGTTTGCCTTTTTTACCGATTCTGAAGGGAATGTGGTGGGGCTGTACTCCTCAAATTAGTGTTTAGTGTATGGTGTTTAGTGTTTCGGGCGCTTCGCCTTTGGTAACTGGGCGTAATTCGGCCAAAACACACACGGTGCCAAAGGCGGAGTACCCGAAACACTAAACACCATACACCAAACACCTACTTTTTCAGAAAATCCTCGTACAACGTCTGCAAATACGCTTTCGCCTGTTTTTGCCCTGTTGAATCGATCTGCCCGCGCCACCAGTTCCATTGTTTGTTTTCGAAATAATAGAAACCCGCTCCCTGGCGATTGAGCCAGCCGAGGCCGTTTTCGTTGGTGTAGTAGGCGAAGTCCAGTTTCTGGTTGGCCTCATTGCGGTATACGTTCACTGCAACATTTAAATCCCACAAATCGCGGCTCCATGGAAAATCATAAACAGGTTTTCCAGTGAGGGTGTGCAGCACGGTAGCCGGAATATCGTGGTGATTGCCAAAAACATTTACTTTTCTGCCAGCCCACTCTTTGCTGATGGGTTTGCCAAACAGGATCAGCGGAATATGCCTCGAACGTGGATCGTCCATCCCGGCAGCGCCGGGATGAGATGCGCCGTGGTCGGCTACCAGCACAAAAAGGGTGTTGTTATACCAGGCCTGTTGTTCGGCGGTTTTAAAAAATTCGCCTATGGCGTAGTCAGCAAAGGCGGCGCTGTGCAGGAACAGGTGGGCCTCGGTACCGCCATTCTGCCACTTGCTTTGATAAGGCACATCGAAGGGTGGGTGCAGGCTGAGCGTCATGGCTGCCGCCAGAAATGGCGGGCGTAACTGGTTGATTTCCTGAATACTGTGTTGAAGCAATTTGTAATCGTCGACGCCCCAGCGCTGCGTTTTATCGGCGGAAGGGAAATCCGGTTCGGAGCGGATGATCTCCATTTTCTGGTTGCGCAGCCACACGCCGATGTTGGCAAAAGTCAATTCGCCTCCGTAAAAAAAGGCCGTGGAATATCCCTGTTCGTACAGTATTCGGGGCAGCGAACGAATCTTCTCGGCTTTGTCGGATAACAATACAATGGACTGATCGGGTTGCGCCGGATAACCGCCCAGAATCGACACAACACCTTGATCTGTGCGATACCCGCTGCCGTATATATTTTCAAACAAAATACCTTCCCGGATGAGCCGGCTCAGGTTGGGGCACACCCCTTTTTCGCCGCCTAATTCTTCCACCACCTGCGCCGTCATACTTTCCATGATGATGAAAACGACGTTTAGCGGTGTGCTGTCGGGCCGTGGACTTATAATTTCAGCACCTGCATCATCCATTTTAGGGCTTAAAAGTGATTTGACCAGTTTGGCGGCCTCTTCATCCGGCATAAATCGGTAATGGTTCTCCGTAGAGCGCGTTTCCAGTTGGCTGTGCGCGAGGTACCAGGCGGTGTTGGTGGCGGCGTGGTTGTTAAACGCGTGTACCGAGTAATACACCGCGCTTTCGTTGATCGGCATAACGCCCAGGCCGCCGCGAATGGCAAGTGCCAGTAACCCGACCCAAATTGGTAGCACCAAAAAAAACCAGCGGGAAATGGGTTTGGGGTAGAGTTCGCGCTCGACGATACGTTTGTAAACCTGCCAGACCAACCAAACGCCGCCCACAAACAAGCCGACGGCCACCAGTTTAAACCCGAAAGACATGGAATCCAGCAAGGCCCGCGGAGTGGACAGGTATTCGACTGCCCGGTGGTTCAGCGGCGTATGCCATTCTTCGTAAATGAAAACATTCGCCCCGAAAATGAATACAAAAGCGGTGATAATCAAGAAGTTAAACCCGGAAATCAGGCTGTTGAAAACGGGATATGCCCTGGGTCCAATCAGCAAACCGATAAACCAGAACAGCACCGGCAACAACAGCAGGTAACCGGCCATGCTCATGTCGAGCGGCAACGCGTGCCAAAAGGCGCTCCAGGCCGACAGCGGCTCTTGTGGCGACCAGTCGTGCCGAAACCACAGCACAAACCACAAGCGAAAGAGCGCAAAAAAAAGCAACCAGAATAGACCCAGGCGAAGTGGGAACGCAACAACTGTTTTCAACGTACATAACTTATTTTCAATCCAGCCGCATCATCGCGCTGGATCTTAAACCGCTCGTCCAATCGGTGGCCGACTACCCAGATCACCTTACCGTCGCCGTTCAGCAGCAACCACAAGCGCTCTTTTTCAAGGCGCGAAAGTTTCCCGTTGGTGCAATAATCCTGCAACTTCTGGCTTTGTCCGCCCATGCCGAAAGGCTGGAAAGAATCGCCTGCCTGCCAGCCGCGCAACAGCAACGGAAATACCAGTTCATCGGCATCCACCAGGATGGCCTCGCGTCCGTCCGGGTAAGGCGGCATCGGCGCTGCGGGCATGAGCATCAGCCTGGCGCCATCGGGCAAAGTGACCATGAGGTCGTCAGGCTGAACCTGCACTTCGGGTTTTTGGGGCACTAAGGGGCTGATTATCAAATCTGTACGATCCACAAGCGCCCGGTATCGATCCGACTGAATCTCCCGGCCGGTTTGGTGTAGCAGGTCTTCTCCCAGTTGCCTGCATTGCTCCGCCGTGAACCCCTTTTTTTCCAGCAACAGAAACATAAAATGGCCCGTATGCGGCAATGCCGTCAGGTCTGAAAGGGCGAAGCGTAGCGTTCCGTCTGCTTCCGTCCTGCTATTTTCCCGGAGCCAGCGGTCGAGGAAAAAAGCCGTAATATCTTCCAGTTCACCCATCCTCGCCATCATTTTTTGGGCTGAATGCAAAAAACCGGGGTTGATTTCCTGCATCAGCGGTATGATTTGATGCCGGATAAAATTGCGGGTGTAATCATCCGAGGCATTGCTGCTGTCCTCGCGCCAGGTGATACCGTTTTCTGCTGCATAAGCGCTTATTGCTTCGCGGGTGGCAAAGAGCAGCGGTCGAATCACCTGTGCGTTTTGGGCCGGAATGCCACGCAGTCCTTTTATTCCGGTGCCCCGTGCAAAATGCAGCACCAGCGTTTCCGCCGAATCGTTGAGGTGATGGGCCGTGGCTACCTGCGCATATCCTTCTATCGTACACAATTCTGCAAACCAGGCATACCGCAACTCCCGCGCCGCCACCTGCGTGGAAAGCCCGTTTTCATCCGCATAAACCTTTGTGTCAAACTGTTTTACAAAAAAAGGCGCTTCATACAGTTCCGCCAGACAGCGTACAAAAGCCTCGTCTTCGTCCGAATCGGCGCCCCGCAATTGAAAATTACAATGCGCTATGGCAAAAGGCCGCTCTGCCTGCCGGAACAAATGCGCCAGCACAACGGAATCCAGCCCGCCGCTGACCGCCAGCAGAATGCTCGCGTTGGCGGCAGGAATCAGTTCGTTGGACTGAATAAATGCCTTGAATTGTTCCAGCAGCGCCATTTTTTACAGCAATTCGTGTTAATGGTGAGTATTTGAAGAATCGAGTATTTGAGTATTCGAGTATTTGAGTATCTGGCTGACAGCCAATGCTATATACTCGATTCTTCAAATACTCGAATACTCAAATCTTCAAATACTCGAATAATGATGGCTTAGAATGCCAGCGACAGTCCAGCCCGCAGGTTGGCAGCAGGCGAACTTTTTAAAGAAAAGGCATTCAACAGGTTGTCCGACAGGAAATACACCTGAACCGGGCCGGGTGTGACAGCCAGGTGGAAACCCAGGTTGGCCGCCGAGCGGTTGTTCACACTGTACATGGTGCCCAAAGACAACCATTTTACTGGTAAAAAACGAACGCTGGCGCCAACGGCCGTATCGTTTGTTTTATCCTTTTTCTGGTGAAAAACGGTCAGTCCAAGGTTCCAGCGTTTGGTCAGTTGAAAAGAACCGCCGACATAAATGCGCATGGGTGTGTTGGTCTCCATCGCGCTGGTAGCCGTCTGGCTGAAACGAAAAATATCATTCAGCGTGTCGAGTTTGGTGTCGAAATCGAGGCTGTCCGAACCGTTGATAATATCCGCGCCGGGGATAGAAGTGCCTTCGTAGGTGTATTCCGCTTTGCTTTGGAAGTAACGCGGGTCGTTTTTCCACTTAATCAGTCCGCCGAGGTTGACCACGCTGGCGTTGAGGGACAGGCGCTCCGTGATTTGGGCGGTGGCGCCGAGATCGAATGCGATGCCGTTGTTTTTGGAGCGTATGTTGTTTTTGAAAGAACCTAAAGTCACATCGAAGCCCAAACCTGCCGTATCGATGGCGGAAATGATCGACGAGGAATAGAACGCATAGTCCGTTTTCAGCGTCAGTTGATAAATATCAGGGTCGGTGTACAAGGACATGCTGTGGCGATCATCGTCGGTGCGAACTGCGCTGATGCCGGTGAGGTATTTGGCCCGGACGCCGATGTTCAGGATACCGACTTTGCGCATCACACCGACACTCCATTCGTGCCAGTCGGAAATGTCGGCTTGCAGGCCGATTTGAACCGTTTGACCGATGTAGGGGGCATTGCCGTTCCAGAGCAGTTCGGGCAGCGATTTGGGGTAATTCAGGGTGCCGGAGAATGCGATGGCATGGCCTGCCTGAATGCCCCATTTGCCATTGGGTGTGCGAAAACCGAACGAAAGCGTTTCAATGCGCTGATCGAAAGACAACTCGTTTTCAGGGTCCAATTTATTAATGGCATTGTCAAAATCGATCACCGTGCGGTCGCCGTCTTTTCTGAAAATATCATTGTAGGTGATTTTTCCCGAATGCGCCGCGTCGATGCTGTACGCCGGAAGGCCTATGACGATGTTTTTGTTTTCAGGAAAAAAAGCGGGGTTGACGGAGGTGTTGCTGTGCCATAGATTGGACAGCGAGTGCAACATCATTTCCTGCTGGGCGTATACCTGAGATGCTGAAATTAGCAAGATCAGGATGCTTATATGTTTGATTTTCATAGTCCTATGTGGTAAATATTTAAGTTAGTAACGATCAAAAAACAACTTATGCTTTTGACTAACCCCCGTGCTTTAGCCGGGGGAATCTAAGAAACACAATCCAACGGGGTTTTAACCCCAGATCACTCATTTTGGGTTAAAACCCATCTGCGTTTGTCCGTTCCTATCCCCCGGCTAAAGCGCGGGGGTTAGTCAAAAGCATAAGTTGTTTTAGTACCTGGTTTTTACCTTAATCCCCATTTTCACCACAGCCGCGTTAGTGGCCAGTAACTTCACGGGCACTGTTCCGCCCTGCGCAGTGGTGTAAGAGGTTTTTAAAATGGCTTTTTTCGTTTGGCGTATGCGGTCGAAACGGCTTGCCGACATGGTAACAAAATTTTCCTGCCGCGTAACGCCGCTGGCTACGCCATTGGTGATGGGCGCCGATTCCATAATCAGCCGTGCGCCGTCGTTGAACAACGAATCGAGTACCATGCCTGCATCATCCAGGAACAGGATTTGCATATCTGCAGCGATCGGGGTGCCATTTTCGGTGACTAATTTGAATTCGACAGACTCGATCTTGCCAGTGTCCAGGTCCGAATAATCGCCGAAATTCAGATCCATTTCCTGCTCGGCGCCGAAGTTTTTGGCAGTGCCTTCCAGCAACAGTTCCACCCGCATACTGAGTCGGATGAGGCTGCTGTCGGTCAGAAAACCGATGAGCGTGCTGTCGCGCTGGGCATTGCTGATACCTTCCACTTCATAGATCAAACGGGTGGGTTGCGCATTAAAAATATCGGCAATATTCGAGTTGTTTTCATCCAGCAGTACTTCCGTGTATTTCGTCTGGCCTATTTCATTCGGATAGGAAGGGTAGTTAAAGTCTAAGCTGTCGTCGTTGAAAGCGGTCGTTTCCAGTGGAATTTCTTCGCCGTTCTGGCCGATAAAACTCAGGTA
Source organism: Saprospiraceae bacterium (assembly GCA_022844265.1). GTDB lineage: Bacteria > Bacteroidota > Bacteroidia > Chitinophagales > Saprospiraceae > M3007. The sequence goes on along the minus strand of JALHMA010000051.1, from coordinate 10,307 downwards.
TTTGATGTAGCCGCGCGTAGGGAATCCCCAGGAATTGGAGATCAGCATGGTTACCCGGGGGCTTTTGATCGTGATACCGCCGTCGAGATCGGTCTGGTTGATGTCGATTTCAATGGTGTCGCGGGTCAACGGATACGACGAATAACCCCAGTAACCTTCGAGATAGGATAAAACGAGCGACTGAAAAACAACAAAAATGCCGGGCGTTCCGGGTGCAATTTCCGGGATTTTCACCCGTTCGCCGTTGGGTTTGCGCAGGTCGTAAATGAATATCAACTCGTTGCTGTCCGACTCCGCTTTCCAGCCTTCGAGGCTGAACAAAGGCGTTATAAAGGGGAAGGTTGCGTTGGGCGGCACCGTCAGCGGAATGCTGAGCGTATTGCCGTTTTTGCTCATCTGCGGCACGGTAAAAGTGCCGGTGAGCGTTTCGCCGGTGGAGTTGAGGATAGCCAGATTGATGGTGCCTCCTTTAAAAACTGCTTCGCGGATCGTGACGCCTTCGTTGGAATAAAAAGGATATTTGTAAAAAGTGTCGGGGATAGGCGCCGGACCGCTCGGGAACGTGTTAAAAATATCCGATGCCGGTTTTTCCGCCACGTCTCCCGTATAATACAGCGTCATGGTGCCGTCAGGATTGATAAAAAGCGTATCGTCCGACGATTCGTCGTTTAATACTTTAAACAACAGGTCTTCCAGCGTCAGGGTGGTGGAGAAAAGCGGGAAGGCAAATTCTGCGCTGTGGTCGTCCAATTCCACGTTGTCGAAATCGGATTTGTTACAGGCCGACCACAGGCTGCCCATGACGAATAGAGGCAGTAGTGGGCGTAATATTGATTGGTATCGCATGGATAAGGGTTATGTTCGGGTGAAATTATTAGAAACTAAAACCAACGGAAGCCTGCACCGTAAAATTGCGGTCGTTGTCGTTCCGGTATTGCAGCGACAAGTCATCGCCTACAGCGCCCTTGGACAGGTCTGCTTCATTTCTGCTCAGGTCGGCCAGGCCGTACTGCAACCGTACATTGACGTACAGGGCACTACTCAGAAAGTAAGATACGCCGCCCACCAGGCCGTAGTCCAGGCTGTTGTACAAACTTCCGCGGTCTTCCGTGTAGTCGTAGTACGCGCCCTGCGTTTTCGGAATGTCAAATTTTGCGGCATCGACCTGTACGCTGACCGTTTCGCCGGCGGTGCCTTCGCCCGGGTTGTCTTTTCGGTAGTTGTGCGACAGGTTGACTTTGACTTCAGCCACCGGATTGTTCGGCGGCACTACGGAAATCGCATTGGAGTACGTCAGCGCGCCCTCGCCGACCGACTGCACCAGAAGCGCTGCGTAAGCGCCACCGGAAATTTCAAAACTTTTCCAGCGGGCATAAGCCATGAGCGGAAAATCGATATAGGAATTGTTGACGTTGATGAGGTATCTGGAGTTGCCAGTGGTAAATTTTACAGTATTCGCATTGCGGAAAAAACGATAGGAAGGGCCGTCGAAAGTGTATTTCGCACCTTTTTTGGAATACATCAGTTCGCCGCGAACGCCGAAGTTATCGGTAATTGGAAATCCCAGGGTTATACCGATCTGGAAACCGGTTATATTTTCCCATTTTTCCAGCGAAGCGCCACCGACGCCCAGTTCAGATTCGCCTCTTATCGTCGCGAAATTCAGACCTGTTTTGAATCCATAGCGCAGTTGTGCGTGCATCGAAAGCGAAACAATGACCAGTAACAGGGTAAAAACGCATTTTAATTTCATATTCATTGTTTTGTGTGGAAAAGTTGATAGACTTGTTAAGGTTGGGTGCAAAAGTACGTCTTTCCGCAAGTGTTTGATTATTACAAAGTATTGTTGCTTTACCTTTGTGCGGCGAAAATAAAAAGGCAAAATAGCAAGAGGCAAAAGGCAGTGACAGCCAATGCGTCACAAAAGACTTTGAAATAACCCGTTTAGCACAACTACTAAGCGATAAGGGAAACAACAATATTTTAACCGGCAAGTTATTTTGCAACTGCATTAACGCTTCAACCCCTCATTTGCTGCCAATAAATTTGACCAAAACCGGCAATTCACTACTCACTACTCACCACTCACTACTCACCACTCACATAATATGGAAGACTGGCCACTCTGGGAAGTATTTATCCGCTCGAAACAGGGCCTCAGCCACAAACACGTAGGCAGCCTCCACGCTGCCGATGCACAAATGGCCATTGAAAATGCCCGTGATGTTTACACCCGCCGCAATGAAGGCGTAAGCATCTGGGTTGTCGAATCTGTGCATATTCACGCATCTACCGAAGACGCGGAAGCCTTTTTCGACCCCGCCAATGACAAAGTATACCGCCATCCGACTTTTTACGACCTGCCCGACGCGGTCAAACATATGTAAGTCACCAACTTCATGGAAAATTTTCATTTTGAATACCTGCTCCAACTGGGAGATAATGCCCTGATCCTGTCGCAGCGCCTCGGGGAATGGTGCGGCCATGGCCCGGTGCTGGAACAGGATATTGCGCTCACCAATATGGCGCTCGACCTGCTCGGCCAGGCCAGAATGCTGCTGACCCACGCCGGTAATATAGAAGGCAAGGGCCACACGGAAGATGATCTGGCCTATTTCCGCGATGCACACCAGTTTCGAAATGTATTGCTGGTAGAACAACCCAATGTCGACTGGGCTTACACCATCGCCCGGCAGTTTTTTTTCGATACCTGGAATTATTTCCATTACCAGGCTTTGCTGCAAAGCCGCGATGAACAACTGGCGGCCATTGCCGAAAAATCACTCAAGGAAGTCACCTATCACCTGCGCTTCAGCTCCGAATGGATGCTGCGCCTCGGCGACGGCACGGAATTGAGTCATCAGAAAATGCAGCAGGCCGTAGATGATTTATGGCCGTTTACCGGAGAACTGACCACACCCAGTCCTGCCGACCAGTGGGCCGCCGACGCCGGTATCGGCGCTGATTTATCAAAAATAAAGGTGCTGTGGCAACAAAAAGTGGCGGCAGTGCTGGCCGAAGCCACCCTGCAACAACCCGCCGGGGAATGGATGCAAAAAGGAGGAAAAACTGGTCGCCACAGCGAACACCTGGGTTTTATACTCGCTGAAATGCAGCATTTGCAGCGGACGTATCCGGGGAATGTTTGGTAATTTTGTCAGTTATGAGTGATGAGTTATGAGTTGGGGTGGTAACGTTCGGTATTTGTAATGACCAAACGTTACCACCCCAACTCATAACTCATCACTCATAACTCATCACTGACAAAACTACAATCCGAAAATAGACTTGCCCAAATACGTCGCCGCATCGCCGAGTTCTTCCTCGATGCGCAGCAACTGATTGTACTTGGCAATCCGGTCGGAGCGGGAAGCAGAACCGGTTTTGATTTGTCCGGTATTGAGCGCCACAGCCAGGTCGGCAATCGTCGTATCTTCCGTTTCACCGGAGCGGTGACTGATCACGGAGGTGTAGGCATGGCGGGTAGCCAGTTGTACGGCCTCGATGGTTTCTGTCAGGGAACCGATCTGGTTGACTTTAATCAAGATCGAATTGGCGATTTTTTCGTCGATACCGCGTTGCAGGCGTTCCACATTGGTGACAAACAGGTCGTCGCCGACCAATTGAATGCGGTGGCCGAGGGTTTCCGTCTGGAGTTTCCAGCCGGCCCAGTCATCTTCCGCGAAGCCGTCTTCAATGGAATAGATCGGGTAGCGGTTGCACCAGTCTTTCCAGAAAGCGACCATATCTTTGGAGGAATAGCGGTCGCCGGTCGATTTTTTGAACACATACTCTCCTTTTTCGGCGTCGTAGAACTCAGAGGCGGCGGCGTCCATGGCGATCACCATATCTTCCAGCGGGCGGTACCCGGCTTTTTCAATAGCAATCATCACCATTTGAATGGCTTCCTCATTGTTTTTGATACCCGGCGCAAAACCGCCTTCGTCGCCGACGTTGGTGGCATAACCCTTGCTTTTCAGCACGCTTTTCAGGTGGTGAAACACTTCGACGCCCATACGCAGTCCTTCCCGGAAGGAACTGGCGCCGACCGGCATAATCATAAACTCTTGAAAATCAATTCCGTTGTCGGCATGAGAACCGCCGTTGAGGATATTCATCATCGGCACGGGTAAAACGTGCGCATTCACACCGCCGAGGTAGCGATACAGGGGCTGGCCCAGTTCTTCGGCAGCGGCTTTAGCCACGGCAAGGCTCACAGCGAGGATAGCATTGGCGCCGACCTTACTTTTGTTGCGGGTGCCATCGCGGGCGATCATCAGGCGGTCAATTTTGATCTGGTCGGTCACTTCCTGGCCGATCAATTCCTCGCGGAGTTGTTGTTCCACATTTTTTACTGCATGAAGTACGCCTCTGCCTAAGTAGCGGTTGGCATCTCCGTCGCGCAGTTCTACCGCCTCGTGTACGCCTGTGCTGGCGCCGCTGGGTACGGCTGCGCGTCCCATAAAACCTGTTTCCGTCCATACTTCTGCTTCGATGGTAGGGTTTCCGCGGCTGTCAAGAATTTCGCGGGCAATTATTTCTCGGATTGCACTCATGTTCTTTCTGTTAAGTTATGTTGAAATGTATTGTAAGGTGTTTGGTGTGTGGTGTTTAGTGTTTGGGGCGCTTCGTTTTTGGCTGTGTATCGTTTTTAGTGTTTCGTGTTTAGAACGCTCCGCCCAAACCACACACAGTTGCCAAAGGCGAAGCACCCCAAACACTAAACACCACACACCAAACACTCACTTATATCTGCGGCGAATCAACCGTATAAACGTTTTGGCTTCTTCGACCCGTTTTTTATCCAACCAGCCGTAGCGGATCACGCAGCTTTCTACTAAGTACGTTTTGGCGTCTCCGAAATGGGTGTAACCATTCAGCACAGCAATCGCTGTTTCAAATGCCTGTCCGTCGCCGGCAAAAAGTTCCCGGGTGAGCAGCAGGCGGTCATTGAGCGCAATGGCTTTTTTCAGGTCGGCAATGGGCAGTTCGGAGAGTTTGTCCGACAGTTCTTTGGCCTGTTTTTCTTCAAAAAGTACTTCCATACCCGGAGGAGTCGGTTCCGTACTTTGAGATGCGACCACAGGTTGCGGTTGAGGCGCCAGTTCCACCGGCGGCGCTGCCGGAGCAGGTTTTTCCTCGATCACGGGAGGCGGCGGCGGCGCGGCAGGCTCGAATACCGGCGGCGGCGGCGGTGGAGCGACCGGTTCGGCAGGTACCGGCGCCGGAGGCTCTTCCGATACTGCAGGTTTCATAGGCACTGCTTTCTTTTGGTGTATGGCTTCTTGTTTGGGTGCTGCCGCAACCATATCCGAAAGAATGGCATCGTACAACTCGCGCACATAAGAAGCCATAATGTCCACATCAATGCGGACAATGGTGTCAGGATCTTTGCTCATTCGGGTATACTCCCGATTGAGTTTATCCAGGTAAAATTTCGTTTTATGTAAATCCATTTGCTGAAGGGAGGATAGTTCTGCCTATTTTCACCGGCGAATTTCAAAAATTACTGCAATAAATCCCTGATCTTATTTTCATTTTTATTTTAAAATGTTGATTAACAATGTTTTAAAATATAAATTTTAAATCAGCCGGCGGGCAAACCAGCACAAACAAAGGATAAAGATGTTTCTCGAGCCACATTTTAAAGGTCAACGCAGCGGTTGGATCGAAGTTGTCTGCGGGTGTATGTTTTCCGGTAAAACGGAAGAACTTATTCGCCGCCTGAAGCGGGCCAAAATCGCAGACATGCGGGTAGAGGTGTTCAAACCCCGTATCGATACGCGTTATGACGACGTTGCGATCGTGTCGCACGATTCGACGACTGTATTGTCTACGCCGGTCGATCATTCTTCCAAACTGCTTAAAATCAGCCCGGATACCGCTGTGGTGGGGATTGATGAAGCGCAATTTTTTGACGATGAACTGGCGGCGGTATGTCAGGAACTGGCTTTGCGCGGCGTTCGGGTCATTGTCGCCGGTCTGGATATGGATTACCGCGGACTTCCGTTCGGGCCGATGCCTGCCCTGCTCGCCACCGCCGAATACGTCACCAAGGTACATGCTATTTGTGTGCATTGCGGCAATCTGGCCACACATTCTTACCGGCTGGCCGACGGCGACTCGATTGTGCTGCTGGGCGAAAAGGAACAATACGAACCGCGTTGCAGGTCGTGCTACCACCAGGGGAATATTTTGCGTTTAAAGTGAAACTAACTATGTGTTTGGTGTATGGTGTTTAGTGTTTCGGGCGCTTCGCCTTTGGCTGCGATATTAATTTGGCCAAATGACTCACTATTGCCAAAGGCAACGCGCCCTAAACACTAAACACCATACACTATAAACAAATATGAAAAACAATCTCCTTCTTCCGCTTCTTTTTACCCTCACCCGACTCTCCGCCCAGGACGCCTACCACACCGCACTCAGCACCCTGCTCCAGACCACCTACGCGCTCCCTGCGCCGGTGCAATGGGTGTTGCCCAATACCGAAACCGCCACATTGGCTGCTGCAATCAACTACGGCGGCACTACTACCAATTTCACCGCAACGGGCCAACCCTTCACCCAGGCACGTCAGCGCGTGGTGACGCAACAGGCCAATCCCTGGGATGCGGGACATTTGTATTCCAATACCTCTGCGATAACTACCGGCGACAAATGCCTGGTAATCATCTGGTTGCGCAGCCCGACTGCCAATGCGAAAGTCAGTGTTTTTGCAGAAAATAATGTCACGTACGCCAAAGAGGTGCTTTCGACCGTCAATGTCGGCAGCGAATGGCAAATGTACGCGGCGCCGTTTGAATCACAAGCCGGATACGCAGTTAATGCGCTCAACATAGGCCTGCACCTGTCGTTTGGCAACCAGACCATCGAAATCGGCGGCGCAGCGTGTGTAAATTACAAAAACACCGTGTTTTTCACCCAATTGCCGGTATTGCTGAACAACGATACGTATCCCGGTCAGGAACCCGATGCGGCCTGGCGCGCTGATGCCGCTGCCAGTATCGAAACCCTCCGGAAAGCGAACCTGATAGTGCAGGTACGCGATGCCAACGGACAACCTGTATCCGATGCGCAGGTACAAGTGGAAATGCTGCAACACGAATTCAAATTCGGTACAGCGGTTGTCAGCAACAAATTCAACGGCGGTTCAGGGTATAATGCCACCTACGAAGAAAAACTACTGAATCTCGACGGCAACGGACACGGTTTCAACGAGGTGGTTTTTGAAAATGACCTCAAATGGCCTGCCTGGGAGCAGCACTGGTTTAGTTCCCAACCCGAAATTGCCAACGATGTCCAGTGGCTGCACGACCGCGGCATCAGCATCCGCGGGCATAACCTGGCATGGCCCGGCTGGGCGTACTCGCCCAACGACATCAACGCCAATGCAACACCGGCATATATCAAAGGGCGCATCCGGGCGCATATTCAGGACATTCTGAGTTACCCGGGTATCGGCACGGAAATGATCGACTGGGACGTTTTGAATGAAATTACGACCAATAACGATTACGCCAACCGCTTTGCCGGTACGCCCGGCTACACAACCGGCCGCGAATTGTACGCCGAGATTTTCAAACAAGCCGACTCTCTCGCGCCCAACTCTGTGTTATACCTCAATGATTATATCGCCATCGAGCAGGGCGATTCGCCTACCAATGGTATAGCGACCTGGCGCAGCCGCATCGATGAACTTATCGCTGCCGGCGCACCTATTGAAGGCATCGGTTTTCAGGGGCATTTTTCGGCTTCGCCAACCGGTATTCCACGTGTCAAGGAGATTTACGACGAATTTTGGAATGCCTACGGACTGGAAGCCAAAATAACCGAATATGACATCGACAAATTAGTGCCCACTCAAACGCAGGCCGACTATATGCGCGATTTCCTGACCATTACGTTTGCGCATCCGAGTATGAAAGGATATTTAATGTGGGGTTTCTGGGACGGCGCGCACTGGCTAGGAAATGCTCCGATCTATAGCGAAGACTGGACGCTGAAACCCGGCGGCGAGGCATTTATCGACCAGGTTTTTAACCAGTGGTGGACGAATGAAACGTTACAAACCAACCTGTCCGGCGACGCCTCCATTCGTGGATTTAAAGGTAAATACAAAGTGACGGTGAACTGCGGAGACGGAACAACACAAACGGAATATCTCACACTTTCCAATGATACAACACTGAATTTCAATGCTTTATGTCTAGTTGGGGCCCATGAGGCCGCGCAAATTTTGAAGTTTACCGCAACGCCAACCCTTGTCCGGGATGCGGTTGTGCTGAACTGGGGAAATGCCGGTTTTAGCGGCCCCGTCACCTTGCGCGCCACCGATGCGCTGGGTCGTTTGGTCGCTGAGCAGGTGCTGGGTTCTACGACAAACAGTCATACTTTTCAAACTAGCGCCTGGCCTTCAGGTACCCATTTTCTTTCCATTGAAAATGGCGGACGACGGCGGGCGATACGCGTCGTTGTAGAACGTAATTAACCCAAGTTGAGACCTATGGCCCGGAGGGCCAATATCTTTGTAGCATTTTCCAGCGTCCATTGCACCCGGCCCAGCGGGCCGGTATCTCTTCAAAAATGAATTCATATAGCGGCCCGCTGGGCCGCAAAACGCTTGGGCATTTATCATTCTACAAAGATATTGGCCCTCCGGGCCATAGGTCACAACTTTGGTTAGTTGGTATTTCGTGTATGGTGTTTCGTGTTTGGGGCTGGTAAAGATTGATTTGTTCCTTATTCCGATAAGCTTAAATCAAACAGTCGTTTATTTTTTCAAACCAACGTTTTGAGTGCCCAGTGCTGTCTTCTGATCAAATGCTAACATGAAAAAGATGAAAAATCGTTATTCACTTGCTTTGCTTTTTCTCGCCATTGTCATTTTTAGTTCTTGTAAAAAAGACAAAAACGACACTCAAAAAGGCAATACCGCTACGCTGTCCTGGCAGCAATGTATTGATTTTACCGATCATGACCTGACCATTTGTTTTATCGGCGCAGATGAATACCGCTGCCCCTGCACGATGGATTGTGTCTGGGAAGGCGCCATAGATTTCACCTTTCAGGTGCAAGGCCCAGGCATCGATACGACCGTAATCGTTTCTACGAATCAACTGGTTAAGCCGCATGCTGTGATCGTCGGGGGTGTAAGCATCGTTGCTTCGGACGACTCAAATATTTACTGCGATCACTACAAGGATTATGAAAAATACACGGTGAAAGTAGAACTGATCCCGTAAAAGCGCCCCATTTGGTGTTTGGTGTTTCGGGCACTTTGCTCTTGGCTGCCCCCGACCCCTGAAGGGGAGTACATCGCAATAGACGGAGAATATGAACTTTAAGTCCATCTATTGTGATGTACTCCCCTTCAGGGCAATGTCGTTGACTTAAGCGTAGTGAAGAGGTGTCATCTCCTGACGAAGGAAGGAGGTGACATCTCGTAACGGTCGTTTTCAAGTAATTCTCGCTACGAGATGTCACTTGCTCCTGCGTCGCAAATGACACCTCTCCGCTAAGTCAACGACATTGCCCTTCAGGGGTCGGGGGCAGCCAAAGGCAAAACGCCCCAAACACTAAACACCAAACACGAAACACGAAACGATTCGGGTACATTTTTTCCGGTTGCGACACATGAGGTGAAACAATTCAATTCAATCACCTCAATTTTCACAAACGTAACCATGAAAAAAGTACTGATTTTGGCCGCGCTGTTTTTTGCAGTTTCGGTGTCCTCATTTGCCCAAAACGTTATCAAATCCAATGTACCCGTCGGCGCTGACCCTGCGGCGTTGCCGATCGAATTCCTTTTTGCCGATGCGCTCGTTATGCCCAACGGCGACGTTCATATAGGCGTAGCCCTGAAAGCAACCGCCAAAAACATCGGCACGCTGCCGTATTTGCCCGGCGTAACACCGCTTCAGGTAAAACTGTACATCAAAAAAGGCAATGGCTGGGTAGAAGTAGAATCCAAGTCCGTCAATGTACTGGCGCCGGGTGTGGAAACGTCCATGAATTACTACACCTCTTATATCAAAGGCAAACAAAAGCCACCTACTTTCCGCCTGGTGGTAGAGTCCAAAAATGCCGGCGTCGTGAACCCCGACGTCAATATGTCGAACAACAAGAAGGACGCGCAGGCGCAGTAAATGTACCGGCTGCTTTAGCTGCCGGAAACCACCTGTACCGGCTGCTTTAGCTGCCGGAGGCCACCTGTATCGGCTGCTTTAGCTGCCGGAGGCCACCAGAAAATAGTTGAACCGCCAGATTATCAATACGCTCCATGCTTGCTGCGACTAAAGTCG
>JALHMA010000050.1 GCA_022844265.1 Saprospiraceae bacterium | reverse complement strand
ATATCTACCGGAAATATTTCGGTTATGGTCACGTATATTCTCGGACAGGCGCTGCTGACCCTGGGCATGATGCGCCTCCTCGTGAATCGTGAGTCGTGAGTCGTGAGTATACAATCACTCACAGTTTCCTTTACTCGATTCACGACTCACAATTCACGACTCACCACTCACGATTACAGGCCTGAAAAACCCTCACCAAAACCATCCACCCAGCTAAACGGGATACTCTCACTCTCTCACTCTCTCACTCTCTCACTTTCTCACCTCTCACTCTCTCACCTCTCACCTCTAATAAATCATGCGTTTCTTTTTTGCAGCAATCTTCGCCCTCGTGTCCGTTTGCAGTTGGCTGTCCTGCGGCAGCGCCGAAACGCCCCTCGATGCGAACACGCGCCAGACCATCGACTCGCTTGCAACAGCCGAAATCCGGTTGCTGCGCGTCGAATTAGATAGTCAGTGCCAGATGGCGCGGGTGACGGTGTTGCCACAGCTGGTCGATTCGATCAAACAGGTGAGGCAGCGTGAAATCGAGGCGCAATTGAGGACTATCCCGAAGTAGTTTTTTTACCACATCAGGCACATAGAATTTTTACATAGGACACATAGACGTAGCGTGTACTTCTGCCACAAAGCGCACACTACGTCTATGTGTCCTATGTGAAAATTCTATGTGCCTTATGTGGTAAAAAAACTATGTGGTAAATCTATATGCCTTATGTGGTAAAAAAACTTACTCCTCCTTTTGCAAGAAACTCCCCGTTTCCCAGTCCACCACATAATGCCCTGACTTGGTCATTTCGCCGGCAATCAGCCCGCCGATCAGCCCGAAAGCCGCGCTGCCAACGGCTGCATTGGTCATTTTTTTATCATAGTCCACACCATAAAACTGGAAACTGTTTTCCCCAACCTTATTGAGTTGGTAAAAAGTGCCGAACTGGTTGATATACATCTTTTTACCATCAGAAAACCCCCAGATACGGTCGTCGGGTTTTACCCTTCGAAACTTGCCTTTTTTGCCTTCTATCAACAGTACGCTTGTTCCGTCTTTCACCTCAATCTGTGCGGGTATGCGCGGATTGTTGTTTCTGAAATCTGTAAAGTTTTTATAAACGCCGGTCATTGGCGCCGTATCTGTCAGTATGCGCGGCAGGTTGCGGCGGGTCAGTTCTTCCCGGGTGGTATGGGCAGGCAATGCCGTGGCTGTTTTCCAGTCGACGGAGTCCTGCAAAAAATCCACCGCAGCCTGTAGGGCCGCGCGGAGGTTGTCGTCGTGGTACTTGGTCACATTGGCGCCAAGGCCTTCCGTAAACCTGAATTTTCGGTCGCCGAGATAGGCAAAACCATCGCCCTGCTGCAGGAAAAATTCAAAATCGGCAGCGACGCGTGCACCTTCTCCACCAACCGTGTTGATTTCTTCCCAAAGCCCCAGGCGGCTCACCCGAAGCGCTACATTGGGTAAATCTGCTTCCTGGGGCAGTTTGGCGGTAAAATATTGTTGAAATACTGCGGGCAAAGCCCCCGACAACACAATGACTTCCTTACGATTGCTCATGCCCACCCGGGCAATACCCAATCGGGTGGTATCGTATCGCGTGTCGATGACTTCCACAATATTAAATCGGCGTTTGCCCACATCGAGGCGCGATTTGTTAAGTTCGAGTACTTTTTGACCGGAAAGGGAGCCGGCAAAGCCAAGAAGCAAAAGAAAGAGCGTGGGGAACAGTTTTTTCATAGGTGTGATTTGAGAAAAGTAGTTATCCGTTGTTAGTTATCGGTTATTGGTTATTAGTGTTGATAATCAAGCATTTGCAAATAATTTAATCTAAACTATTGTGCTTGATTACTTAATATTTACACAAACGAAAAAACAATGCTTGCATGATTCAAAAAGAAGACATTATCTTCGCATCATCGTACTGATACATTGATACATTTCTTTTCTTCCGAGCTGCTGTATATCAACCTTTATAAACCTTTATAAACCTTCATCAACCTCATAAACCTTTATAAACCCTTCTCAACCTCATAAACCCTTCTCAACCCTCATCAACTTCTCAACCCGACGATATGATCCACACAGCCACGATACGCCTGCCTTATTCCGACGCTTTACCCCATTACCGTCGACTGCTGGGGAAAGGCCCTACCTGTCTGTTTGAATCTGCCTCGGCGGTGGACAAATCAAGCCGAATGTCGGTGATTGCTTTTGAACCGACGCTGGAGTTGGTCGGCAAAGATGATCAATTGAATATTCGCCTGTTGCACCCGCGCGGCGCCGTTTTTTACGATTTTATCAAAACGGAATTCGCCGGTTTTGTGGAAAACGAGCGCGACGGACGCATGTCGCTGCACATCCCGAAACTGCCTTTTTTCGGTTCGGAAGAAGACCGCCTCGACCGCCAGAATATTGTGCAACCGCTCCGAAGCACACTGGCGCATTTTAAAACGGACGACAAAAATTTCATGGGTTTTTACGGCGCGCTGGCCTACCAATTTGTGTATCAGTTTGAAGATTTGCAGCACGCTAAAGTATGCCCGGAGCCGGATTTTCATTTGTTTTTATTCGACAATATCCTGTTATTCAACCATTTAACCCAGGATTTGACTTTGTATGTCACACGGGAAACGGAAGTGGAAGCGCAGACCGAACTGGATCGTTTAAAACATAGCATATACGACGTAGCGGAAACGCCCGCCTTCAAACCGGAGCCGCTGCACATCGGGAAATTCGTACAAACGCCGGACGACGAGACGTTCAAAAAACAGATCGCGCGGGGTATTCAACTTTGCCACGAAGGCGAGTTGCTGGAAATCGTGCTCAGCCGCAAACTGACGGCGCCCGTATCCGGCAACCTGCTGCCGCTGTACGAGCGCTACAAAGCCATCAATCCTTCTCCATACCTGTTCTATTTTGATTTTGGCGACGAAATGCTGCTGGGAGCCAGCCCCGAATTGATGCTCCGATACGAAAATGGCCGCGCTACCCTCCGGCCTATTTCGGGCAGCGTTCGCCGCTCCGGCGACCCCATCGAAGACCACCACCTGATGATGGAACTGCTGAATTCGCCGAAAGAAAATTCGGAATTGGATATGCTGATCGACCTGGGCCGCAACGACCTGGCGCGTATCTGCAAACCCGGCATCGAGATCGATAACTACCGCATCATCGAAAAGTACTCGCACGTGACGCACACCGTCGCGCAAGTCAGCGGGGTGCTGGAAGACCGCTACACGGGTTTCGACGCTTTGATCGCCAGCCTCAATGCGGGCACACTCACCGGCGCGCCCAAAATCGCCGCCATGGAATACATCGAACAGATCGAGCAGCATACCCGCGGCTACTATGGCGGCAGCATCGGCTGGCTGCTGCTCAACGGCGATGTCAATACGGCCATCACCATACGCACGGCGCATGTGCGCGACGGACTGCTTTCGTTCAGCGCTGGAGCGACTTTACTATACGAATCCGTGCCGGAAAGCGAACTAAAAGAAACGCGCATCAAAGCCGGGGCGTTTATGGCGGCAGTGGAAGATTTAAGATTGCCGATTACATGATTTAAGATTTAAGATTTCTGTACGTCACCACACATCCTAAATCTTAAATCATGTAATCGGTAATCTTAAATCTTCTGAAATTTCCCCGCCCAGACCTGGTTTTTATGAATCAACTGTACGAAATACGTTCCTTGCGGAAGTTGCGCTATATCTAATTTCTCCGAAGCATTCCAGTTCATTTCCCGGTCTGCCAGCAATTTCCCGTTCAGGTCGCTGATTCGGATACGCACAACTCCATCGAAGGGCAACTCGGCGGTAAACTGTATAAAATCATCTGCCGGGTTGGGTAAAACCAATAGCGGTTTTGTTCGCTCCGGCGCATGGGTGGAAGTAAAAAACCAATCAGGTGAAATTTCTCCCCACACGGTGTCGCCCTGGATCACGGCGCCTAGAAGGCGGTCATACTCCCGAAAATCCCCCAGATCCCAAATGTATTCCACTCTTCCCAAGCCAACCCTGTACTCCTCATAGTAGCGCCTCCCTTCACATTTAAGGTCATTGATATCGCAGCAATCTCCCCATTCAGAAGAAAAATAGAATGCTGTAAAATTTACATCCCCCGGAAATAAGGCACACTGAAGTTGAGTACCTGGCAGGGAAGGTTTGTTGCCCACTTTTTTGCCCTGTTCGAAAAGCAAGGCGTAGGTAGATGCATCATAAAAATCCCAGGGAGGAAGTAACAGATTTTGTTTGTTGTAAGTAGATGCTGCTTTAAAATAAAGTTTGGGAAGTATTGTCCACAAAGTATCGAGGTTATACAGTGTTCCCGAAGATATACCATCATCATAAACCGATTTTCTGCGTCGTTCAATGAGGTATCGAAATGTGTCCGGCAGAACTTGCTTGTCGATAATCAACCATTTTTCAGTACGAAAAGAGAACCCGCCTATACCAGATTCATTGAACTGCCATTCAAATATGTCGCCTACATTAAAATCAAAAAAATCTTCAAAGTCCAATATTTTCTCCCCCAACGAGCGGGTTTCAATACCGGAGAGTTGCACTTTTTCATTGGAAAACAACGCTTCAGACTGAACAATGCCGTGGTTTTCGCTCAAAATCCATGTGGCGCCATTGCTGAACTGTATTGTTTTAAACAAATCAGCCTCGCCCAGCACTGTACCATTCTCTACCGATAAGACCGTCGCTGTAATATTGGAATCAGCCACAGCATCCCAATTTGTCCCAACTGCTGCGTTGGGAAATAATACAACAGTAAAAGGGGTGTCATCCTCGTCTGACACCAGTTCCAGGCGTCCATCCGGTTTCTTAGTCATGGTACGACCCAAGAACTGCCCCTGATTATTGGAAACAAAAATGAAATCCAACTCAAGGTTTTCCACCTTAACCACACGGTTCAGATAAAAAACACTATCCGGCCCCACTTTTTTAACAGAATCTATCCGAATGGTGTGCGTAATAAAATTGGAATCCTGGGCCCGGAAGTGGTACAGATCACCCGGAACAACGGGCATCCAGTTTTGGCTGAAAAGAGCAGAACTGTAAAGAAGCAGGCTGTAGAAGAGCAGGTTTTTCATTGGCTGTAAGATTTGCCCAAAAATAACCTTTCTGCTTTCAGGATGCCCTCCATTTTGAAGATACGTCAGGATTTAGCCAAAACGCCCGACTGGGTAGCTAATACCCAGCCTTCCTCAATCGCCCTTTTGGCATCTAACTCGCCCGCTTCTTTGGCGCCGCCGATCAGGTGTACTTTAATTCCTGCCTGAGTCAGCGGTTCCTGTAATTCGCGCAACGGATGTTGCCCGGCGCAAATGACGATGTTGTCCACCTCCAGCAATTGCGGCTGACCTTTCAGGGTAATGTGCAGGCCAGCGTCGTCGATTTTTACATAATTCACTTCCGACCACATCCGAACGCCGCGGTTCTTGAGCGTGAGCCGATGCGCCCAGCCGGTGGTTTTGCCGAGGCGGTCGCCGACTTTCCCTTTGGAGCGTTGCAGCATCCACAGCTCCCGCGGGACATGTTCTTTTTTAGGTTGTGTCAGTCCGCCGCGGTGCTGGTAGCTGGTATCGATGCCCCATTCTTCCCGGTAATCGCTGATGCGTTGCTGGTCCGACTCGCCTGTTGTTCCTTCATCTGTCAGGAAAATGGACACGTCGAAACCGATACCGCCCGCGCCGATGACAGCCACTTTTTTACCGACGGGTTTTCCGTGCAGCAGCACGTCGATATACGACAGCACTTTCGGGTGGTCGATGCCTTCGATTTCAGGCTTGCGCGGGCTGATGCCGGTTGCCAGCACCACTTCCCTGAATTGTTGTTGAATCAGAAAATCGGCGTCGACGCGGGTGTTCAGGTGTAAATGAACCCCGTTTTTCTCGATCATTTTGCCAAAATAGCGCAGTGTTTCATAAAACTCCTCTTTACCCGGAATTCGTTTGGCCATGTTGAACTGTCCGCCAATTTCAGCCGCGGCGTCAAATAAATGCACTTCGTGGCCAATGGCCGCCAGTTCGGTAGCGGCGGAAAGTCCGGCAGGCCCTGCGCCGACGACGGCGATTTTGTGTCGAACCGTCTGATCGTTTGACGGAACAACAATCGTCTCCTTGCAGGCGCGCGGATTGACCAGGCAGGAAGCGTCTTTGTGTTTGAACACATGATCGAGGCAGGCCTGGTTGCAGGCGATGCAGGTATTGATTTCGTCGGATCGGTTTTCCCTGGCTTTCAACATAAAGTGCGGATCGGCCAGAAAGGGCCGCGCCATGGAAACCATATCGGCGTAACCTTCGCGCAGCATTTCCTCCGCTTTTTCGGGGGTGTTGATGCGGTTGGTGGTAATGAGCGGGATGTGAAGTTTGCCCATAAGCCGTTTGGTCACCCAGGCATACGCGCCGCGCGGCACCATGGTGGCGATGGTCGGGATACGCGCTTCATGCCAGCCTATACCGGTATTCAAAATACTGGCGCCGGCGGCTTCGATGGCTAAGGCGAGTTGTTCCACTTCTTCCCAGGTGGAGCCTTCTTCCACCAGGTCGAGCATGGAAATACGAAAGATCACGATGAAGTCTTTGCCCGCTTTTTCCCGCACCTGCCGCATCACTTCCGTCGGGAAACGCATGCGATTTTCAAACGAGCCACCCCAGTCGTCGCTGCGTTTGTTGGTGCGCGGCGCAATGAACTGGTTGATCAGGTAGCCTTCGCTGCCCATTATTTCCACACCGTCGTAGCCCGCTTCTCTGGCCAGCGCGGCACAGGATGCAAAGTCGCTCACCGTTGCCCTGATGAGGCGCGGACTCATTTCCCAGGGCTTGAAAGGTGAGATATGCGCTTTCAGAGGGGAAGGCGCTACCAGAAACGGGTGTACGCCGTAACGCCCGGCATGCAGGATTTGCATACAGATTTTACCGTCTTCCGCATGCACGGCGGAGGTAACGTTGCGGTGTTTCGCCACCTCGCCGCTGCCGGTCAGTTTGGCTCCGAACGGCGCCAGCCAGCCCTGCCGGTTGGGCGCGATGCCGCCGGTTACCATCAGTCCGATGCCTCCTTTGGCCCGTTCGGCAAAATAGCCGGCCAGGGCTTTCAGGTTGTCTTTGTGCTCTTCCAGCCCCGTATGCATCGAACCCATGAGGGCGCGATTTTTCAGGGTAGTAAATCCCAGATCGAGCGGCTGGAACAAGTGCGGATAGGTCGGGTGCATATGCGGTTATCTGTTATCAGTTATTTGTTATCAGGGTTGGTAAGGGGCGATCTCTTACTAGCCTTACGCCCATAAGCATAGTGAAGAGGTGTCATTTGCGACGCAGGAGCAAGTGACATCTCGTAACGGCCGTTTTCCAGTAGATCTTCCGCTATGAGATGTCACTTGCTCCTGCGTCGCAAATGACACCTCTCCGCTAAGTCAACCACATTGGCCTTACGCCCCGTAAAGGTGAAAATTTTTCGGAAAAAATGCAGGTTCGATAAGCGATACAAAATCCCCAAAAAAACAACTTCATCAGATTTTCAAAAATCTTTACTAACCTTGCCTGTGTAAAAACGAAACAAAATACCATACCAACACACCCATGAGTACATCTTCGACACCCGGCCGCAATCCATATCTCTTACCTTTTGCATTGGTGTGCAGCCTCTTTTTTTTGTGGGGCATCGCCAATAGCCTGAACGGCTCCCTGATCCGGCATTTCCAGTTTGCCCTCGACCTGAAGCGCTGGCAAGCAGGTATTGTCGACTCGGCGTTTTACTTCGGGTACTTTGTTATGGCGATCCCGGCGGGCATTTTTATGCGAAAATGGGGGTATAAACGCGGTATTCTGGCGGGTTTGCTGTTGTATGCCGGCGGCGCTTTGTTGTTTTATCCGGCGGCGGATATCCGGGTGTACGGCTTTTTCCTATTTGCTTTATTTGCTATTGCTTCGGGTCTGGCTTTTCTGGAAACGGCGGCCAACCTGTATGTCACCGTGTTGGGCGACAAAGAAGGGGCCGAATGGCGCATCAATTTTGCGCAGTCCTTCAACGGCATCAGCATCATTCTCGGGCCGATCATCGGCAGCCTTTTTATTTTTTCAAAAAAGGAATACACCGCCGAACTGCTGGCCAGTATGAGTCCCGAACAGATACAGGCAGCGCGGGTGGAAGAAGCCCTGTCGGTACAAGGCCCTTATCTGGCTGTGGCCGTGATCGTAGCCGCCGTCGCGGTGTTGTTTGCACTCACTAAAATGCCTGAAATCGGGAAGGAGGAGGAAGCCTCGGAAGGGCGCGTGAGTATATTCAGCCTGCCGGGCAAATACCGCCACCTGGCATTGGGCATCCTTGCGCAATTTGCCAATGTGGGCGCACAGGCCACTTTGTGGGGCTACTTCGTAGATTTTAAAATAGATTTTGCCGCCAACGAACACATTGGACCGGCCGTCGCCTACGCGGGCTGGATCAATAGCATTGTCGGCGATACGGATACCATGACGCCGGAGAAAATAGCCGGATTCCACGCGTCTTTTGCGCTGGTGCTGTTTATGCTGGGTCGTTTTCTGGGCACCTGGCTGATGAGCAAAACGGAGCCGCGCAAGGTATTGCTCTGGTATTCCGTCGCGGCCGTTGTACTGGTTGCACTGGCTTTTGTCCTCGGTGGCAGCATGGCTATTCTTTGTATTATGCTGACCTATTTCTGCCAGAGCATTATGTTTCCGACCATTTTCGCGCTTGCCACGAAGGGCTTGCCGCCTGCCGAGGCCAAAATGGCTTCTTCGCTGGTCATTATGGCTATTGTTGGCGGTGCAGTGATGCCGCCTATCGCAGGTTTGTTGTCCGGCGGAGGCAGCATGAAAATGGCGCTGCTGATTCCTTTCCTGTGTTTTTCTTTTGTGGTGTATTATGTGACGAATGGGTACCGGCAAACAGGTCGCCAGCAATTGAGTTGAATTTTGCCACGTAGGTTTTTTTTTACCACATAGGCACATAGATTTTACACATAGAACACATAGTTTTTAGAAGGTGCATTTCAAATTGTCGTTGTGGTATATTGACGGGGTGACTTCAAGTCACCCCGTCAATAAGCTTGGCGCTTTGCCAGGTAAAAATTTGAATACACCCGTTTTTTAGCGTACTCTACGCTATGTGTTCTATGTGTAAAAACTATGTGTTCTATGTGGTAAAAAAACTCGAATATTGATAGCCAAATGTTTCCCATCTCTCTACAAAACCACCTAGAATCAACGCTTGATACACATCTTGCCGAGATCAGACCCGTCTCCGGCGGCGATATCCACCGCGCTTACCGGCTGATCGCCGCAGATGGCCGGGAATGGTTTGTCAAAACCAATGATACGACACAGGCGCCTGCCATGTTCAAAACGGAAGCCCAGGGCCTGGCGCTGCTCGGCGCTTCCCGGGTGATCCGCACGCCCAAAGTGTTCGGACACGGCTGCACAGACGACGGCCACGCCTACCTGCTGATGGAATACATTGCCCCGGGTTATAAAAATCGCCTGTTTTGGGAAAATTTCGGGCGCGCACTCAGCAACCTGCACGGCAACACCTCCGCGCAATTCGGATTTGCACACAACAATTTTATCGGGTCGCTGCCGCAGTCGAATACGCGGCATCCTTCGTGGGAGGTTTTTTACGCCGAAGAGCGCCTCTGGCCGCAAATGTTACAGGCCTGCGAAAAAGGTTATTTCGACAAAGCGGCGGAAACGCAACTCGACCATTTGTGCCAGAAATTAGCCTGGCTGTGTCCAAAAGAGCCGCCCGCGCTCACCCACGGCGACCTCTGGAGCGGCAATTTTCTTTGTGATGCCTCAGGCCAGGCTGTATTGATCGATCCCGCCGCCGCATTCACCCACCGCGAAATGGACCTGGCCATGAGCCGGCTGTTCGGCGGATTTGACGCCGCTTTTTACAGCGCTTATGAAGAAGCCTGGCCGCTGGAATCCGGTTTTGAAAAACGGATGGAAGTGTACCAGTTGTACTATTTGCTGGTACATGTGAATCTGTTCGGGGGCGGATATGTGGAGCAGGTGCGGGAGATTTTGAGGAGGTGGGGGTAAATTAAAGGGCAAAAGGCAAAGGGCAATGTAAATCAATGAGGTAGAGGAGATTGAGTGCTAGCTAATTTTGCACATCTGCATAGGAGTTTTTTCATGGACAAACTATATTTTTACCTGTCAAATACAGGCTTCCAAGGACGGCCGCACACGACATACTTTGATCCGTGATAACCTATTATTCGCATTGGCCCTTAAATTTATACAATCATGGAAAAAAATTGTCTGCAAAAACTGTTGGAGGAGGGGTACACGGATGCGGATGCTTTTTATAAGTGTGGTTTGGAACTGTACCAAAATGGGAATTTGGAGCAAGCGATTTTAGCATGGGATCAAGTTATTGATATTGAGCAGGAAAACGCCGATGCTTTTATCTGCCGTGGTAAAGCGAAACTTGAATTAGGTAGATATGAAGAGGCCATTGAAGATTGCACGCAAGCACTTGTTATTGAGCCAGAAAACATTGACGCTTTTAACATTCGTGGATCTGTAAAATACGAATTAGGCAGATATGAAGAGGCTATTGAGGATTGCAATCTAACTCTTGTTATTGATCCCAAAAACGCAACCGCTTTTCACAACCGTAGCGCTGCAAAATTCAATTTACACAGATACAAAGAGGCTGTTAAAGATTTGGACAGTGCAATTAATGTTAACTCAAAATATGCTGATGCTTTTTTTGTTCGTGGTGCTGCAAAATCCGAATTAGGTTATATTCAGGAAGCCACACTTGATTATTATCGAGCTGTTTTCTTGTTTGGTAAAAAATTACCTGGCAATAACATCTCCAAGACACTCCGTCATTTCCACGACACTTACCCTGCCCCCTTTCAGGTCAAAAACCTCCTCAACGCCCACCCGGAAATATACACCCAACTCACTTTTAACACCCTGCTCACCGAAAACGCCCGCCAGTGCCGCCCGATGAACACCTGGCTGCTCTGGTTAGACGTCAAATACCCGACACCCCACAAAGAGGCCGACTGGCTGCGCGCCTGGATACATTACCACATGGGGGATCCTATCACTGCTTTTCAGATACTCGATCAACTGAAGGACGGTGGGCAAATCAACTTCGCACAACAGTACTTTTTCCTGCGTGCAGCAGACGATATCCTGCACGACGAACGTGATGCCATCCGGAAATCTGCCTGCCGCGCTGCGCTGAAATTTTCTAAAAACAACGATGAAGATGATGGCCAGGTATACTGGGCCGCCCGGCTACTTACCTACTGCGACGAACCGCTCGCTGCGCTGGATTGCCTCAAAAAAGGGCTGCCCGGCGAACTTTATTTTTATCTCAATCGCTCCGAAGCCTACGAAGCGGCCGGGCTGAGCGGTGGCCGGTCGATCGACCTGGCCAAAGAAACCATTCCGTGCACCGGTATTGAGCCGGAAGAAGTCCTCCGGGAAAGGAACCTTAAACCAGGCGACAGATTAAAAGACTGGCTCTGGGAAATGGAAATGACCGCTCAATTTTACGACCTCGAAGCGCTGATCAACCGGGAGTTCGGCGCAGGTAAAATCTATGCCCGTTTCTGGGAAATCCGGGGGGGGGCGGAACTGGAAACGGCGCTGATCGAACATCGGAAAGCCGAACTTGAAGCCCGGTTACAGGCGGTGTTTGCAAAAAATATATCCGAACATTATGCTGGTCAGTCGCCCGACGAAGAGCGTTTTAAACAAAAAGGCCACAAGGTTTGGCGCACGTTCAGCGATCTCAAAAAATCAGAAGACCTTGTGTATGAAATAAGTGCGATGATTTTTGAGGCGCAACTGCCCCGCGAAATCCTTGCCGACCTGCTGGAATATTTTTACCTGAGCGGTCAACTGCCTGCCGACGAAATACTGTACCTCTATTTTTATTTGTCCGTATGTAAAAAATGCAACGTTCCGCCCGAGGCTTTCCGGGAAGGTACACAAGAGGCCGGTAAAGTTTGGTTGGAAAATTTGCTTAAAAACGTGTTGGAAAAAGGCTTGGTACCCGGCCTTGTCTCGCTCGGAATGTACGGAGAAGCCATAACTGCGGGTTTGGCTTTAGGTTTTACATCGCTGGCCCGTCAGTTTCTCGAAAAAAGTTTTGACTCCACCAACAAGCCATACCCAGCATTCAAAAAAGACTTCCGCGAGTTTATTTTTGAAAAAGTAGACTTGCTGGGCGAACCTGATTTTTTAAAGGAATTTCCACTCGCCGGGTTTGATGATTTCAATAAAACACGCTAGTCGAACAACTGATCGTATGGATTTTGCGGCTTGGGCGGCGCCTGCGATTTTGCCGGTGGCGTTTCCTTTTCCGGCAATTCCGGCGGCGCAATCGGCTCATCCTTTTTCAAATCCCCTTTGGGCGTCGTTTCTATTTCTTCAAATTCGACAAATTCTTCCTCATTTTGGGTGTTGTAGCCTTGCTGCCCGGACATCTGCTGTCCCATTTCTTCCAGTTTTTTCATGCCAAATGCTTTCAGGAGGATATAAAGGCTGAAAAAGGGGAAAAGCAGCACAGCAAGTGCGGCATAAACCAGGCCGGTAACCGGGTTGGTTTCGAGGGTTTTAAGCCAGTTCTTGAGGGTATGCGGGAAAACACGCCAGTTGACTATCAAGGCCAATATCAGCAGCACCGGCGCTAGCAAATAAAGCAGGTTGTAGAGTCCTTTCAATACAAAATAAACGCCTACAAAACCCAGTATGGTGAGCAACAGACAGCCAAAACCGCCGCCGGGCACCCCGCCGCCCCGCTGTCCGCCGAATTGGTTAGTTGAAACAAAAATCATGTTTTTGAAAATAAGTAGTGATCCGTTATGATATTGAAAGTTGAGAGGTTGAGTATGTTGATGGTTGAGAAAGCATTGGTAATCAGTGAATTAATTTACCTTCTTGTTCAAAACCACTTTGCATTACGCCTGTCAAAAAGTTGAGGTCAAAGGTGTGTGGCTCCCATGCTTAGAAGTATGGAAAATTCGTCGAAGCTCAGGGGCATCACCGACAAACGGCCGTTGCGAACCAAAGCGATGTTCTGCAAATCAGGGTTATTTTTGATTTCAGGTAGCGGAACGGGCCGGTTGAAGGCTTTGAGGGGTTCCAGATCGACACAAGACCAGTCGCCTTTTTCGGCGGTCGGATCGGGATAATGTTCGCGTTGCACCCGGGCAATACCAACCACTTCCAGACCGATGTTGCTGTGGTAAAACAGGCACAGATCGCCTGTACGCATGGCCCGCAGGTTGTTGCGGGCCTGGTAATTGCGGACGCCATCCCAACGGGCGGTACCGTCTTTCACCAGCTGCTCGTAACTGAACACGTCCGGTTCGGATTTGACAATCCAGTATTTTCGTTCTGTGGGTTGTTCCATGGTATGCTTTGTTTACTGTCTTTAACCACATAGTACACATAGATTTTACACATAGAACACATAGCGTAGAGGACTCTAAAAACTATGTGTTCTATGTGTAAAATCTATGTGTACTATGTGGTAAAAAAACATTTTCCATCTGTCTACATCTTCATCCTCGGATGGTAAAGGTAAATTGTCTCCTTGAGGTACTCCGTGTCCAGGTGGGTGTAAATTTCCGTTGTGGTAATACTTTCATGTCCCAGCATATCCTGCACGGCTTTCAGGTCGGCGCCGCCTTCCACCAGGTGTGTGGCAAAAGAGTGGCGAAAGGTATGCGGACTGATGTTTTTGGAAATGCCCGCCTCGACGGCCAGGTCTTTGATGATGTAAAAAACCATCACCCGGCTGAGCCGCGCGCCGCGGTTGTTCAGGAAAACAACATTTTCCTCGCCGGGTTTGATGCGTTCCTGCTTGCTTCGGATGTGGTCGAGATACATGCGCAGGTATTTCACCGCTTCTCCGCCGATGGGCACCAGGCGTTCCTTGTCGTTTTTACCGACCACCTTGATAAAACCGGCTTCCAGAAACAGGTTGGTCATCCGCAAATGCACCAGTTCGCTCACCCGCAGCCCGCAGGCATACAGGGTTTCTACGATGGCGCGGTTACGGGTGCCCTGCGGTTCGGAAAGGTCGATGGCTGCCAGCATGCGCTGGATGTCATGCAGGGAAAGCACATCCGGCATTTTGCGGTTCAGGCGCGGGCTTTCCAGCATTTCGGTAGGGTCTTCATCTAACAAATCCTCTACCAGCAGGAATTTGTAAAATGCCCGCAAACCCGAAATCAGCCGCGACTGCGAACTGGCTTCCAGCCCTAGGCGATTGACCCACAGGATAAACTGCTCCAGGTGGTTTCTGCGAACGGCCAGCGGCCCCAGCGCGGGTTGCTCCAGTTCGAGGTACTGCACAAATTTCTGCACGTCGCCCAGATACGCTTCCAGGGTATTGGAACTGAGCGAGCGCTCGAAAAGCAGGTACGCTTTGAATTGTTGCAATGCCGCAGGCCAGGTCATGGGTTAACCCTTTAACTGCAAAATCTTGATCTCTACCCGCTGGTTCGTTCTTCGTCCTTCCGGCGAAGTATTGGGCACCAGCGGCAGGCGTTTGCCGTATCCTTTGAATACAACCCGCTTGGGGTCGATCCCTTTGGCAAAAAGGTAATCCGCAACGGTTTTAGCGCGGCCGGTGGACAGTTTATCGGCAAAATCATCGGGTGGCACATTATTGGTATGGCCGCCGACTTCGATCACGACGGAGCCGTTTTCGCTCATAAAATCATACAATTCGTCGAGCATAGGCAGCGATTCCGGTTTCAGGCTGGCGCTGTCCGTATCAAAATTGAGCAGGCGCATCCGAATCGTCTGACCACTTTCCAGGTTGCCCGTGAGTTCCGGCAAAATGCGTTTTTCTGTTTCAAAATCGATCTTTTGCGTACAACCATTCGCGTCGGTAACAACGACACTGTGCTTGCCCAAAGGCAGTTTTGGCGCAGAAATTCCGGTTTGTTTGGTATCCCAGAGGATGCTGTATTTGGGCGTACCGCCCTTGAGTGAAATTTCCGCCTTGCCGTCATTGCTGCGCTCGGTTGTAGCGCCGATGTTGCGCAAAAGGGTGACTTCCAATGCTGCCGGCGATTTCACTTCGATGGTAGCAGTCTGCGTGTTTCCTTTGGCGTCCGTTACAGTTACGGCATACGTGCCCCCATCCAGATCGGAAGGTTGAGCCCCGCTGATAGCAGGCACATTCCAACTGAAGTTAAACGGCGTTTTACCGCCGCTGACAGTGACATTCAACGCTGCTTTTTCTCCGGCGCATTTGATAGGCGTTTTTTCAGCAATACGTACAATCAGGGGTTGAATGTCCTCAGACATCAGAACGGTTGCGCTGGCAGAACAGCCGTTCGCATCAGTAACGGCGACGGTATGCACACCGGGCGAAAGTTTAACAGCCAGTGCTTCTGTTTCGCCATTATCCCATTTGAAACTGTAAGTGCCGGTTCCGCCAACTGCTTGTGCCTGTGCTTTGCCATCTGCATTTCCAGTGGTGGTTGGCGACTGCACCGCGACAGTCAGTTCAAGTGGTTTAGGCTGTTTCACGCTGATATTTGCCGTGCTGCTTGTTCCGGCAGCGTCGGTTACCGTCAGCAGGTAATCGCCGGCCTGAATTCCTTTGGGGCGATCATCTGAAAACAATGGATTGTTCCACTGGTAATTAAACGGGCCTTTGCCGCCGCTTACCTGGACGGTCAGTGCGGCAGTTTTGTCGCCCGCGCATTTGATGGTCGTTTGCTCCGTAATACTGACTGCAAGCGGCTGTATGTTTTCCGAAACAGAAACGGTGGTAGTCGCAACACAGCCGTTGGCATCGGTCACAATGACGGAATGCTGGCCTGGTTCGAGTTTGGCGGCCATAGCGCTTGTTTCGCCATTGTCCCATTTAAAACTTTGGGCGCCGGTGCCGCCGGTCGCTTTTGCTTCCGCTTTGCCATCCGCATTACCCGTGCTGGCAGGCGACTGTACGGTGGCGGAAAGTACGAGCGGAGCGGGTTGCGCCACATTCAGATTTGCTGTGCTGGTCGTTCCGGTTGCATCAGTTACGGTGAGCAGGTAGTTGCCTGCCGGCAGCGCAGCCGCTTGATCGCCGGAGAGCGCAGCATTGTTCCATTTGTATTTGAACGGGCCTTTGCCGCCGCTTACCTGGACAGTCAGCGCCGCGGTTTTGTCGCCCGCGCATTTAATGGAGGTTTTTTCAGCAATACTGACAGCCAGCGGCTGGATATTTTCTGAAATGGAGACGCTTGCAGTAGCCGAACAGCCGTTGGCATCCGTAACGGTGACACGGTGCTGGCCGGGTTCGAGTTTGACGGCCAATGCGCTTGTTTCACCATTGTCCCACTTAAAACTCTGGGCGCCGGTGCCGCCGGTAGCCTTTGCTTCCGCTTTGCCATCCGCATTGCCCGTGCTGGCAGGCGACTGGACGGTAGCCGTAAGCGCAAGTGCCGAAGGTTGTGCAACGCTGATGCTTGCCGTGCTGGTTGTACCTGCTGCGTCGGTTACAGTCAGCAGATAATCGCCCGCAGACAGGGCGGTCAGTTGATCGCCGGAGAGCGCGGCATTGTTCCATTTATATTTGAACGGGCCTTTGCCGCCACTGACCTGTACCGCCAATGCAGCGGTTTTTTCACCGGCGCATTTAATATTTGTTTTTTCTGAAATGCTGATGGCGAGCGGCTGAATATTTTCTGAAATAGCAACAGTTGCGGTAGCCACACAGCCGTTGGCGTCCGTCACCGTAACGCCGTTGTTGCCGGGTGCAAGCCGGGTGGCAGCATTGCCGCTTTCGCCGCTTTGCCATTGAAACATATAATTACCTGCGCCGCCAGTTGGCTGAGCCAGGGCTTTTCCGTCTTTATTGCCGGTGCTGGCAGGCGCCTGTACCGTGACGGTGAGGCTCAGGCGTTCGGGTTGTTTGACAGATACGGTTGCCACACTGGTGACATTGAGCGCATCTGTAACGGTCAGTACGTAGTCGCCGGCTGCAATTCCGGCGGGTTGGTCACCGGTCAGTGCCGGATTATTCCAGGTGTATTGAAAAGGCGCTTTCCCACCATTTACCAGGACAGTCAGTGCGGCGCTTTTTTCATCGGCACATTTAATGCTCGATTTTTCAGAAATAAGAATCTTCAGCGGCTGGATATTTTCCAGGATGCGCACGGTGGCAGTAGCCACGCATCCGCTGGGGTTGGTGGCTGTGACGCTGTGCTGACCGGGCGTTAATCGGGTGGCAACGGCAGTCGTTTCGCCATTGTCCCATTTAAAACTTTGTGGCGTTACGCCGCCGGTAGCCTGCGCCTGCGCTTTGCCATCAGCGCTGCCCGGTGTAGCGGGCGACTGGGCGATGGCAATCAGTGCAAATGGTTCGGGTTGGGGCACCACTACGGCGGCAAATGACGTTTTGCCTGTGGCATCTGTTACGGTCACCTGGTAACCTCCTGCGGACAGACCGGAAGGCGCATCACCGGCAACGGCAGGGTTGTTCCATTTGTATTGAAAAGGCGCTTTGCCGCCGGTAACCTGCACCGCAATAGCAGCCGTTTTATCGCCGGCACATTTGATCGATTCTTTTTCCGTAATGGCGATCGAGAGCGGTTCTACTTTTTCGGTGATAGAAACTTTGGCTGTAGCGGTACATCCTTTAGGGTCGGTGACGGTGACGGTGTGTTCACCGGCGCTTAATTTGGTAGCGGTAGCGAGCGTTTCTCCGTTGTCCCAGATAATTTGTAATCCCGATGCATTTCCGTCTATATCGACCTCTGCAACGGCATCGGATTTACCGGGGCCGGTGATGGCTTTGCGCTGCCGGGCGCTGATGCGCAGGCGGGCATCCGGCACGGGTACCTGGATGGTGCGGGATTTGCCTTTGGTGTCTGTAACCGTGGCTGTATAGTTGCCTGCGGCCACATTGCGCGGATTTTCTCCGCTGAGTCCGCCAGTCCATTCGATCTTGTAAGGCGGTATTCCACCGGTGATTTTTAGCCGTAGTTCTGCGTCTTTGCCATTGCCCAGGCAACTGATGGGTTGCTCGATCAGAAAATTGACCGTCATAGACGAGGCTTTATCCACGATATACAAACCCTTGTCCTCCGTGCCGATCCATACGGCAGCATCACTGTCTATGGCCATACAATAGCCATACTGGCTGGTATAGTATTCGGGGCCGCTAAAGGTGGTGTAACTGTTGTCCAGCAGGTCGAAACGCGTCAGTATACCCGAAACGATCCACATCTTTCCGTTCGCATCTATATCAAAATCAGCGATTTGTCCTTCCAGGTTTTTTTTATCCAGGGCCAGATCCGACCATTTGTCGCCATTGGGCGCTTTACTGATCTCACCATCCGCCAGCACATACGTCACCGTGCCGTATTCCCGAATCCGTTGAATAATGTAGCCGGAAAAATCAGATTTCCAGCGGCCCGGCGGGCCGTACATCAGGCCGTCGTCGGTACCAATCCAGAGGCGATTGGTTTTATCCTGAAAAATGACGGTAATATTATTCGACTTCAGTTTGGAATTGACTGTTTTGTACTGCTGCACCAATTGCAGTTGCGGTGTCGTTTTCAATTGAAATAAACCGGCCTGATCGGTGCCGATCCAGAGCGTGCCGGAAGCCGCATCGTACCAGGCTGCCGTCACTACGCAGTCATCGCCTGCAATTTTTTTAAAATCGGCTTCCATCCAGGTATAATCGGCGTTGCCACCCCGATAGGACAGCACCGATTTTTCGCCTGCCGCGAGCGTTCGCTGGGTGGCAAAATCGGCGGCTTTCACTTGGAAAACACCTTTGCTATTGGCGGCCCATTTACGGCCCTCTGCATCAACTGTTACATTGGTGACAGGCAAAGCGCGGTCGATGGCACTGCTTCGGGTGACTTCAAGACCTGCCTTTTGGGCAAAATTTTCAGGAAGAAAAAAGAATAGAAACGCAATCGTTAGCGCCGTGGAAAGGCGGGAAAAAGAACTATACATCATTATAGGTAGTTATCCGTTATTCGTTATCAGTGTTTATAATCAAGCATTTACAAAGAATTTAAGCAAAACTAATTATGCACACCTAACTTAGTCTAATGGCATATCACAAGACATGGCTCAAAAAAGAGAGCCGAATTTTATTTCTTATCGAGCGCTAAACCTTCCAGGTTTTAAAAACCTGGAAGGTTTCTGCCATCGAAAACGAAATAAAAATTTGCATTACTGGTAATACCGCTGCTTGTGAGACAACATCAACCCCTTAACGCAAAACAGCAGCCGAAAGTGTGCAGGATTACTGCCGCACCAGCTTGGCGGTTCGCCAGTTTTGACCCGCTTTTTTAATTTTTACGACATAAACACCTTTGGGCAAATCGCCCGTCCAGATGGGGTCGCTGCCGGTGATGGTTGCGTCGCGCCACATTTTTCCATCTACACCGACCACCTGTAATTTTATTTTTTCAGCAGATTTTACATTTGTCAGCCGAACCCAGGAGCCTGCAGGATTTGGGAAAACACTCAGTTCTTCCGAGGGCGCCTCGTGGCCGGCAGAAACAGCGCCTGCAAACAGCCACTGGTAAGCAGCGGGGAATTCCCGCGCCCAGAACCACTCGGAGTGCTGGCCGTCGGAGGGTACTGTAAAGAACTTTTCCGACAAGGAAAAACCGGCAGTGGTCATGGCATTGGCGACTTGCAGCATGTTCTGTTCAACAGAAGCCGGTTCTTCGCCGCCTGCGAGGAAGTATACCCGCGCATCGCCCTGTTTGGGGTGGGTCGCCACGTGATTGGCCGGATTGTTACCGGCAAACCAGAATGCGGGTGAAAAAATGCCCGCTTTGGCAAAAATATCCTGCCGCTCTGAAAAGCCGTACATCGAAATCAGTCCGCCCATACTACTGCCCATGATGCCGGTCGTATTGCGTCCGGGAAGGGTGCGGTAATTGGCGTCGATATAGGGTTTGAGCGTGCTGACAAGGAATTCGATATATTCGTCGCCCTGACCGCCGCCGTATTGCGCATTGACCCAGGGGGAATATTCATTGAGGCGATCCACGCCGCCGTTGTCGATACCAACAACGATGCAGCCGTGATCGCCCTGCTGGTGCAGTTCGTTGAGCGATTCGTCCACTTCCCATTCTCCCGAAAAACTGGTTGCCGCATCAAACAGGTTTTGGGCGTCGTGCATATAGAGCACGGGATAACTTTTGGTGGTGGTGGCATAATCGGGCGGCAAATACAGCCAGATGCGCCGGTTGCGGTTGAGTTGCGGGATGTAAAAATCATTGTCCATGATTTGTACATTTGGCGCTGCGGTGGAGTTGCTGCCGCTGCCGCCCAGGTCTTCCCAGGAAAGAATGGGCACTTGAATCGTTTTGGGCTGGCCGTTGTACGTTGTTTCGTGGTCGGGTTGAAAACCGCCATTCGCGTTGCCTTCCACGGAAGGCCAACCGCCCCTGGTGAATTTGAATTTAACGGTACCAACGGCGGGCGTTAGCACGATACTAAACTGGCCGTTACCCATTGGAGTGAGTATCTTGGTGGCGTCGCCGGCATTCCAGTTGTTAAAAGTTCCGGCAATATAAATACTCGATCCGGGAGGCGTATTGCCCGGAATAGCCGTTACAACAATGGTCAGTTGGGAAAACAGGACTGCCTGTGCACAAAAAAGCAGCAAACAGATGCTGGAAAGTAGTTTTTTCATAAATTTTAAATCGGTAAGGGATGTTGTTTAGAGCGGAATTTGGAACCCGCGAATGTGTCCGGGTGGAAGCCCCGACTATTTTGAAAGCGTGCTTCCATCTTGAAAATTTCCGCAAATCTCCGAAAAACCCGCGGTTTTTGGTTAAGAAACTGTTTTAAAACCCCTCACCGGCCGTAAAGACTTATCTTTTAAGGCTATATTTTATTCATTTTTAAAGGAATAGGCACCACTATGCCTTGAAAAATGAACCTCATCTATCCTTAAAATCTAAGCCTTTTCGCCTCGGCAGGGGTTTTAATACAGTTTCTAACAATCACATCTTTTCATGTTTTTTATACTCTCCAAAATAGTAGCGCTCTTTTTGAAACCGCTCAACCTGATGTTGATAACAGGGTTGATTGGGTACTTTGCCAAACGCCGGCGCTTAAAAAAAATCGCTGTCAAAACGGTCATTGTCCAGTTTCTGGTTTTCACCAATCCCTGGCTGATCAGCGTTTTAGCCGGCTGGTGGGAAACCGGACACCGCAGCCCCGCAGCCATTACCCAACCCTATGAAGTTGGTATTGTGCTGGGCGGCTATACCGAATCCCTGACAGCCTCAGCTCCGGGCTTGCCGACGTTCAGCCGTTCGGGCAACCGCCTTAGCGCGGCGCTTTTTTTATACCAGACAGGCAAAATTCGCCACCTGCTATTGTCCGGCGGCTCGGGCCGCATTATTGGAAAAGAACAGATTGAAGCAGATATGGTGCATGATTTTCTGATACAAATGGGTGTGCCGGACAGCGCCATCTGGGTGGAAAACCGATCGCGCAATACCCGCGAAAACGCTATGTATTCCAAAATATTGGTCGACAGCCTGTCACCCGGCGCAAGATGCCTGCTCATCAGTTCTGCCTGGCACCTCCGCCGCGCAAGCGATAATTTTGAACGCGCAGGCCTGCCCTGCGATACCTTTGGAACCGATTTTTTTAAAGAAAACAGCCAGGGAAACCTGCTGCGCTGGCTGGAACCCGACTGGAAAGCGCTGCTGAAATGGGAATGTCTGATGAAGGAGTGGGTTGGGTATTTGTGTGTTTAGTGTATGGTGTTTAGTGTTTGGGGCGCTCCGCCTTTGGCTCAGGTATGATTTTAGCCATAAAGGACTATCGGCTTATTATAGGGGATTAATTTCCCGGGGTTCCATAGCCGCGTAGCGGCGTAAGGTCGGTAGCAACAAACGCCAAGCGTGTTCACAAGGTGCATCGCACCGTAACCTTTTGCCCTTGTTTCGGTGCTACGCACCTTGTGAACACGCTTGGCGTTTGTTGCTACCGACCTTACGCCGCTACGCGGCTATGGAACCCCGGGAAATTAATCCCCTATAATAAGCCGATAGTCCTTTATGGCTAAAATCATACCTGAGCCAAAGGCGGAGCGCCATAAACACTAAACGCTAAATGAATTATTTGCTTAGGTTATACCCTATTTTTGTTTTTTTTGCGGCATGGAAATTCATAATAATGCTGCCTTAACAATGAAGCAGCGCAAATCAATAAAATCACTTTATGCGAC
>JALHMA010000049.1 GCA_022844265.1 Saprospiraceae bacterium | reverse complement strand
GTCAGTATTTGGAACCATGAACAGGTATTGCCGGGTGAAGAAAAGGACACCGTATGTTATCAGCAATTGGAAAAAGCAGATCTGGTGTTGTTGTTAATCAGCCAGGATTTTCTGGCTGACCAGTCATGTTACGATCACGCATTGCAGGCCCTGGCGATGTGCCGGCAAAACCCCGCGAAAAAAATAGCGGCTGTTTTGTTGCGCCCCAGCAGTGTAGCGGATACGCCGTTGAAGGATTTGACACAGTTGCCACTGCCGGAGGTCTGTATTACGCAGTATAAAGACCCCGAACAAGGTTTTTGGGATACTTACCAGGGGATCAAAAAAATCATAAATCCCGACTATCACTACAAAAAAAGACCCAAAATAGCGGCTTTACAGGCGACCCTGTTGGGTTCTGCCGTATTGCTGTTGTGGTGCCTTTTTGTCTTTTTATTGCCTGTCATTTACCGGCAGGATGGTATCCGGATTGTGCCTGAACCTTTTTTTAAGGAGGCTGACAGTTCGATGTATTACAAAATATACAAGATGGATCAGGCTGCCCAGGACAGCGTGGTGTTGTTTTTTTTGATTGAACCTGCCGACACGAATAAATACGGGCAGTTGCAATTTTTATCGTCTATACGCAAAAAAGAGGATGCGAACTGGGCCAAAAACCAAACGAAGATCATAGAGCCGGATGACGGCCAAACCAATGAAAATGGCGACTATTTCAGCCAATGTGTAAGGGCCGGTTTTAATAAAAACGATGAGGGTGAATACCATTTCAACGTGCAATTCAGCAAGCCGCTCGAGAAAGCCTGGATGGCTGATTTTAATAAGAAATTACAATGCGGGCATACGCCGTGTTATTGTTCCAAATCCAATTGCGAAAACGTCGGCTATTTTTCGGCTTTCCACTATTTTTACTTTCGGGAAACCCGTTTTTACACCACCATTTTTATTTTTATCCTGACTACCATCCTATTGACGACTCTTTTTTCGCTAAAAAAAGCCTCCTCTTATGCCAAACGTAACAGTTAAAATTATCCCTGCTATTAATGTCCGGAATATTGACAAACGGATAAGGCTTATCAAAGGCGCTAAAGTTATTTCCATTCAAAATAGTGTACCCAATATTAAAGGTAATACGAATGCGAACGGGATTTGTACATTCTCCTTAAACCCGGGCATTTACCTGATCTCAGTAGAG
Source organism: Saprospiraceae bacterium (assembly GCA_022844265.1). Classification (GTDB taxonomy): domain Bacteria; phylum Bacteroidota; class Bacteroidia; order Chitinophagales; family Saprospiraceae; genus M3007. The sequence goes on along the minus strand of JALHMA010000049.1, from coordinate 21,030 downwards.
TCGACTGCATTCCTCCCGCCGGACACCCGAAGCGTAGTGGTCGACGCATCCGCTACAAATGTGGAAGTACGGCCTTTCCGGGTTTTTGACGATGGAGACGACTGTGCCTATATTGTCAGGAGGCTAAAACTGCTGGTGAAAAAAGGGGAAGTCGATAAAGCCCGGCAACTGATGGAAATGATCGCTGAAACATACAGCCAATACCAGGATATCCCGCAGTTAAAAGACATTGTGGCAATAGTAAAGGGCATGCCGGATAAGTAGTTATTCGTTATTGGTTATTCGTGTTGAGAATCATGGATTTGCAAAGAATTAAATTTAAACCATTTTGCCCGGTCTCGAAAAAAGTGCATCCGACGGAAACAAATGCCATTGGATTTCAGATGGTATGAACGAGAAAACTCAAACACCCAAACGCGTTTTTATCCATCTGCTTGGGCTGGCTTTTCTGTTGTCTGTATCCGGGCTTGCGCAGGTGTCTGCCCAGCAAAGCGCATATAAAAAGCCCGCACAAATTTCCACCCGCATTTTCAATGCCCGCGACGGCTTGCCCGACAACAAAGTAGCCGGTTTGCTGGAAACCCGCAAAAATCCGTTTCGCTGGGCGATCACGAAAAATGAGTTGTGCCGTTTTGATGGCTACCGGTTTAACACCGTATGGGAAAAAATACCCGATATAGGCGGCATCGTCGAAAATTCCCGCGGCGAATTGCTCATCTCCCATTTACCGACACAACAAAAAATTTCCTGCTTTGAACCGACTTCGGGGCGAAAAGAAACCCGGGAAGCCCATGAAATTCCGGGTTTGAAAGGCCAGTTGATTAACATGTGGTCTCAGGACACGATGATCTTCCTGGTCACTGAAGTGCTGCCTGAAAAACAGTTTGACGTGTACAGGCTTTATCCGGGTTTTGTCGTTCAGTTTGTACACAGCGTCCATTTGGGCGCTGTACATCCTGCTAGTTTTATCCCCCTCCGGTCGCCTCATTATTTCAGATGGGATGATCGCAACAAAACACTTTGGTACAGCGGCTTCATTTTAAATCAGGAAAATCAGGTATTTCGTTTTGACTGGAAAACAGGACAGACCGATATTTTTCCATTACCGCACAAGGCAGGCGATTTTGGGATTTCCTCCGTTCATATTTTCATCCGACCTGATGGACAGGTACTGGCTTATTCCGGCCGATACAACGAAGTGTGGAAATGGAACAACAATGCCGGACAATTTGACATCTCCCGGGCGCCGGGCGAAAATGCAGGTCTGCTTTTTATCGGGTCAGACCAAAAAGGCGCCCTGATTTTTAGAAAAAATACGGATCACTTCGACGATTTATGCCTGATGAATCCGGATGATTCCTGGCAGGAACTGCGGGGTTTTCCTAAACTGAATTATACGACCTGCACCGGACAGGATTTTTCCCGGCAAATCTATTTTTGTACGCTGGAAGGCGTGCTGCGGGTTAATTTTGAACAAACACTTTTCCAAAACTTTATACCGCTTCAAAAAAGCGTACAAGGTTATTCGAACCGCGCTTTTCGGGGCATCACAGCCGACTTGCAGGGTAATGTCTGGATGATGGGGGAAATGATGGGCTTGTTTTGCGCAGGCCCCCGGAATGGCGGAGTGTTAGAAAAAATGCCAGTAAAGGACCGGTTTTCAGGCCTTGAATTGTTGACCAATAACGCCCTGAGTCTTCAGACTGACAACAAAGGCCGAATCTGGTCGGCACGGGATAATAGCGGCTCATACAACCTGTTGCGCATAGACCCTGTGACCGGTTTTGCCGATACTTTTCTGATCAAAGACCACCGGATTAGTGCGTTCACCCTGCTTCAAAACGGCTCTTTGCTGATAGCGGCCGTCGACGACAAAGCCGCTGCGCTATTTTTATTCCATCCCGAAACGAAGCAAATCGCCGGGAAATTCAATGTCAGGAAGGACAAAAATTCCAAATCCTCCCCTTTATTTCTGTTGGAAAACCCTTCGGGTAAAGTTTGGGTTGGCAGCAAGGAAGGCTTGCAGTTGTTCGATCCGAATCCAAACGATCACTGGCCCGATTTTCCGGGCAACAGCGAAACCGCGCATGAATTTCCGGTATCCGTGATGATGGCTGATGGAGATTCTGTGTTGTGGTGCGGTACCCTTGGCGGAGGCCTGCGAAAGTTGAACCTGAAAACCGGCGTCTGGGAAGTTTTTACCATGGCAAACGGCCTCCCGGCCAATAAAATCGCCGGTATTTTGCCCGACGAAAACTGGAACCTGTGGATTTCGACCTACAATGGCCTGAGTTTTTTTCAACCGAATAGCCGTTTGTTTACTAATTTTTTTACCAACAACGGGCTGACACACAACGAGTTCAATCGCTTTTCTTTTTTCAGGCATCCCGATGGTCGTATGTTTTTCGGCGGACTGAACGGGGTAAATTATTTAAAACCCTCGGAGTTACTGGCTTCTTTTTCGCAAGGCAATGATTCGCTGCTGATTTCGCAGGTGTCGTGGTTTGCGCCCGACGGCAAAACCAAAACCGAGCGGTTTTTTGAATTACAAAACCTCCGTGGCATCACTTTACCTGCTGATAACCGCTATTGCAGCATCCGGCTGGCGCTTGCCAATTACCTGCAACCGGAAAACAACCGTTTTGCCTGGAAACTGGAAGGCTACGACGCCGACTGGCACCTCAACGGCACCAACAACGACATCACGTTCCATTATCTGCCTGCCGGGAAATACCGGCTGCGGATTAAAGCCGCCAATCCGACGGGTGTCTGGAATAAAACGGAACACGTGCTCGAAATAGAAGTACACGAATTCTGGTACAAAACCTGGTGGGCGTTCGGACTGTTCGCATCCGCCATTTTCAGTTTGTTTTATTTGTATTACAGGTACCAGGTGACACAACAACTGGAACATGCCGAAACCCTCCGGGTCAAAGAACTCGATGTCCTGAAAACCCGCTTGTACACCAATATTACCCACGAATTCCGCACGCCACTAACTGTTATCCTGGGCATGGCAGATGAAATAGAATCCCTGGAAAAAGAAGAAGAAGAAAATACTAAACCTTTAATTATCAATGCAGTAGGTCTTATACGTCGCAATGGAAAAAACCTGCTTCGGCTCATCAACCAACTGCTCGATCTTGCTAAACTCGACTCCGGTACGATGAAAACCCGGCTGATGCAGGCAGATGTGATCGGCTACCTGCAATACCTCACCGAGTCTTTTTACTCCATGGCGCAGGAGAAAAAAATACGGCTCACCTTTTATCCGGAAATCCCTGAACTACTGATGGATTTTGACGAAGAGAAAATGCAGGCGATCACTTACAACCTCTTGTCCAACGCACTGAAATTCACCAGAGAAGGTGGCAAGGTTGTGCTGCACGCCACTCAATTGGTGCAAAACAGCCTGCCGTTTCTGCAACTCAAAGTGCAGGATACCGGCGTAGGCATCGAAGAAAAGGAATTGCAACATATTTTTGACCGCTTTTATCAGGCCGATAATTCCAGCACCCGCAAGAGTGAAGGAACGGGGATCGGACTCACACTCACCAAAGAATTAGTCGAACTAATGGGCGGCAGCATTGCTGTGGAAAGCACGGTCGGGAAAGGAACGGTATTTACCATTCTTTTGCCGGTCAGGCAGGAACTGGGTACGTCCACACAGGTGACGACGTCGCCCATCTCCCGGAACATGGCTCCTGCGACTACAGGCACTAAAGTTGCCGCCACTGATGCCCCGATAGCAGAAACTTTAATAACAGAAAAACCGCTGCTGCTGATCATCGAGGACAATGCCGATGTGGTTACCTACATCGAGGGTTTGTTGAAAAAAGACTATCAGATCGAAACGGCTTCCAACGGGCAAACCGGCATCGAAAAAGCATTTGAACTGGTGCCCGACATCATCATCAGCGATGTGATGATGCCCGAAAAAGACGGCTATGAAGTATGTGAAACCTTGAAAAAAGACGAGCGCACGAGCCATATCCCCCTGATTTTACTGACGGCAAAAGCCACACAGGAGGATAAAATCGCAGGTCTCCGGGTTGGAGCAGACGCCTATTTGCATAAACCTTTCAACAAGGCGGAACTGTTTGTACGTTTGGAAAAATTGGTTGAATTGCGGCGGCACTTGCAAGCGCGCTATGCCGGGTCCGGGAGATTTGACAACTTTCAAAAAGTTGTCAAATCTGATCAGGAACCCACGCTCGACGACATTTTTCTCCAAAAAATACGGGCAGCCATAGAAACAAACATGGGCGAACCCGAACTCGGAATTCTCCACCTCTGCAAGGCGGTGCATCTCAGTTACACGCAGGTTTTTAGAAAGATAAAAGCGCTGACGGGTGAAAATCCCACGTTTTATATCCGGAAAATGCGCCTCCAACGCGCCCGTCAATTGTTGCAAACGAGCGAAATGAACGTTTCGCAAATCGCCTACGAGGTAGGTTTCTCCGACCCGGGTTATTTTTCACGCGTATTCCACGAAGAATTTGGCGCAGCGCCCAGCGCAATGCGCAAGTAATTGTTTTTCAATAGATTAAGGTATTTATTTATGCCACTCCTGCAATCGGGCTGCTACTATTTTTATGCCCGGTGCAAGCCCAGTCCATGCTTTTGCAAGATGCGTGAAAGGGTTGAAGCCTGTACCTCCTGCACCTTTGACCTGTCAGTCCCCCGTTTTCATGTTTCATTTTTCCGGTACAACATCGCCCACATCATCATGTGGTAAAGGCCCTTTGTAATGGCCCTGATCTTTGTCCCGAAAAACAGCCCGACGCTGTTGTTTGCCTTTTCACCTTATAACATGAACACTGATGAAAAACATCATTCAAATTACCTGCACGCTCCTCTGTTTTTTCACTTGCATTATAGCCTTTGTTTCCGTTGCAAATGCTCAAACTACCGATATCGCTTCCACGGAGGTTTTCCGCGTCACTGAACGGTTTCACAACACCCCCGATATTCCCGGAGCAGGTATCCCGGCCGGAACGGCTGACCGGCCCCTGCTTACCTCGGATGGAAATGACCTGGAACCTGTGGAAAATACAATACCTGCAGTGCAATTTATACCGGCTGACTTTCGCCAATGTTTACCGACTCCTGATTGCTCCTCGCGCTTGTTGACCGGATTGCTGGGCCTGATGTTGTTGGGCTTGGTGCTGATGCGCTTGTCAGGGTCCGGAAAACCGACATAAATCTGTTTGTAAAATCGTCGTACCAATTTTCTGAACGCACTTTTATACTTTCCTGAACCAACATTTTCACCATCAAAATCATACTATTATGAAACCAATCATTTTTTCAGTCCTCCTGGCCATACTGCTTTGCCAGGCCAACACCACCTCCGCCCAAACAACCGAACCAACCCGGTACACTGTTTATGGATACCACAAACTCAACTCGGGAGGGATGCGCGATGATTTTTTGAAACTGGGAAAAGCCTGGAAAAAAATCATCGCCTACAAAAAGAAGAACGGCATGCAGGATGACTGGTCGCTCTCGCGCGTGGTGATGCCGGCCGGCGCAAGCACAGAATACGACTACGTTACCCGGCACACTTTTTTAGGGGAAGCGCAACTCGCAGCGCATCTCGAAAAGCCCTTTCTTCCTGAAAACTGGCAGTCCCAACTGACCCTCGATGAAATCAAACTGGTACTCCGGGCAGAAGAAATCAGGACGTATGTAAAAGGCGAAGTATGGTCAACCATTGATGCTACTACAGCGCCTGACATGGACAAATCCACGATCGCGGTTTTCAATTATTTTAAACAACCGGAAGGGAAAACCCGGGCCGACCACACTAAAATGGAACAGGACATCTGGAAGCCCGTCCACGATGCACGGGTGAAAGACGGTACCATGAAAGGCTGGGTACTGTTGGGGTTAAACATGCCCTTCGGTTCTTCACAGCCCTACGACATGCTTACTGTCGACGTATACACCGACATGAAGCAGATGCTGGCGCCCTGGTTCGATGCCTATTTCAAAAAAGTACATCCGGGAAAGGACATGACCCAATTGATGAAACAGACTGATGATGCCACCAACCTCGTGAAAGGAGAGGTTCGAATGGTTGTCGACCGGCTGAGCTGGGAATAAGGCCACACTCGGTTTAGGGTTTGACTCAAAAGTCTGATTTACCTGAGTCATGGTTTTAGTGTGAAATTTAATTTCGCGTTACCTCTAACTTCCCGAAAGTTTTAAACTTTCGGGAAGTTTCGCACCGAAAAAACCAAGTATAATTTGGCTTCTTATTTTACTTCGACCCTTTTGACACAACCCCATACATGCTACCTTTACTGAAAAAATACACTATGCTATTCAGATTACTTGTTCTCCTCTCACTTGCATTAAGCCCAATCGTTTCCACCGCCCAAAAAACAATCCTTCATTGCGGTCGCTTCATCGATGTGAAAACCGGGCAATTACAAAACGAAATGTCCGTCACCGTTGAAAAAAACAAAATCACCGGGGTAATAAAAGGTTATGCAACAGGCGCTGCGACAGACCGGATCATCGACCTGAAAAACCGGACCGTCATGCCCGGACTGATGGATATGCATGTGCATATGGAAATGGAAACCGGTCGGAACAGACAAATAGAAAGATTTACACAAAACCCTGCCGACATCGCCTACAAATCGGTCGGTTACGCGGAAACCACCCTGATGTCGGGTTTTACAACCGTGCGCGACCTCGGCGGCGGTACTGCCGGCGTGAATATTTCGCTGCGCAATGCCATCAAAAACAACCTGATCAAAGGCCCCAGGATTTACTCTGCCGGAAAATCTATTGCAACCACCGGCGGCCATGCGGATCCTACCAACGGCCACAGGAAAGACCTGATGGGCGATCCCGGCCCGGAAGAAGGTGTCGTGAATGGCCCGGAGGATTGTATGAAGGCAGTGCGCCAGCGCTACAAGGACGGCAGCGATCTGATTAAAATCACCGCATCGGGTGGCGTATTGAGCGTAGCGAAAAGTGCCGATAACCCACAGTTTACGGAAGCGGAACTCAAAGCCGTTGTTGAGACGGCCAAAGATTACGGATTCAAGGTAGCCGCCCATGCCCACGGCGCCGAAGCCATGAAACGCGCCATTCGCGCAGGGGTACACTCCATCGAACATGGCACGTACATGGATGATGAAGCGATTGCCTTGTTCAAAAAACACGGCACTTACCTGGTTCCGACCATCATTGCAGGCAAATCCACCGCCGACTCTGCCAAAATAGCCGGCTATTATCCTGAAATGGTGACCGCCAAAGCGCTCGTGGTAGGCCTCAGCATTCAAAATACCTTTGCCAAAGCATACAAATCCGGTGTCAAAATAGCATTCGGCACCGACGCGGGCGTATTTCCGCACGGGAAAAACTGGCTGGAATTTGTATACATGACCGAAGTCGGGATGCCCGTCATGGAGGCCATTCAATCGGCTACGGTAAACGGAGCGGATTTGCTGGGCATCAGCGATATGTTGGGCTCCATAGAAGCGGGTAAACTCGCCGATATTATTGCAGTGGAGGGCAATCCGCTGGTAGATATTACCAGTATGGGAAAAGTGAAGTTTGTGATGAAAGACGGTGTGGTGTACAAGCAGGAATGAAGATTTGGTAGTGACGGGGTGACTTCAAGTCACCCCGTCACTACCCTTGAACCACATCATCATGTGGATTACCCCAATCAACGCTTCTGCTACTTTTGTTTTATGGAAAACATACATCTCGCAATCGTCGAAGACGACCCGGTCATCCGGGAAAGCCTGGAGACCTATCTCGGCGCCCACCCGGCCCTGCAATTCAGTATTGTAGCGGGCAGTGTGGAAGACTTTCTGGAAAAAGCGGAAAAACCAGCCCGCGTGCCCAAAATCGACGTAATGCTGCTCGATATAGGGCTGCCGGGCATGTCGGGCATCGAAGGTATCCGGCACATCCGGCAGAAATTTCCGGAAACGGACATCGTGATGCTAACTACCTTCGAGGAAGAAGACAAGATTTTCAAATCGTTGTGTTCGGGCGCCTGTTCCTACATTTCCAAACGAACGCCTTTGTCCACTATTCAGGAAGCTATCTTTACGATTCACCGCGGTGGTTCCTTTATGTCGCCTTCTATTGCGCGCAAAGTGGTGCAACATTTTATGCCCAAAGCGCGCAAGGAAGAGGACATCCTGTCGCCGCGCCAGCAACAGATTGTCGAAGCCCTGGTGGACGGACTGAGTTACAAACTCATCGCCGACAAACTGAGCATCTCCATCGATACCGTGCGCGACCACATCAAACGCATTTACAAATTACTGGAAGTGAACAGCAAGGCGGAGGTGATCCGTAAAGCGCTGGACGGAGATATTTATTAAACTTGACGCTACACAAGATTTGATGCCTTCTGGATTTTAACCAATTGCTTACCAAAAAAAACAACATGATTTATCAATCGAACCACCCGGGCATTGCACTGGAAGCAACTGGTGCAAAACAGGCTGCCCGAAATGAAAACCTGTTTCAGGGCTTTTTTCATTCATCCGATCTGACGGGACTACTGGATCAGGAAAACTGCGTAGGCATCCGTATTTACAATGTCGATGCAGCAAGTACAACCGACCGCCGGCTAATCGCAATCGGCGTTTCCTCGGACGGCAGCGAACTGAACCAGCCGGTGACGGAAGCCAAGTACCTTTTATCGCCGGCAGTAACGCCTATTGGGTCCGGCGCCGAAAAAATGAGCCGAACCCGCGCAAAAGATACCATTGAAGCGCCCGCTATTGCCGGGGTAGCCCGTTCTGACATCTTCTTTGCCTCTTATTTCAGCAAAACGATGATCGATAGCTTGCTGAAATCACCGCAGGAAGATGTTGTCATCAATGGCGTCCGTTTTTACGTCACGCCCCAATTGGCCGGCCTGCCTGGTTCGATTACCCATTGCGGTGTTTCAGCAGTGGTGAAAGATGGCCTTATCACGGTACCGGATCAAGCCGTACATCTTGTCAGCGACCGGCCCTGTCCCGGATTCTGCGTGAATTCAGATCCCGAAGCCCAATCACCCGAAGCTTCCGAACTGGAATCAACCAGCCGGGTGGCATTGCCGGCAGGTGTGGCTGCCTTTCCGGGAAAAGATTTGGAAAAGTATCTGGTGATTTGGTAGTGAAAGAATTGGCTACATTCGCAGGATAAATGAACGCGCTTCGAAATAAAGCATATCCATGCTAAGAAGTTGGGTTTTATCCCTGATGTTATTTTTATGGTTTATCTCGTCGCTGAAACTTCAGGGTCAGGGATTGTCATTTTCATTCCACCAATTGACCCGCGAGCAGGGTCTCGGCTTTAGCTCCGACTATTTTGTGAGCCGGGATATGTACGGATTCATCTGGATTGGCACGGAAGAAGGCCTGAACCGATTCGACGGTCAGCGGATCGAACGTTTTGCTCCCGGATCCGGAGATGTTCGGGTGACCAGCAGGTGTTTGGAAGACACACTGGGGAACCTCTGGTTCAGTACCTTTTCAGCAGTTCATTGTTACCGCCGGTCTACCGGGCTTATTCAAACATTTCGGATGAATGCGCCTCAACTGCTTGATTTTCAGGCGTTTTATCTCGATCCGGATCAGATGTTGTGGTTGAAAGCAGGTTCCGGCAATCAGGAAGCCCTGTATTGTTTTGATACCCGGTCGGGCAACTACCAGCGCCTCGGCCCGATGGTCGGGGAGCGATGCACTGCTATTACAGATAACTTCGGAAAGGTTGTTCAAGTGATCTCCACCATGCTTTCCCGGGATTCCGGTATGGTCATTACCGACCTGCGCAACTGGAAATCGCATACAATTCAATTCAATAAATTACCGAACGGGAAACACCGCCGCGCCAGTCCGACCAAAAATGTATGGGCAGAAGGTGATAGTGTAATTTGGGTGGCATTGTACAACGGTTTGGGCAAATACAACCTGAAAGAAGGCAATACTGCTTTGAAACTGGATCGGACGGCGGCGGTAAGCGCCGACGCGGGATGGATGCACGATATCATTCCTTATGATGAAAATCGTTTGCTGGTGGCCTGCGGAGAGGGTTTGCTGGTTTTTGACAAACGGCAAGACCGTTTTGTGCAACAATTCCGGTACCAGGCCAAAACGCCATACGAGCTCCCTCCCGGTGAAATTACCCGCTTGTACCGCGATGCTTCCAACCAGATTTGGTTGTCCGGAGCAGGCGGCGGCATCGCTTTTGCGCATATTTTCAAAACCAAATTTGCGGGCATTCGCGAAACAGCCGGAGTGTCTGTGACAGGTATGTTTCAGGATAAAAAAGGCCAGATATGGTGCAGTACTTCGGATTCAGGGGCATATCTTTTTAACCGCGATGCGGCATTGCTGTTGCGCACACGGGATCTGGATAACAAAGCGCAGCCGGGTGTACATTTTGATTTGCCGGGCATTTCAACTTTTTGGGAAGACGAACTTTCCGGTCTGTGGGGTTTTTCTGAAAACAATGCGCTGCACTGGTTGGAAAACAGTCGGATATTCGAATTCCAGGCTAAAAATTTCTTCGGGGTGGTAACGGCTGAATCGGATAAAATTCGTCTGCACACTACTTTGTCCGATGGTACGCGGCTTGCTTCGCGGGGTAAAGAAGTTTTTAGTCTGAAAACGAAAGCAGACTGGGTGTCTTTACACTCCTGGAAAGATTTGTATGCCATTGGTTTGCAACAGGTTACGTCTGTTTTTCAAAACAAAAAAGGACTTGTATTCGTGGCCGACAACCATTTCCGAATACTTGCGCTCGACGCGAGTGGGGGAGCGGTCCGTAAAATCGCGGAGTGGACCGACACCGGCGACTGCACTTCTTTTCTGGAAACAGGCGACTCGCTGCTTTGGGTGGCCAGTTCAAAAGGTTTGTTTTGTATCAACCTGGCTTCTATGGAAGGGCATTTCCGGACGGAAGCGACTGGTGGCGTCCCGACTGAACGTTACTACAATATCCTGCCCGACCGGAAGGGCTTTTTGTGGCTGACAGGTAACAATGGGTTGATCCGTTTTAACCCCACAGAAAAATCATGGCATCGCTTCGGGACTGCCGACGGTTTGCTTTCAGGCATTTTTACCCAGAATGCGGTGCTTTCCATGCCGTCTACCGGCGCTTTTTGGATTGGCGGAAAAAACGGGGTCAATGTTTTTTACCCCGACGATATTCATCTGCTCGACGCAGCGCCCAATATTCAATTTACCCGACTGCTGGTCAATGATACGACCTTTCAAACCGGGCATGATTTAAGTTGGCTGGAACGGCTCGATCTGGACTATAACCAAAACACCCTGTCCTTTCAATTTGCTGCCCTCGATTTCAGCGCGCCCGGCCACAACCTCTATTATTATCGCCTGAAAGGTATTGAAAAAGATTCCGTTTCAAACGGTACCCAGGGTTTTGTGCGCTATTCCAATTTGCCCGCCGGCGATTACACCTTTGAAGTATGGGCTACCAATTCCGACGGCGTTTTATCGGCGCACCCCCGCCGGCTTCAGGTACATATTCGTCCGCCATTCTGGCAAACCTGGTGGTTTTATTTATTGTGTACGCTGGCCATTACCGGATTGATTTACACCTGGTTCCAATACCGCCTGCGGCAAGCCTTGAAAATTGAACGGATGCGCGTCCAGATTTCCAGCGACCTGCACGACGATGTAGGTACCCTGCTTTCCGGGCTGGCCATGCAATCTGAAGTGCTCGAACTGACGGCCACCGAAAAGGACAAAGGCAAACTCCGTCGCATCGGCGAGATCAGCCGCGATGCTATGGCCCGTATGCGCGATACCGTCTGGGCTATCGATGCCCGCAAGGACAAACTGGAAAACCTGATCGACAGGATGCGCGAACATGCCGAAGAAACGCTCGCACCACGCGGCATTCGTTTTCATATTGAAGCGGAACACCTGAGCCTGAAACACAACCTGCCCACGCATATCCGCCAGAATCTTTACCTTATTTACAAAGAAGCAGTCACCAATGCCGCCAAACATTCTAATGGGGATTTGCTCACTGCAAGCCTGAAAAAAATACCGACGGGTTTTGAAATGCGCATTTGTGACAATGGCCGGGTGGAAGAAAAGGCCTACAAAACCACCGGCTCAGGCACTTCCAATATGCAGATGCGCGCCGAAAAAATCGGAGGTACACTGGAGATCAGCCGGGAAAACGGGTTTTGCGTGGTGTTGCGTTTGCAGGGCCTTGGGTAAGCACGGAAACTTTTCTAAGTACGCTAAAGCAACTATTTGAAAGGTTCTTCTATTTTTGGCGCGCTTTCAAATAGTAGCGCCCTTGTAGTAAAGAGCCGACAACATACCAACCTTTCAACCCTCAACCCCTCAACAATTTTACTTAAGTAGGAGTGCAAAATTAGTTTTGGCTAAATTCTTTGTAAATGCTTGAGTATCAACACTGATAACCAATAACTAATAACCGATAACTACTTACATTCCCTCCTGCATGAAAAAAAGAGAAAAATTAGCCATAGTGCGGCAACATTATCCCAATGCCGTTTCCACCATCGATGCGGTGAACAAAACAATTTTATTTGTTGAAGATGTTTTGGACCTGGAACCGGGACAGGTCATGCTGGCTGACAGCCTGTGCAGCGACGACGTCAACAGCATACAATACCCCGCGCGGGCATCCGAGTTTTTAGGCCCTTTCAAATTGGGCGGCCTGGACGGATTTCCATTTGTCGGCTTAACCGGCATGGCGGCTTTTTCCAGCCATGTGCCCGACGAAGGGGCCGTATTTATTTACTACGGCCCACATATCGGTATTTCCAAAGACGGAAACCTCGGCAAAATTCACCGCATCGGGCAATATAAAAGTTCTGATTGCTGCGGCGCTGCCAAGGCAGGATTACAGAAGTTGATCGACCATGCCATTGTCGATGGGCATATCAATGACCTGGATTACCAGATGAGTACCCTGGAACAAATACTGCTGCAACAGGGAGACCGGATTCTGGACGCCCCGATACCGCTCAAAGAAGCCACCGAGGTCATTTATGAGGCCATCGACAAAAGAATCAGGGAATTACTGGCACAAACAAAATTTAAATGCCGGTATATCATTCTGACCGGCGCCATCCTGATCAACGGCGACAGCGACATGGGTTCTTTTACCTCTACCAAACACGCAGAACTGATCGACGTGGCTACGGGAGAAAGTAAAAACCTGATGTTTGTGCTGGAAGACCGGGTGTAACAGAAGACCACGACTTTTGTATATAAGTACAAGTACGATATTAATTGATATTAAGATATTGGGATATTAACACTCAATTTATTGATTGTCAACAAAATATCCCAATATCTTAATATCTCAATAATTTTACCCTTTTACTTATTTACCGGCAATCCGCATTACCTATGACCATCGATACCACAACCCTTTCCACGCAACTGCGCAGCATGGAGGTGTTCAATGTACTGCCGGAACCTGTTTTGCAGGAATTGGCGCAAAAAAGCACCATCGTTCATGCCGCTGCCGGCGAGGTTATTTTTCACAAAAACCAGCCGGCAAAATCCCTGTACCTCATTTTGTCTGGTGCGGCGAAGGTGCACGACGACGACTACACCGTGGCAGAAATGCAGGCTGGCGCCTGTTTTGGCGAACTGGCCCTGCTCGATGCGGGGCCGCGCTCGATGTCAGTGACCGCCACTGTTCCCACTACCTTGTTGCGCATCCAGCGCAGCGTTTTTTTTGATGCCGTAGGCCATACCCCCGAACTGCTGCAAAAAATTGTGGGCCTGCTCTCCCGGCGCCTGCGTTTTCAGACGGAGCAAGCCGTAGAGGAATTGCGGCGTAAGGAAGCGGAACTGACCCGTCTGGTAGAAGAACGCACCGCGGAACTGATGCAACAGAAAGAAGCGGCCGAAGCGATGCGCGCCAAAGCCGAAGCGGAAACACGCGAAGCCGAGTTTCAGCGCCGGCGGGCCGAGCAGAGCGAACGCTCCGAGCAGCAGTTTCTGGCGAATATGAGCCATGAAATCCGTACGCCGATGAATGCGGTGATCGGTATGACCAAATTGCTGTTGCAAAAAAATCCGCGCGAAAACCAATTGCGCTACCTGCATGGCATCCGGCAGTCGTCGGAGGCCCTGCTGGTGATTCTGAATGATATCCTCGACCTTTCAAAAGTCCAGGCCGGGCGGATGGAACTCGAATGGACCACGCTGCACGTAGCCGACATTTTAGACAATGTCCGCGCGACACTCCAATTCAGGGCGGAAGAAAAAAGCCTGGGACTGCATATTCAACTCGATCCGGCTATCCCGCCTGCCTTGCGTGGCGACCCCGTCAGGCTCCAGCAAATCCTGCTCAACCTGGCCGGGAATGCGGTAAAATTCACCGAAAAAGGTCGGGTTGACCTGATTGCAAGGGTAACAAACCAGGACAGCCGGCGTTGCGGGCTGCATTTTGAAGTGCGCGACACCGGCATCGGCATGAGTCCCGAACAATTAGCCGTGGTATTTGAAAGTTTCCGCCAGGCTTCCGGCGAAACAACGCGGAAATACGGCGGTACGGGGCTGGGATTGTCCATTTCCAAACAATTGACGGAACTATTCGGCGGCCGTATCGAGGTGGAAAGCAGCCCGGGCGCGGGTTCCGTTTTTCATGTACACCTGGCACTCGATATTGCGGAGGACGAAACAACGACCACCAATGTCCTCGATTCCAACGCCACAGAAGCCCTGCGCGGCCTGCGCATACTTGTAGTGGAAGACAACGCTTTTAACCGCCTGGTGGCTGTTGAAACGCTCGAAATGCTCATCCCGGAAGTATATGTTGTGAATGCTGAAAATGGCCTCGAAGCCCTGGAGGCTGTGCATAGCGAATCCTTCGACATTGTGCTGATGGACGTATCGATGCCGGTGATGGACGGGCTGGAAGCCACCCGCGCCATACGCGCGCTGCCACTACCGCTTGGCGCCTTGCCGGTTATCGCCTTTACAGCCTCGGTCACCAAAAATGAAATCAACAGCTGCATGGCCGCAGGAATGAACGGATACATACCCAAACCCTTTCAGGACGCCGAATTGATCGGCGCCCTGAGTGCCGTGGCCCCTGTGCGAAGCCGGACATCCGCGCGTCCTAATCCGGAGGTGTTGAACCGGCTCGCCGGCAGCAACCCCGAACGCCTGCGCAAATACCTGCGGATGTACCTCGATGGGGTCGGGGCGGCTATTCCCAAAATCGAAACGGCGCTGGAAGCCGGCGAACGCGATGCCCTGCACCGACTGGTGCATACCCTGAAGCCGCAGTTGAAACTCGTCGGCCTCGACGAAACAGCAGCCCTGGCACAGGAACTGGAAACACATATACTCAATGGCGCGGACTGGAGCAGTATGCCCGTTCAGGCTGCCCGCTTGCTCGCCGAACTCCGGCAATCGGTTGTGGATATTGGGCAGATGCTGGATAAATAACACTGCAAAAAAAACTTGCCGATCCTGATGCTGTCATCTTATCTTGGCCCACAAAAACAGCACCTGATGAAAAAAAATATTTTTGTAGTGGACGATGATCCCATGTTTGCCACCTTATTGGCCGACTATCTGGATGACCTGGGCCATTTCCAGGTAACCACATTCGGCACAGGAGAAGATTGTCTGGTCCGCCTGGCCGACAAACCCGATGCGATCATCCTCGATTATTACCTCGACGGTACCGTTCCCGGCGCCAAAAACGGCCTGGAAATCCTGCAACAAATACACAAAGCCGATCCGGACATGAAAGTAATTATGCTTTCCGCACAGGAACACTACGGGGTTGCCTTGCGTACTATTGCCTCCGGCGCTGTCCACTATGTGATCAAAGACACCGCTTCTTTTGAAGAAATCGGAAAGTATTTGAGCGATTTGTAAAGTATTACTTTGCTATCTTCCTGCTTTCAGGCAAAAAAATCTGCCCCATAGTACACTCTACTATGGGGCAGATTATAATAATGATGATTAAGTCGATGATAACCGGATGAGATTACGGACGCATCACAACCAGTTTTTCCGTTACATTGACTTCGGTGCCGGTCATCTCCAATACATAGACGCCCGCAGGCAGATATGATACATCTACCTGCAAATGGTTTTCACCTTCTATAATATCGGTTTTATACTCCTTCATCAGGCGACCTTCAGCGTTGGTCAGTCGGAAATAAATGGTCGCCACGGATGCTGCTGTAAATTCCACCTGGACAAACGTGACCGCCGGGTTGGGATAGATAATTAACCCGGATAATAAGTTGTTGACCGACGCTGAATTTGATCCCGGAATGGTAACGCCTGTGCAAGGATTAGTCTGCTGGCATTCATCCCAGTATTCGTTGATCCCGGTCAATACACTGGTCAATTGGCCGCCGAAACCGTCGGCATACATATTGCCGTTGCAATTGGATGCCAGGAATGTATTGGCCAACGTGATGAGATCGTTGACGGTCGAGGATGAAACAAGTCCAAGATCGACAATTTCCTCTTCAGGAAACAGACAAGAAAGTTGTTGTGCCCCCAGGTTCAGGTTGTTGTTGAATATTGAGTTGTACCGCAGGTTCAATTGCAGGGTGAGCAGTTGACCTACCAGTGTGTTGCTGATCGTGCTTCCACATATAAGATTTTGCGTCAATGGGATTGATGGTCCGCCGGATGGCAGAATTTCCAACACACAATCTGTCGTCGATACCTCGAAACCACAATTACCGCCGCCAATAAAAATAGGGCCGGGTTGTAGCAGGGCATTAAGCGTTGCAGTCGTATTCAGCCCGTTTGAGTGTGTGCCTCCAGCTGAGCCGTAGGCGCCCTGCGTGTAGGTACAGAATTCCTGGCAATTCCCGGTGTAGGCAATGTCGCACAACGTTTTGTTGCCGCAGGCGTCGGCAACCTGGAAGTAGAAAGTACGGTCAAAAGTGAATACATCATCACCATCCGGATCAGAACAGGTATTAAGATCGGATACAGATAGAAGACTTACCGTTATCGGCCCGCCGCAATTATCTGTGTAAGCAGCCTGGATTTGTTGTATCAAGGCGTCTATCTCCTGGTCTGAGCTTTGGCATGGCACATTGCCGATACAACCGACTGTAATGTCAGCGGGACAGATTCCAATCGGCGCTGTGTTATCGTGCACCGTAATTAACTGGGTACAAGTCGCGGTATTTCCACTGGCATCGGTAGCCTTGTATGTACGAGTGATTTTATAGCGATTGGTACAGGTTTGGTTGCTGATCACATCGCTGACAAAGGTTACGGTTGGCGGTGCTCCACTGCTGCCCGGATTTTGACATTCATGCCAGTATTCGTTCAACGCTGTTGTAGCATCGGTAAGTAGACCTCCAAATCCGTTGGCATACATGTTACCATTGCAGTTGGCAGCCAGGAAAGCATTGTCCAGCGCGATCAAGTCGTTCACAGTTGCAGAAGGATTCAGGCCGAGTGCGGCGATCTGCGCCGGTGTGAGCACACAGGTCAGGGCAGCTGTGCCCAGGTTCTGATTGTTGTTGTAGACCAGGTTGTATCGAATATTCAATACGAGGGTGATGAGTTGTCCGGCCAGCGTATTATCGATCGTCTCTCCGCAGTCAAGTGAATAGTTTTGGGTCAACGGGATAGATGGTCCACCGGCGGGCAAAATACCCAGCACACAAGCTGTTGTGGACACCTGGAAGCCGCAGGTGCCGCTGCCGACAACGATGGGGCCGGATTGCATCAGGACGTTGAGCGTTTGGGTCGTATTCAGTCCATTCGAGTGCGTGCCGTTTGCCGAGCCGTAGCCGCCCTGCGTGTAGGTACAGAAGGAACCGCAGGAGTTTCCACAACCGCCTGTAGCCGTCACCGATGCAATGTTTGGAGCAGGCACCTGGCTGGCGCATTGCACGGTAATCGGAGCAGGGCAAGTGATGCTTGGAGCGTTGCTATTTGTAATGATCGTAATCAGTTGGGTACAGGTGGCCGTATTACCGCAAACATCGGTGGCTTTGTACGTCCGCGTGATGCTTGTACCCTGATTGCTGCTCACATCGCCGACAAATGTTACAGTGACTATACCGCCGCAGTTATCTGTAGCAACGACCGCATTCAGGTTAGGTGCCGGTGTTGGAGCGTTACATTGTAGCGTCATGGGCTGAGGACAGGTAATAGTTGGCGCTGTGTTGTCAATGACGGTTATCTTTTGCGAAGCCGTAGCGGTATTGCCACATGCATCGGTGGCCGTCCACACGCGGTGGATGATATAAGCGTTGGGGCAGTTGCCTTGGCTGATGCCCGAACTCGGCAGTACGGTCACTGGCCCCCCGCAGTTATCGGTTGCCATGAGTGTGGCTTGCGTTGGCACTTCATTACAATTTACAGTTACATCGGAGGGCGGCGCCAATATCACCGGCGGTGTGTTATCGTCCACGGTAATTATCTGGGTACAAGTTGCGGTGTTGCCATTGGCATCAGTGGCCTTGTATATCCGGGTGATCTTGTAACGATTGGTGCAGGTTTGGTTGCTGATTTCATCATAGACAAAAGACACTGTAGGCGGAACTCCACCATTGCCCGGGTTTTGGCATTCATGCCAGTATTCGTTCAACGCTGTTGTAGCATCGGTGAGTAGACCTCCAAATCCGTTGGCATACATGTTACCATTGCAGTTGGCAGCCAGGAAAGCATTGTCCAGCGCGATCAAGTCGTTCACAGTTGCAGAAGGATTCAGGCCGAGTGCAGCGATCTGCGCCGGTGTGAGCACACAGGTCAGGGCAGCCGCGCCCAGGTTCTGGTTGTTGTTGTAGACCAGATTGTATCGAATATTCAATACGAGGGTGATCAGTTGGCCTGCCAGCGTATTATCGATCGTCTCTCCGCAGTCAAGTGAATAGTTTTGGGTCAACGGGATAGATGGTCCACCGGCGGGCAAAATACCCAGCACACAATCTGTTGTTGACACCTGGAAGCCACAGGTACCGCTGCCGACAACGATGGGGCCGGATTGCATCAGGACGTTGAGCGTTTGGGTCGTATTCAGTCCATTCGAGTGCGTGCCGTTTGCCGAGCCGTAGCCGCCCTGCGTGTAGGTACAGAAGGAACCGCAGGAGTTTCCACAACCGCCTGTAGCCGTCACCGATGCAATGTTTGGAGCAGGCACCTGGCTGGCGCATTGCACGGTAATCGGAGCAGGGCAAGTGATGCTTGGAGCGTTGCTATTTGTAATGATCGTAATCAGTTGGGTACAGGTGGCCGTATTACCGCAAACATCGGTGGCTTTGTACGTCCGCGTGATGCTTGTACCCTGATTGCTGCTTACATCGCCGACAAATGTTACAGTGACTATACCGCCGCAGTTATCTGTAGCAACGACTGCATTCGGGTTGGGCGCCGGTGTCGGGGCGTTACATTGTAGAATTATGGTCGGTGGACACGTTATGGTCGGCGGTATATTATCTTCCACCGAAATTAACTGGGTACAAGTGACGGTGTTTCCACTGGCATCGGTAGCTTTGTATGTGCGGGTAATCTTATAGATATTGGCGCAGGTTTGGCTGCTGACAACATCGTTGACGAAGGTTACGGTTGCCGGGTCGCCACAACTACCGGTCGCGACTATACCGGAAGGATCGGGTGACGGTACCTGGCCGGGGCATTGAACAGCAATTGAAGCGGGGCAAGCAATGCTTGGGGAGTTGCTATTTGTAACGACTGTAATCAGTTGGGTACAGGTGGCCGTATTACCGCAAATATCAGTGGCTTTGTATGTCCGGGTGATGCTTGTACCCTGATTGCTGTTTACATCGCCGACAAATGTTACGGTGACTATACCGCCGCAGTTATCTGTAGCAACGACCGCATTCGGGTTGGGCGCAGGTACCGGGGCGTTACATTGTAGCGTGATGGGTGTTGGACACGTTATGGTCGGCGGTGTGTTATCATACACGGTAATCAACTGGGTACAAGTCGCAGTGTTTCCACTGGCATCGGTAGCCTTGTATGTGCGGGTGATCATGTAACGGTTGGCACAGACCTGGTAACTAATTACATCGTTTAGGAAAGTTACTGTTGTTACCGGATTGCCGCAGTTGCTGGTTGCACTCACGCCGGCAGGATTGGGGGCAGGCACCTGGCTGGCACACTGCACCGTAATTGGATCAGGGCATTGAATATAAGGCGTATTACTGGTTGACTGAATTGTTATCAACTGTGTACATGTAGATGCGTTTCCACAGTCGTCTGTAGCGCGATACGTCCGGGTGATAGTAGTTCCCTGATTGCTCAATACATCGCTGACAAAAGTTATGGTAGTCTCGCCACAATTATCGGAAGCTATCACGCTCCCTGGATTAGCGGCAGGTACGTCGTTGACACAAGAAACTGTCACTGGCACCGGGCAGATCATGATCGGCGCCTTATTGTCATATACGGTAATGAGTTGGGTACAAGTTGCCGAATTGCCACAGGCGTCTGTGGCTCGATACTTCCGCGTGATGGTATATCGATTTGGACAAGTCATATTGCTGATAACATCATTAACGTGGGTCACTGTAACCGTACCGCCACAGTTGTCTGATGTCAAAATTGTTGCCGGATTTGCATAGGGTACCTGGCTGGCACATTCAACTGTAATCGGCCCCGGGCAGGTGATCGTCGGCGGTGTGTCGTCGAAGACGTTGATCTGCTGGGTACAAGTGGCTGTCCTGCCGCCGCTGTCGGTGGCTTTGTAGGTTCGGGTAATCATGTATCGGTTGGCGCAGACCTGGTAACTGATGACGTCGCTCACGAATGTGACATAAGGCGTACCGCAGTTGTCCGAAGCCGTTACACCTGCAGGATTAGGAGCGGGCACCTGTGCGGCGCACTCCACGTTCAGGGTCGGCGGGCAGGTAATGGTCGGCGGGGTGTTGTCAGTGATGGTAATCAGTTGGGAACAGGTGGCGGTATTGCCGCACAGATCGGTGGCTTTGTAGGTGCGGGTGATGCCCTGGTTGCCAGTCACATCGCTGACAAAGGTCACGGTAACCGTTCCGCCGCAGTTGTCCGAGGCGTT
>JALHMA010000048.1 GCA_022844265.1 Saprospiraceae bacterium | reverse complement strand
CGCCAAATGAAGACCATGCGGGAGCAGGGGGATCTAGGCGAGGTGTACTCGATCCTGGGTTCTTATTTACAGGATTGGTTGTTCTACGAAACCGACTATAACTGGCGCCTGGAGCCCGACAAATCAGGCGATTCCCGGGCCATCGCCGACATCGGCTCGCACCTGATGGACGTGCTGGAATACATCACCGGCCTGAAAACCGTCGAAGTCATGGCGGATTTCAACACCATTCATAAAACCCGGAAGAAGCCTTTGAAACCGGTAGAAACCTACTCCGGCAAAATGCTGCAACCCGAAGACTACGCGGACGTGCCCATCAATACCGAAGACCACGCCAACGTATTGTTGCGCTTTGACAATGGTAACCGGGGCGCGGTCACCGTCTCGCAGGTGTCGGCAGGTCGTAAAAATCAACTGAAACTGGAAATATCCGGTTCCAAACAAACCTTTGCCTGGAACTCGGAAGCCCCGAACGAACTGTGGATCGGCAACCGCGACCGAAGCAACGAGTTATTGATGCGCGACCCTTCCCTGGCCTATCCGGCGGCCCGCGATCTCATGAGTTTCCCCGGTGGGCACAACGAGGGATTCCCGGATACGTCCAAACAATTGTTCAAAGAAGTATATGCCGCTGTGGCCATCGGCAAGCAGCCGGAAAACCCGCCGTTTCCCACCTTCGCCGATGGGTACCGGGAATTGTTGATTTGTGAACGGATACTGGAGAGTAGCCGGAAGCAAAGCTGGGTGACGGTGTAAAGACGAAACGCAACGCAGTTTCCCAAGGTGGAAATGAATAAAACTACTGAAGTAGAGGCAGGATTCTGGAAAGGATTGGCAGTGCTCTACCATTGCGCGTGGTGTTGAAAAAAACGCCACGTGCGGCCTTAGGGATTTATGCAATGGAGAATGTGAACACCTGACGAGACGGAAGACCAAGACCGTCGCTTGTGGGCGAACACCGTGCAAGGTGAAAAACCAAGCGAAGCATAAGGGTTGGATTTGGCGACTCAGTTTTTGCGCAGGAAATATATAGTAGCTCGGTATTTTTCGCCACTGATAACGTTCATCCTCTCCTTTAACCCGAGGCCCACGCCGGTCTTGGTCTTTTGACCATAGCCGTCAGGCTAAGAAACTCAAATTGACCATAATATTGGTTAAAATTATTGATTATCAATATGTTAACCCCATCGGAGCGGCGATATTTGTACTATCATTAACGCCTCCGCTCGCGCCAGCTGTGCCGTAATACGTATCATGAGCCGCCGCATGCCGATACGTTACAGATTGTTTCATAAGGAACAAATCAGTATTTTTGCAAAGTATTACAGTTCAATATTTGAATAATGCCACTCAATCCGAATATTTCCTATGACTACTGTTCTGACCGTAAATATTGATGATATTGATAACAAGTTTGTCGAGACCTTGAAGCGGGACTTTGCACACGCCGAGGTTGAAATCAGACTGGAAGGACAAACAGAGCATCCGGAATCTTTTACGACAGACGATTTCTGGAATACGATTCATTTACTCGACTGGTCGAACGAAGGAGATGATGCAAAGGTTGTTAAGCCGGTAGTTGACCATCTGTCGGGCCTGCCTTTATCGCACATATACCGGTTCTCTGATATTTTAGCAGAAAAACTTTGGCAATTGGATATCCACTGGCTCAGAGGCTGTCCAACCCCTAACCCGAGTGGCGCTGGCGCGTCGGCCGTGCTAGAAAAACTTACAGCAATATATCCCGCATTATAGGTGCCCAAATTCAAATAAAAGCAAACCATACTATGAAAACCTTTTCGGATAAAGTTGGGCTAATTGGATTGATTATTACTTTTTTAGCACTAGTCGCAGCAATAGCAACCGAAGAAATAAGAGTATATTTAGGCCTTGAAGAAAGGCCTAAATTAGAAAAAGTAATAATTAAGTCAAGTCAAGATGTGCCAAACCAAACGAGAAGTTATCTTTCAAATGGCAAATTGAGATTTGATGGGATATATGTTGGATGGAGCGATCGGAATAGAAGAAATATTTATTTTATGTTGTTAGCCAATAAAACCGTGAGAGCATATTATGGTTATTCTGAAGAATATATCTCCAGTAAAAAAGTAAAAAGCATTCTTATGGAAGGACAAGGCAATTTTTCCTTAGGCGAATACACATATGATATCGAAACAGACAAATTAAATATTGAGATTATATCTGAGGAAGGAAGTGAGGTTTTTAAAGGTAAAGTGTTTAATAATGGACTGTCGATAGATATTGAAAGGACTGAAATTAAAAGCGCCCGAACCGAATGGATGCGCTTTAGTTTTGCCAGATAAGAATAATTAGGCCATTTAGAGAGTGCTTTTCCCGCTGGCGTAGAATTTGTGCCTCGCTGTCACCAAGGCTACCCTCGCTTCTTACTCACACCAACTGGTCCAAAGGCTGCCCATATCCACAA
Organism: Saprospiraceae bacterium; assembly: GCA_022844265.1. GTDB lineage: Bacteria > Bacteroidota > Bacteroidia > Chitinophagales > Saprospiraceae > M3007. The sequence continues at coordinate 20,210 of JALHMA010000048.1, read as the reverse complement.
AATCACATTTTAACTGAATGCGCTAGCGCGATGGCTGTGCCTCGCGTTGCCTATCCGCGCCGGCTATGCTGGCAAACGTACTACGAGTATCTGCATCTTCTGAATGCCTTACAACTTTTTAGGACCGGGTATTTTTAACTTTAGGCACTATGCCCATGGATTTAGGTACGAAGGAGAAGCGTTTAAGTTCCGAAACGAAATGATTGGGTTGTTTACAGATGTGTTTCGGTCATTCGAAGAAGTATTCGGGGTGTTTACAGATGTTTTTAGGTCTCCAACCCAAACGTTTAGGTTGTCGACTTAAATTTTTAAGTCCTCCAACGTAAAATTTTAGGTTCCCGACCTAAACGTTTAGGCCACGAACGTAAAAGAATAGGTCCTCCAACGTATTTTTTTACGTTAGAGAACGATTCAATTGGGTTATGAACCTAAAAATATCTGTAAACAACCTATTCGCTACCTTTCAAGGCCGGAAGGTTGGGGTATTTCGGCTTTTCGCCGATCTTGGTCTTTTGACCAAGACCACACGTACAGCACGACCAACCCTTACGATGGACGCAGATAGTTGGCCATTTTTGACGCATTTCTGGTATGGAGAAGATTGGGGCGAAAAGCATCGCGATATGAGGTAGTTCTGTTGCATTTTTGGTCTTGGTCAAAAGACCAAGACCGGCGCTTGTGGGCGAACATCGTGCAAGGTTGAAGACAACAAGCCAGGAGTAAAGCGTAATTCTCTATCAAACAGTATAATATTACCTATACAAAAAAGGCCGTTCCCAAAACTGGAAACGGCCCTTCTATTTTATCCTAACCGACCAAACCTCACGATACCTTCAAATCAAACCGGTCCAGATTCATCACCTTATCCCACGCCGCTACAAAATCCCGCACAAATTTCTCCTGCGCATCATCGCTGGCGTACACTTCGGCAATTGCCCGCAGTTCGGAATTGGAACCGAATACCAGGTCGGCGCGTGTAGCCGTCCATTTCGGCGTGCCAGTAGCGCGGTCGCTGCCTAAGTACAATTCCTGGTCGTCAGACATCGCTTTCCATTGCGTACCCATATCCAGCAGGTTTGCAAAAAAGTCATTGGTCAATTTGCCGGGGCGCTGGGTAAAGATACCATGTGCCGAGCCGTCAAAATTAGCGTTCAGGGCGCGCATGCCACCTACCAGCACCGTCAATTCGGGGGCCGTGAGCGTGAGCAGTTGCGCCTTGTCGATCAGCAATTCTTCTGTGGAAACCGAGAATTTGGTTTTCCGGTAATTCCGGAAGCCGTCTGCGGCAGGTTCCAGGAATGCCACGGATTCCACGTCCGTTTGCGCCTGCGAGGTATCCATGCGGCCGGGTGTAAACGGAACAACCACGGAATGCCCCGCGTCACGAGCGGCTTTTTCCACTGCAGCACAACCGCCAAGAACGATGAGGTCGGCCAGGGATATTTTTTTGCCGCTTGATTGTGATCCGTTGAATTCTTTTTGAATGCCTTCCAGCGTGGACAGTACCCGGGCAAGTTGAACCGGGTTGTTCGCCTGCCAGTCTTTTTGTGGTGCGAGGCGGATACGGGCGCCGTTGGCGCCGCCGCGTTTATCCGAACCGCGGAAAGTGGAAGCGGATGCCCAGGCTGTGGAAACCAATTGAGGTACCGTCAATCCGGAATCGAGGATGCGGTCTTTCAGGATGGCAATATCGTTTTCGTTTACCAGCGGATGGTCGACGGCCGGGATCGGATCCTGCCAGATCAGTTCTTCCTGCGGAACGTCCGGACCCAGGTAGCGGGAGCGGGGGCCCATATCGCGGTGCGTCAGTTTGAACCAGGCGCGTGCGAATGCGTCCGCAAAAGCGTCGGGGTTTTCCAGAAAATGCCGGGAAATTTTTTCGTAGGCAGGATCGAAACGCATGGAAAGGTCGGTCGTCAGCATGGTAGGCAAATGCTTTTTGGAAGCATCAAACGCATCCGGGATAATATTGTCTGCGTTCTTCGCCACCCATTGGTGCGCGCCTGCGGGGCTTTTACTCAATTCCCATTCAAAACCGAACAGGTTTTCAAAAAAGTTATTGCTCCATTGTGTGGGTGTTTTGGTCCAGATCACTTCCAGTCCGCTGGTAATAGCATCCGGTCCTTTGCCGCTTCCAAAACTGCTGTCCCATCCGAAACCCTGCGATTCTATACCTGCGGCTTCGGGTTCCTTTCCCACGTGGGTGGCAGGTGCTGCGCCATGTGTTTTACCAAAACTATGGCCGCCGGCGATGAGCGCTACGGTTTCTTCATCGTCCATGGCCATGCGACCAAACGTATCGCGAATGTCTTTGGCGGCAAGGATCGGGTCGGGGTTGCCGTCCGGGCCTTCAGGGTTCACATAGATCAGACCCATCTGAACGGCAGCCAGCGGATTTTCCAGGTTGCGGGAATGGACGTTACCGTCGGCATTATCTTCCGTTACCAGCACGCTGGGATTATCCGGCACGCCCGGCGAACCGTTGGCATAACGGATATCGCCGCCGAGCCAGGTTTTTTCAGCGCCCCAGTATACATCCTCATCCGGTTCCCAGACGTCTGCGCGACCGCCGGCAAAACCGAATGTTTTGAATCCCATCGATTCCAGCGCGACATTTCCCGTCAGGATCATCAGGTCGGCCCAGGAAATTTTGCGGCCATATTTTTGTTTGATCGGCCACAGCAGGCGCCGGGCCTTGTCCAGGCTGACATTGTCGGGCCAGCTGTTGAGCGGTGCAAAACGCTGTTGCCCTGCGCCTGCGCCACCTCTTCCGTCGCCTACCCGGTATGTACCCGCGCTGTGCCAGGCCATGCGGATAAACAAGGGGCCGTAATGGCCGAAATCGGCGGGCCACCAGTCCTGCGAATCCGTCATAAGCGCATGCAGGTCTTGTTTCAGGGCTTCGAGGTCGAGGCTTTTAAATGCTTCAGCATAGTCAAAATCTTCTCCCATCGGATTAGACAGGGAAGAGTGCTGGCGAAGGATATTCAGTTTTAACTGGTTGGGCCACCAGTCGCGGTTTTTGGTGCCGCCGCCGCCAACATGCTGCTGTTGTTTTACACCGTGGACGGGGCATTTGCCAATTTCCATTGTATCTTTTTCCATTATAAAAACTTTTATTTGAATAACTCAGTTTAATGCTACCAAGTAGTTATCCGTTACTAGTTATTGGTTATCAGTGTTGATAATCAAGCATTTGCAAAGAATTTAATCTAAACCATTTTGCTTGATATACTTATTAACCATCAGACCAGACTAGTAACCTTCCAAGGCGTTACAAAAGTAAGACAATAACACTATCATTACAATCAATTGATTTTATATTCCAATAGATAATATCTATTAGTTATCGGTTATCTGTTATTAGTTATCGGGCTGGTAGGCAAGTCCGAAGTCATCAGTGCGAAGTGCGAAGTCCGTAGGGTACACCGTTTCATATTTGGAAACCCGGGTATGAAACGGTGCACCCTACGGACTTCGCACTGATGACTTCGGACTTGCTTAGCCACCACTAATAACCAATAACTGATAACGAATAACGAGATTACCGGGCCATCACCCGCTGCCCTTCCACCATCCCGATCGGCGCCCGCGCCACAATCTCCGCCCGCAGTTTTTCCAGCAGCAGCTGCCGCGGGAAATTTTGCGATGTCACCAAACTGATTTCGCGAACGGGTTTGGGGAAATTGAACTCCCGCAGGTTCTTCTTCTGGTGCGGTTTCAGGTGCAAAGTGGCTAGTTTGGGAATGATCGTAATGCCGCCATGGTGATCGACGAGGTTGATTAGCGTTTCAATACTGCCCGCTTCGTACCATACCGCCATCTCCAAATCCGAATTGTTTTTGAGTTCGCAGAGGTTGAAAATCTGGTTGCGCAGGCAATGCCCTTCCTCCAGAAGCCAGAGTTTAGAGGGGTCAATATTAGTAGGCAGGACGTATTTTTTTTGTGGAAAACCTTCATCTTGAGCCACATACGCAAAAAACTCTTCCTGAAAAACGGGGTATTCGGCAATGGCCGGATCGCTTAAAGGGGTGGCAAGCAGCCCCATATCCATTTCGCCCCTGCGCAATAGCCGAATGATGTCGTCGGTAATTGCTTCCTTGATGAATATCTTCAGTTTTGGGTAGGTTTCGGAAAAATGTTTCAGGAACAGCGGCAACAAATAAGGCGCAAGGGTGGGAATAATACCCAGCCGCAATTCGCCGCTGATCTCGCCGCTCAAGCTGGCCGTGTATTCCCTGAGGTTGCCTACTTCTGCCAGGATTTGCCGGGCACGCCGGATGACTTCTTCACCTTCTCGGGTGGGAACGACCGGTTTTTGGGTGCGTTCAAAAATGCGCACGCCCAGCTCTTCTTCCAGTTTTTGGATCATCATGCTTAGCGTCGGTTGCGTCACAAAACTGCTTTGGGCCGCTTTGGCAAAGTGTCGCAGCCGGTCGACGGCGACAATGTATTCCAGTTGTTGCAGATTCATTTCAATAGATTATTTCTATGCAAAGATAAAAACAATCAGCCTGGTATATCAGGTAAATGTTTCTGCCATTCGTTGTGCCACCCCTAAAAGACCAACTTTTTCACAGCCACCTGCCCGTCTCTCATCCGTATTTTCAGAAAAAACAACCCTGCTTCGCGAATAGGCCAACTGACCTGCGCCTGCCCACCTCCATCCGTTGTTGTATTGGACACAAACAACACACGACCTGTTGCATCACAAAGCGACACTTGTACCGGTTGATTTGTAATATACGGGTTATTCAGCCGCAACAGCCCGCCGGAAAAAGGGTTGGGCGATACGGCCCATTGTTGTCCCGGCAGATCAGGATCGCCTGTCGCCACGACATCCGGCATCAGCAAACGATCGGCCAGCAAAGTGCCCACCAACTGATCGACCTGCGGACGCCCGGCATCGATGGTGATGGATGGCGCCAGGGCGTTGTTGATCTTGAATTTATCCACCATAAAAAAGTAGGTTCCGAAAGGCAGGTTTTCAAACCGGAATCTGCCGTTTTCATCCGTTATGGTAAAGCGCAGCGGCTGATACTCGGCATCTGCAATCCATAGCACCAGGCCGGAAACAGGAAAATCACTGTCCTGAAACTGTGGTAGCAGCGACGAAATACTTCCTCCGAGCAATCCGTTGCTGTCAGGCAACATCTGTACATCCAGCAGGCGGATGGGCGCCAGGTCGATGGTATCTTCGGCAAGGGAAATGTCCACGGCGTTTTGAACAAAAAATTTACGTGTATACCAGGTCGGTGCCGTCTGCGGGTGCAACAGCGTATCCGGACGTACCCGCACCAGAATGAGGCTGTCCGATCCGCTGATTTCATCATAGAAGTAGCCGGAAATATCCGTTAAAAAGAAATGATAAAATGAAATATCCTGCCCTGAATTGCTTTTTTTGTACACTTCTACCGGTGTAAAAAGCATACCGGCAGTGCTATCCGGATTCATAACCCGACCACGCAAAATCCGGGCGGGGTGATACAGCACATAAAGCGAATCGCTCCGTTCGCAGCCATAAAAATCTTTGACCGTCACGGCTGCATAGGTCGTATCGAATACGTACAACGGAATTTGACTGCCCGTATTCGGGTTGTTGAGCCACTGGTATGTGTACGGCGGATGAAGTGTGCCGCTTACAGTGGCAACATAATCATAATTATCCGCTCCGTACACCATCGTGGGCCCCGCAAGGTGGGCTGCATAATCGTACAGGATCGTTCTGACCGTATCACTTCTGACACAACCTTTGATGGTGTCGGTAAAAAATACCCGGTAGGTGATACTTTCCTGAACGTTTTGCACCTGTGCGGCAATGCTATCTGCGTGCAGCAGGTTGGCAGACGGTTCCCAATGTACCAGATGGGGATCCTGATACAGGCTGAACGGTTGCAACCAGCGATTGCTGCCGATGCAGGACGGCTGATCGGGCACCGGGAAAAACGGAACCGGCGACTGTAGCACGATAAATCCAGTGGATCTTGCGGCGTTTTGCCCGGCAATTTTCAGGCTCAGGAAAAGGGTGCGGTCTCCGGCGAGGTTGAAGCCGTCATTGACCACAAAATTGACCACCCCGGAACTGCCGCCGGTTGACTGGTAATTGAAGGTATAAATAATGGCCGCGGAGTCCAGAATACTCACCTGCACGGTGCTTCCCGCCGGATAAGTCGTCCCTTCCACATTCCAGTATAAAGGAATGGTATCGCCGGTGCAATAACGCGTTTTTGGAAGCGCCTGCACGCTCAGGTCGTAGTTGGCCCAGTGGTTCAGGTAATTGGTGCTACTCGCGCTGATACCTGTTGCGGTCGTACCGGTAGCAAAAATACTGCGATCCGGTTGAACCACCAGGTCGATTCCTGTTCCGCCACCGTTGCAATTTGCCCAGGCATAACCACCATCCGCATTAAAGCGGGCAATAAAAGAAACACTGTACGGGCCATCGTCGCATACGCCGCCGTTTTCAAAAACCAGTCCGCCCTTACAGCCGCCGGTGATGTACACATTCCCGTCGGCATCCGTTGTAACGCCGTAGGCCGTTTCCGAAAAATTGGAATCATCGTCGCCGTTGCGCGACCAGAGTATTTGCCCTGTGGCGTCCATTTTACCAACCAAAACATCGATGTTGTAACGACTCAAACTTCTCGGGTTGCCCGCCTGCAACTGCCCGATAAAGGAACCCGCAAAAGCAATGTTTCCGGCTTGGTCGCTGGCAATGTCATGGATTTGGCAATTATTGGCAGTGGACAGCACAGGCGATACCCACACCAGTCCGGCGTTCAAATTCCAGCGAAGGATTCCGCTTCCAATCTCCGGGATGTCCATTCCTGCCAGTACCACTTTGCCGGAATACATTAAACCGCCGACATACCAGTCGCCGCCGGGTGCGGGCGCCAGACTGAATTGTCCGAAATCATACTGAGAAGCGCCGACGAGCGCAGCAGACAACAAGGTTCCTCCGGGCGTATACCGCGCCAGAACCATGGAAATGGGCGTCTCGGGCGCCGGTTGCAGGTCAAGCCCCAGGTAAGTCCCCACCGCATTGGTCGTCAAGAGTACCACCACATTGCCATCCGCATCGGCAGCAATATCCTTTACCCGTTCATAGGTAATGGCGCTGCCGATCACAAAAGCGTTCTGGTAATTTCCGGAGGTGTCGTACCTGCCGATCACGATACTTTCATCCGTATCGGTTGTAGACATGCTATCCGTGCCGATATGCAACAAACCGGTGAAATCAGAAGCCCAGTACAAATGTCCGGCAGGCGCATACGACATCCAGGTTCTGTAAGACGTTTCATCGGAAACGCCGCGCACCCATTCAATTTGTCCGTCGGGCTGATAAGCGGCGATAAAGCGGCGATTTCCAGCGGCATTTGCCAGCAAGCCCTCAAAATTATTACTGAACTGGTCATACGTGCCGTATACAAAGATTTTTCCAGAGGGCGTTCGTTCTACTTGCTGGCACAAACTGCCGTAGTTGGGATTGCCGTGATCGGGGTTGATCTGACGGGAGTTGAGGAGTGTTTGTGTGTGTGCGGCAGTGTATAATACTTGCAGGAAAAGGAGCGTAAACAAGCATTTTTTCATAGCATATCAGGATAAGTAGTTATCGGTTATCAGTTTTTAAAAGTTGTGGGGTTAAAACCCCGAATCTTTGGCGTCAATTGCCGTCGGCTGAAGCCGCCGGTTATTAACAATGCATTTTATAGTCAATTTATCCACAGCATAGATGACTGTATGCCTTTTTCAATAACCTCCGGCTTCAGCCGGAGGCATGAAAAGACCAATGTCAGGGGTTTTAACCCCATATTTCCCTGTTATTTTCGTTCCAATTGTTCCAGCAGCCACTCCCGTTCAGTCAGTACTTCAGCCTGCTCAATTTCCGTGCGAAGCGCTGTTTTTTCTGTGCGGTTTGCCGGTGGCAGGGCGGTTATTTTTTTTACAAACGTGATGATATTCATGTAATTGCGTCGGTGGTAATCGCTCAATTCCCGGCGGCGGATAAACTGCCGAAATGTGTCCAGGTGCGATTCGAGCAAATCAAATTCTTCCAGTTCGTAGTATATTTTCAAGAGCAGTGTTTTGGCAATCATGTTGTTTACCAGGTCTTTAAAATCTGCCGTTTGCAGCAGGCGTAGCGCGGCGCTATGGTTGCCTCGTTTGTATTCCAGCCGGGCCAGGTTAAAACTGACCAGGCTTTCCTGTTGAGCAGGTTCCAGAAAACTTTGGTAATGCCGGATAAATTGTTCCACATCGGCATACACCCCAAGTTTGATACCAAATGCGATGATGTTGTTGAAAGTAAAGGGAGAGAGCCTGCGGTTTTCCAGTAAAAACCCTTTCTCCAGACCTTCCCGGTAGAGTTCCCAGCCTTCCCGAACAAAAGGTTCCTGCCCTTCGTTGATCTTTCGGATACAATAATTGATGGCCAGCAAATAGAGGTCTTTCAACTCCGTATCCGGGAAAAAATGGCCGTTTTGCAGTAGTTCGGTTCTGAATTTTTGAAAATAACTCAGGCTGACAGGTTCGGTCAGGAAGCGGTAACAATAGTAATACAAGGCTATGGCAGGCACCTGCAAATAGTTACCGCTTTCCACCTGATCCAGCACATTCGGCAGCAATCCGAATGCATACGTGGTTTTAAAAACTGCCTGATGCGATAACTGCGTACAGCTGTGCCGCAGTTTTTCTGCGAGGTAGAGGATATCGATGGAGTTGGATATATCCTGTAAAGGCAATTCGCCTGTGCGCACCGTTCGGGTCTGAAATTGGGCAATTTCCACTTGAAAATCCAGCACTTTGCGGTGAAAACGGGCGTTCTGAATAGGGTCTCCCTCTAAACGCTGCTTCAACTTCTTAGAGGTCTGCTGAAACTGTTTTGTCAGATTGCGCTCCCGAAACTCTGCAGCAAGCGCCAGTTTTGCCCCCATTTCATCGGCGCGGAGGCGCTGCCAGATCAGGTATTCTTCCATTAATTCGCACAAATCGCTCATGGTGGCGCGTAGCAGCAGGTCGTGGTACGTTTGTTCGGGAAAACTTTTGCGAAACAGGGTTTCTTTGTCGGGCAAAGGTTTTTCTCTGTACCTGCAATGCGCCAGAAATACGTACATACGCTCCATTTCCTGGCGATGGGTAAAGAAAGGGGAACGCACAAACTTGCCGAATCGCCGGAGATCGGACTTGTCAAATGTATTAAGCACTTCATAAAGCACAAAATCTGCCATGGGTTGGGATAATTATTTCCACAAAAATAGGTGTAATATGTTGATAAAGGTTTATAAAGGTTGATGAAAGTTGATATACATCTGCTCGAAATAAGAAAGTATACTGCATTTTCGAGCGGATGTATATCAACCTTCATCAACCTTTATAAACCTTCATCAACTTAAAAATATCCACAATTGCCGTTTTTTGTACTTGAATACGGGCGTCGGCTGTGAGACTTTTGTATCATCAAAAAAATCATCAGTTTCCCGTTATCAACTACCTGTTATTATGACAACCTATCGAATAAACAAATTACGAATTCTCTTTCTGCTGGTCGCCGGCCTGGTGTCAGGTGCAGGGCTAAACGCGCAAGGCTGGGTATCCCTGGTCGGTTTAGGATGGCCAGGTGACTGGCCGGGCGCCCTCAATAATGATGGCAACTACACCACTGGCGTATATCAACTGGGAGACGGCATCTATGGGGGGGTGGCCAATTTAGCGACTTCAAATGGCGACTATCTTTTTTCCCGGGTCGATGCCGATGGTTCGCAACAACATTATGACAATACTGGCTTTAATTCGGAGCTGCATACTTTTAACCATTACAGCCGCAGTTCGCTGTTGTTGGAGAATGATGCCCTGCTGATACTGGAAGAAAAAAGCCCGGTGACCAACGATAACAGCCGCAGCCTGTATTTGAGTCATTACGTCCCCACCGATGTTGTCATACCCTATAATAAGTACCAACTGGACTGGCATCAACTAATTTTTTCGCAAAATTTTATCAAAACACGCGGCCACTCCCTTATTCATGCGCCCGGCGGCGGATTTGCAGTACTCGGAAGTACGCGATTATCGCCCACCAATAGCAATTACGATGTATTACTGGTGAAAACCGATGCTTCCGGAACTGTCTCATGGGTCAAGGTTTACGAGACGCCCGATCACGATTTCGGCGCCCAGATGACGGCAGCAACAGACGGCGGCTATTATATCCTGAAAACCCTGCGCCCGGAAGCAGACACCTTTCGCAGGGAAGCGCACCTCATGAAAGTGGATGCCAACGGTGAACAGCAATGGAATGTAAACTTCACTGGCGCCGGCAACGACCTGGCCCTCGATATGACGGCCACACTTGACGGCGGCCTGGCGATCACAGGTGTTAATAAAGCCTCCGGATTTGATGCTTTTATCCTGAAAACTGATGCTTCCGGCAACATCCTCTGGCGCCGCGACTACCTGATGCCGGGCCGTGGCGTCGAAGGTCGCCGAATCGTGGAAGATCCGAACGGCGATCTGGTGATCGCAGCGAACCTGATAGACAGCGCCACGATGAAACGGGATATTTATCTGTTCAAGTCCGATGCATCTGGTTTGCCTTTGTGGGAACGCAATATCGGGCTGAAGACCTACGCTGATATTGCACTCGCCCTGATCAATACCGCCGACGGAGGATACCTGGTCGGTGGATCTGCTGACCCCGGCACCTGGCCGCTGGCCCTGATGATCAAAACCGATGTGAACGGCATTATTAAGGCCGGCAGGATTACCGGCAATGTGATGCGCGACCTGGATGCAGATTGCTCCGTCACTCCTGCAGATACGCCGCTGGAGAACTGGGTGGTGCAGGCCTTCCGCGACAGCACCAAAGTATTTTATGGTACTACGGACAATCTTGGAAACTATGCAATTCCTTGTGATACAGGCAGTTATGTTGTAAAAGTGATTCCTCCGTCCGTTTACTGGAATGTCTGCGTTCAGGATGTAGCAATACATGTCGGTTATCTGGATACGATACAGACAGACTTTTCGGTAGATGCCAACACGGATTGCCCTTACATGACCATAGAACATGGGAACACCATCGTTCGGCCCTGCGATACCACCACGTTTATCGTGCGTTATTGCAACAATGGTCCGAGTACGGCAGCCAATGCTTCTTTCCAGATTGAACTGGACGAGGTATTTACGTTCCTGTACGGAGATGTTCCACCTTCGGCGCAGGACGGCAATGTGCTCACTTTTCCGTTGGGTGATATTCCTTCCGGGGAATGCGGTGAATTCCGCTTATCCACATTCGTGGATTGTTCTGCGCCCATGGGCCATGTTGCCTGTTCGGAGGTCCATATTTTCCCCGACAGCCTCTGCACGCCACCCGATCCGGCCTGGTCCGGCGCACTGATCCGGGTGGAAAACACCTGCGATGGCGATTCCGTCCACTTTATTTTGAAAAATACCGGCGCACAGGATATGCCTGCCGCCCTGGAATACATCATTATTGAAGATGCCGTATTGCTGATGCAGGGCGATTTTCAACTGGACGCCCAGGAAGAACGGGATATCGCCCTGCCTGCCAACGGTTCGACCTATCACCTGATTGCGGAACAGGAGCCATTTGCGCCAGGCAGTCCGCTGCAACTTGCTTTCGTGGAAGGTTGTAATACGGATCCTTCGGGTGAAACAAGCACAGGTTTTGCCAATCAATTCCAGGATAATGACGCAGATCCTTTCATTTCCAGCAATTGCACGATCGTTTTTACGAGTTTCGACCCCAACGACAAACAGGCGATTCCGACCGGTTTCGGCCCCGAACACAACATTTTTGCCAATACCGAACTGGAATACACGATTCGTTTTCAAAATACCGGCAACGACACGGCTTTCCGGGTAGTGCTGCTGGACACTTTGTCCCGCTTCCTCGACCCGGCCAGTATTCAGCCGGGCGCTTCCAGCCATCCGTATGAATACACGGTGGAAGGAAATGGTACACTGCGCTTTATCTTCCAGAACATCCTGCTGCCAGACAGCACGACAAACCCGGACGGTTCGCAGGGTTTTGTGAACTTCCGCATCCGTCAGCAGCCGGGCAATCCGGTGGGTACGGTCATCGAGAACAATGCCGATATCTATTTCGACTTCAATAAGCCGGTGCGTACCAATACAGTGTTTCATACGATCCATGAACCGCTGTTCGATGTGATCAGCACCACCACCGTCGATCCGGAAATAAAAATGGATGTGGAAACGTATCCGAATCCGTTCTCGGAACAGTTGCGGATAAAACTGAGCGGCACAACGATCCCGAATACAACTTTCCAACTGTTCAACATGACCGGCCAACTGGTGCGCACACTGCAACTAACCGAAAACCAGGCGCTGCTGCAACGCGAAGGACTGGATGCGGGATTATACTTCTTTACGGTAAAATCAGGTCAGAGGCTGCTGGGAACGGGGAAAGTGGTCGTGAAGTAGTGAGTAGTGAGTAGTGAGTAGTGAGTGGCATCCAGTTAGAAGAAAGTAGGCAATATTCTTCCAGTTGGATGCCACTCACTACTCACACTAAATATCCGAACAACTTATCATCCTTATTGATCTCCGAAAAATCAATATGAAACCGGTGCAGGTTCGCGATCAGCAACTCATAGTCGGCCCGTTGTTGCAATTCAATGCCGACAAGGGCCGGGCCGGTATCTTTATTCGTTTTCTGCATATATTCGAAACGCGTAATATCGTCCGTAGGGCCTAAAACATTGTTGACAAACTCTTTCAAGGCGCCCGGGCGCTGGGCGAAACGAATCAGGAAATAGTGCTTGAGGCCTTCGTATTGCAGCGCGCGTTCCTTGATTTCCGGCATTCGGTCGATGTCGTTGTTGCTGCCCGACACCACACAGACGACGTTTTTGCCGCGGATACGATCGGCATAGTCTTCCAGCACGGCAATGCTGAGCGCGCCGGCCGGCTCGGCCACAATGGCATCCTCGTTGTACAGTTTCAAAATGGTGCGGCATACGCGACCTTCCGGCACGAGGGCAATATCGTCCAGTACCGTCCGGCATACTTTGAAAGTGAGTTCACCCACCCGTTTAACCGCTGCACCGTCTACAAAACGGTCGATGGCGTCAAGGGTAACCGGGTGGTTGGCTTTCAGGGCTTCGCACATGGAGGGTGCACCTTCCGGCTCCACACCCACCACAAATGTTTTCGGGGAAAAAGTTTTGAAATAAGTACCCGTTCCGGCGCTCAATCCGCCGCCGCCGACGGGCACAAACAGAAAATCCACGTCCGGCAATTCCTCTAATATTTCCACTGCAACGGTGCCCTGTCCTTCGATGATATGCGGATGATCGAAAGGCGGAATAAAGGTCAAATTATGTTCGATGGTATACTGTTTGGCCGCTGCCGCACAATCGTCGAAGTTATCACCCACCAGTTTGATGTCGATAAAATCCTCGCCGAACATCCGGGTTTGCGACACTTTTTGCCGGGGCGTAATGACCGGCATAAAAATGACGCCCTGCGCACCGAGTTTTTTGCAGGAATAGGCAAAACCCTGGGCGTGGTTGCCTGCGCTGGCGCATACGACGCCGCGTTGCAAGTCCTCCGGGGACAACTGGCTCATCATGTTGTAAGCGCCCCGCAGTTTGTACGAGCGCACCACCTGCAAATCCTCGCGTTTGAGCCAAATATTGCAGCCAAACAACTTGGACAGATTGGCATTGCGAATCAGCGGGGTATGCCGCACAACGCCGCTCAGGCGTTCGGCGGCTGCCAAAATATCTGTCGGCTGTATAAAAGGAGTCTGTTTAATTTGTACCATGATGAATACCTTTGACTATGCTGAAAAAAATCCTCCTGTCGCTTATACTGATAAATATGGCGGTTGCTGCTTCTTCCGCCCAGTCGCCCGCTACTTACGAACTGCGCTCGCCCAACGGGACTATTACAGTGCGCATTGTTGCAGATACCACCTTGAAGTACCATGTTTTATATAAAAACAAAGCCCTGATCCAGGATGCTACTGCTGCTTTGCATGTACTGAACGGCCCTGTCCTGGGTAAAAACCCTGCTGTGCGCCGAACCGAAAAACGCAGCGTGCGCGATACCATTTTCCCGGTTGTGCGCGAAAAACGCGATCGGATTCCCGACATTTTTGAAGAACTTACCCTGCATTGCGCCGGCAGTTTCAAGGTAATTTTCAGGGCTTACGACGACGGCGTAGCGTACAGGTTTGTCACCGATTTTCGGGACAGTATTACCATCAGCACTGAAACGGCGCATTTTCGTTTTCCCGACAACCGGCTCGTTTATTATCCTGCCGTGCAGCCCCGCAGCGACGCCGATATTTTCCACACCAGTTTTGAATCGCCGTACAGCATTTCCAGGCTGGATACCTTGCCCGCACAGCGCCTGGCTTTTTCGCCTGTTTTGCTGGCAGATTCTACGGCGCCATTTGTAGTCATTACGGAATCAGATTTACTGGATTATCCGGGTATGTTTCTACAAAAAGCAGCAGACCGGGGGTTAAAAGCGGTGTTTGCACCCTACCCTGCCAACATCCGGGTTGCCGACGGAGAATTTCCCCAACAAATCGTCACCGGGCGCCGGAACTGGATCGCCCGCCGAAACGGAAAAGGCGCTTTCCCATGGCGTGTCATTGTCATCGCCCCTGCGGCGGCAGATCTGGTACAAAACGACCTCGTTTTTCGCCTGGCCTCCCCCAACCGAATCAAAGAGACGGACTGGATCAAACCCGGTACCAGCACCGAAGAATGGATCATCGGAAGCAATATCTACGGCGTGCCGTTTGAAGCAGGTATCAACACCAACACTTATCGATATTACATCGACTTCGCGCATCGTTTCGGTCTGGAATACGTGATGCTCGACGCCGGTTGGAGCGATGTGAAAGATTTGTTTCGCATCACGCCGGGCATGAACATGGACAGTATTGCCGATTATGCCCGCTCGAAAGGTGTCAGCCTCATTCTCTGGACGCTTTCCATGACCCTCGACCGGCAGTTGGACAGTGCCATGCAACAGTTTCAGCGCTGGGGCGTCCGCTGCATTATGACTGATTTTATGGACCGCGACGACCAGCACATGGTGCAGTTTTATGAACGGATCGCCGAAGCAACGGCCCGATACCGCATCATGGTCATGTTTCACGGGGCCTACAAACCCGCCGGCATGCAGCGCACTTATCCACACCTGATTACCCGCGAGGGCGCCCTTGGCTCCGAATTTAATATCTGGAGCGACCTCGTCACCCCGGAACATGATCTGCTGCTGCCTTTTATCCGGCAACTCAGCGGACCGATGGATTACGAACCGGGTATCCTCGACAACGCTACCCAACAAACTTTCCGTTCGATCGGCACCAAAGTGATGACACAAGGCACGAGAACCCACCAGTTAGCGATGTTTATCGTGTATGAAAGCCCGCTCCAGATGTTCAGCGGCAACCCCAGCACCGGATTCCGCGAACCGGAGTTTATGGAATTGCTGGGCAGCCTGCCTACTACCTGGGACGAACTGCGCGTCCTGCGCGCTCAATTTTCGGATCACCTCGTACTCGCCCGGCGACACGGCCAGGACTGGTACTTAGCCGCCATGAACGACTGGACGCCCTTCCAAACCGACCTTTCGCTCGATTTTTTGCCTCCCGGCAGTTATCGCACCACTATTTGTGCCGACGGCGCCAATGCCCATCGCTATCCCTCGGATTACACTATTTCGGAAAAAATAATCGGCCCGAAGGATGTCCTTCCCATTCGGCTGAAGCCGGGCGGGGGATGGGTGGCAAGGCTTGTTTTTGAGTAGTTATTTGTTATTGGTTATTCGTTATTCGTGTGGTAACGCTTGGCTTTGGTATTTGATTAAGCCAAGCGTTACCACACGAATAACGAATAACAAATAACAAATAACTACACCTCCGTGGGAACAGGCTGATTCTCCGGCCGCAAACTGCGCACCGTCTGACCGGCCTGCCACATTTCGCTTTCGCGGAGTTCTTTCAGTTCTTCTTCCAGTTTTACGCGGTAATCCGGTTGGCTGTTGGAAGCGATGGAACGGGCGGCTTCTTTACCGGTCGCAACGCTGTCGTATAATTCGCTGAATACGGGCAATGTGGCGTCGCGGAATTTTTTCCACCAGTCCAGTGCGCCGCGTTGTGCGGTGGTGGAGCAGTTGGCATACATCCAGTCCATACCGTTTTCTGCTACCAGCGGCATGAGCGACTGGGTGAGTTCTTCCACGGTTTCGTTGAATGCCTCGCTGGGAGAGTGGCCGCGCTCGCGCAGCACCGCGTATTGAGCAGCAAAAATACCCTGAATAGCGCCCATGAGTGTGCCGCGTTCGCCGGTCAGGTCGCTGTACACTTCTTTTTTAAAGTTGGTTTCAAACAGGTATCCGCTACCGATGGCGATGCCGAGTGCGATGACCCGTTCGAAAGCGCGGCCGGTGGCGTCCTGGTGAATGGCATAACTGCTGTTCAGTCCGCGGCCCTGCAGGAACATGCGGCGCAGGGAAGTACCGGAACCTTTGGGGGCTACCAGAAATACATCAACGCCTTCCGGGGCAATGATACCCGTTTGATCGCTGTACGTGATGCCGAAACCATGAGAGAAATACAGCGCTTTGCCGGGTGTGAGGTGTTTTTTCACGGTCGGCCACATCTGAATCTGCGCTGCATCGCTGAGCAGGTAACAGATGACGGTGCCGCGCTCGAGGGCTTCTTCGATGTCGAACAAGGTCTCGCCGGGAACAAAACCGTCGGCCATTGCTTTGTCCCAGGATTTGGAGTTTTTGCGCTGACCCACAATTACATGAATGCCATTGTCGCGTTGGTTCAGCGCCTGACCAGGTCCCTGCACGCCATAACCGATCACGGCTACGACTTCGTCTTTCAGGATTGCCTGTGCTTTTTCGAGGGGAAATTCTTCGCGCGTGACGACGTTTTCAAGTGTGCCGCCAAAGTTGAGTTGTGCCATATTTTTGTTGAAATTGTTGAAATGTTTCTTACTGTGTTTGGTGTTTAGGGTTTGGTGTTTAGGGTGCTTCGCTTTTGGCGATTGTGTGTAATTTGGCCAAAATGCGCACATTTGCCAAAGGCGGAGCGCCCCAAACACCAAACCCTAAACACCAAACACTAATTTTACATCACAAACACCCGTTCTTTTTCATTGAGGTATTCGTTTTCAGTCGGTTCTTCGCTGGGGTCGCGCCGCTCAAAATCCTGGAGCATTTCATGGAATCCGCTGCTGGCTTTGATAATAGCCACCCGGGCGCTGCGCACAAATTCGATCAGGCCGTAAGGCTCCAGCACACGAATCAGGTTATTGGTTTCTTCGCGGTGTCCTGTCGTCTCGAACACGGTATAATCCTTTCGGATAACTACGGCTCGTGCACCATGTTGGCGCAAGAGGCGTTCCACCTTCACTTTTTCGGCTATTTCATCGGTCGGCACTTTGTATAGCGCCATTTCCTGCCAGACAATCTCGTCTTCGCTGTTATAAAAAGCGCGCAGCACATCCACCTGCTTTTCAATCTGGCGTGTGAGTTTGTGCACGACCTCTTCCGTTTCATCAATCACAATAGTGAAACGGTGAATACCCTCCACCTCACTGGGCGAGGTATTCAGGCTGTCGATGTTGATTTTACGCCGGGAAAAAATGATGGCGATGCGGTTCAACAGGCCTACCTGATTTTCGGTGTAGACGGTGATGGTGTATTCCCTTTTCATAGTTATCAGTTATTAGTTATCTGTTATTAGTGGTGGTTTATCTTGGGTTTTGTGGTTATTTTTGGGCTTTTTAACAAACGCGTTTCAATTATGAAAATCAGGTCATTTACAGATTTGGACTCTTATAAAGAGTGTCGTTTGTTGCGAAAAAAAATTGCGCAATTGGTAAAAGATGCCTTCTCTAAGTAACGCTTAAAAAACAACTTATGCCTTTGACTAACCCCCGCGCTTTAGCCGGGGGAAATGAACGGGACAAACACAGATGGGTTTTAACCCAAAATGAGTGATCTGGGGTTAAAACCCCGTTAGGTTTGGTTGCTTCGAATCCCCCGGCTAAAGCGCGGGGGTTAGTCAAAAGCATAATAACCTACTCAGCCAAGCGTTAAAACACGAATAACCAATAACTAATAACCGATAACTCACTCCAGCCTTATCTCCGCCACCCCACACCCCTGCGGCACCATCGGGAACACATTATTTTCCTTACCCACCATAATTTCCAGCAAATAAGCGCCCGGGTGTTGCAGCATCTGCTGCAGGGCCAGGGTTAGTTGTTCTCTTTTCGTTACTTTTTGGCCGGGAATGCCATAAGCATCAGCCACTTTTACAAAATCGGGACTCGTAATATCCACAAAGGAGTAGCGGCGTTCGTGGAACAGTTGCTGCCACTGGCGCACCATTCCGAGGAATTCATTGTTAAGGATGATGATTTTGACATCCGCGCCAAACTGCTGAATGGCGCCGAGTTCCTGAATGGTCATCTGGATACCGCCGTCGCCCGCAATGGCTATGACCGTACGATCCGGCGCACCGTATTTGGCGCCAATGGCGGCAGGTAAGGCAAAGCCCATGGTACCCAGTCCGCCGGAAGTGACATTGCAGCGGGAACCGTTAAACTTTGCGTAGCGCGTCGTCACCATCTGGTGCTGGCCCACGTCCGTCACAATGACGGCGTCTCCGTTGGTCAGTTCACTGAGGATGCGGATGACTTCACCCATCGTGAGTATGTCGCTGGTAGGATGGAGTTCGTTGTGTATGACAATTTTATGTTCCTGCGCGTCGTGTTCGCGGAAACGCTGGAGCCATTCGGGATAGGTTTTGGTTTCAACGAGTTTGGTCAGCATTGGCAAGGTTTGCTTGCAATCGCCCCAAACCGGCACGGTAGCCTTCACATTCTTGTCAATTTCTGCCGGATCGATATCGAGGTGGATCACTTTGGCCTGTTTGGCATAGCGGTCGAGGCGCCCGGTCACCCGGTCGTCAAAACGCATCCCGACTGCAATGAGCACATCGCATTGATTGGTGAGTACATTGGGGCCGTAATTGCCGTGCATACCCAGCATACCCATGTTCAGGGGGTGACCGGTTGGCAGAGCGCCCAGGCCCAGAATAGTCCAGGCGGAAGGGATGCCGCTTTTTTCCACAAATGCACGAAATTCCTGCTCTGCATTCCCCAGAATCACACCTTGTCCGAACAACACGAAAGGCCGTTCGGCGGCATTGATCAACGCTGCGGCCTGCTCGATGTATTCGTGCCGGATAATAGGCCGCGGCCGGTAACTTCGGATGTGATCGCAGGGTGTATATCCTTCATAATCAAACTTTTGCAACTGCGCATTCTTGGTAATATCAATCAATACCGGGCCTGGGCGACCGCTGCGGGCGATGTAAAATGCCTTGGCTAATACCGCCGGAATTTCGGAGGCATCTGTCACCTGGCAGTTCCATTTTGTGACGGGCGTAGTAATATTGATGACATCAATTTCCTGAAAGGCATCTGTGCCGAGTAAATGTGCAAACACCTGTCCGGTAATGCAGACCACAGGCGTACTGTCTATCTGGGCGTCTGCCAGTCCGGTGACCAGGTTGGTCGCGCCCGGGCCGCTGGTAGCGAACACCACCCCTACCCTGCCGGAGGTACGCGCATAACCCTGCGCAGCGTGAATGCCGCCTTGTTCGTGCCGTACCAGGATGTGTTTGATTTGTTCGCCATAATCGTACAAAGCATCGTAAATGGGCATAATAGCGCCGCCCGGATACCCGAAAATAGTATCCACCCCTTCGGCAATAAATGCCTCCAGTACGGCCTGTGAGCCGGAGATTTGTGGTAAAACAGGGGCCTCCAGTTCGGAGAGACTTGTTTCAGGAGCAGTGGTCGGAGTGGATGTCATGTCATGTTAATTTTTAGTGCAAAAGCGGAAATGATTATGAATGATAAATGATGAATGATGAATGATGAATATTTAGCCCACAGGTAAAGTGAATTTTTAATTTATTTTCTTTTAAAGATTTGATTCTCATTAAATTAGATTTTTTTCATCATTCATCATTCATCATTCATCATTCATCATTCATCATTTATCATTCATCATTTATCATTATATTCATCCGTCACACACCCCTCTGCCGCCGTGCTGACCGATTTAATATATTTGTACAAAACACCTTTGGTGGCAGCGAGCGGTGGCGCTTGCCATTT
>JALHMA010000047.1:10231-22772 GCA_022844265.1 Saprospiraceae bacterium | reverse complement strand
AGTGGCGTCTCGTTAAAAGATCGTACTCAACTCACATTTAACGATATACCACTCACTACTCACCACTCACCACTCACCACTCACCACTCACTACTCACTACTCACCACTCACTACTCACCACTCACTACTCACTACTCACTACTCACCACTCACTACTCACCACTCACAATATGATTCACTTACAAAACATTGAAAAAATTTACCGCACGGAAACGGTAGAAACCCTCGCGCTCCACAACATCAGCCTCGATATTGCGAAAGGTGAATTCCTGAGCATTATGGGGCCGTCCGGCTGCGGAAAAAGTACCCTGCTCAATATTATGGGTTTGCTCGACGAACCGACTTCAGGCGCAGTAAACATTGAAAATCAAACTATTACAGGATTTTCGGACAAAAAACTCTCGCAGTTTCGCAACCGGAAAATTGGCTTCATTTTTCAGAGTTACCACCTCATCAACGACCTGCCTGTGGTCGACAATGTGGAATTGCCGCTGCTGTACCGCGATGTTTCCGGCAAAGAACGCCGCCGCCTGGCCTCGGAAGCCCTGGAAAAAGTAGGCCTGTCCAACCGGATGAAACATTACCCTTCCCAACTCTCCGGGGGCCAGAAACAGCGCGTTGCCATTGCACGCGCCATTGTAGGCCGCCCCGAACTCATTCTGGCCGACGAACCGACGGGCAACCTGGACTCCGGCATGGGCAATGAAATCATGGAAATCCTCGAACAACTCAACCGCACAGACCACACCACGATCGTGATGGTGACCCACGACGAAGGTATGGCCAAACGCACCCACCGGCTGGTCAGGCTTTTCGACGGCTCGCTGGTATCTTCCAACAGTTTCTACAAAGATTGATCAAAGGCAAAATACAATTTGAAAGCAAGATTAGTACAAATGCCCGAAAGCAAAGCACCCCAACCATCAAACTTTCAAACCATTCAAACCCGACCACATGTTTAAAAATTATCTGAAAATAACCCTTGCGGTCATGCAGCGGCGCAAGTTTTTTACCTTTATCAGTTTGTTCGGGATCAGCATCACCCTGACGATCCTGATCGCGCTGACGGCATTTTACGAACACATGTTTTCCGGCAAGTACCCGGAGGTGAACCGCGACCGCACGCTGTTTAGCATGATGCTCGAAGAACGCGACACCACCAACGGCGGCACGCGCAGAGGCCCGATGAGTTTGTATTTCATCAACTCCTACATCAAAACGCTGAAAACGCCCGAAAAAATTGGAATCGCTTCGTCGCCGAACACCATCAACACCTACGGCAACGGCAAAAAACTGAAGCTGTATTTCAAATATACCGACCCTGTTTTTTGGGAGATTATGGCATTTGAATTCCTGGAAGGACAGGCATTTACCCAAAAGCAGATCGACAACAACGAAGCCGTGGCAGTCATCAACGACAATACGCGCGACGATTATTTCGGCAAGGGCGTACAGGCAGTGGGTAAAACCATCGAAATAGACGGTCAAAACCTGCGGGTGATCGGGGTGCTGCGCGGCGGTCCGATTACCAGACCGGTCGTATCTGCAGATGTGTACATGCCCTATCACCTGCAAAAGCGCGACCCGTCCAGCACTTCTTTCAACGGCAGTTACCAGGCGATTGTGCTGGCAAAAAACGAACAGGATATCCCGCTTATTCAGGCCGAATACAAAGATGTTGTATCCCGGATTCCGATCCAGCAGTATGGCGATTTTAAACCACAAGTGATAAAAGGCAAGCTATTTCCTTATTTTGAAAGTGTGATGGAAAGCGGCATCATGGGCAGCGAGGACGGTACTGCGCAAAGACGGTTTTACCTCTTTGCCACCATTTTTGCGCTGCTTTTTATGTCTTTGCCGGCCATCAACCTGGTGAATATCAATATCAGCCGCATCCTCGAGCGCTCTTCTGAAATCGGTATCCGCAAGGCTTTCGGGGCATCATCCAAGACCCTGGTTTACCAGTTTGTGATTGAAAATATCCTGCTGACGCTCATCGGCGGAGTCATCGCGTTGCTAGTTTCCGCCTGCTTTTTGTATTGGTTCAACAACAGCCGCCTGATCGATTACGCCGATTTGACCATCAACTGGACAGTCGTCACCGTCACCATCCTGCTCAGCCTGGTATTCGGCCTGATGTCGGGCGTTTTCCCGGCCTGGCGGATGTCGAAACTGCCGGTGGTGGAAGCGTTGAAGGGATAAGTTATGAGTTATGAGTTATGAGTTATTGGTGTTCCAGGCTGGAAAAGGAAACTTTATGTCTATCCAGTTCCCCATTCCAGCCTGGAACACCAATAACTCATAACTCATAACTCATAACTCATCACTTATAACTCACTAAGTTCTAAATCTAAAACACATGTTCAAACATATTTTAACCCTCATCTGGAAAAAGAAAAAGAGCAATTTCCTGATGATGCTCGAAATTTTTGTCTCTTTCCTGATTCTCTTCGCGGTGTGGAGCCTGAGCGTCTACACCTACCGCAATTACGCGACGCCTTCGGGTTTGTCGACCGACCGGGTATGGGCGGTATACCTGCAATTTAATGCTAAAAACGACACCCTGCTGGTTGAATATCGCGAGCAGCTGCGGCAAATGCTCAAGGGCGTTCCGGAAATAGAACATTATTCTTTTTCCTCGTCTAACTTGCCATTTAGTTTCAGCAGTTCCAACCGCGATTTTTCCTATCAAGGTAAAAATACGCTCAGTGAAGTCATGTTCGTAGAAAGCGACTACCCGAAGGTGATGGGCATGACGCTTCAATCGGGCAAATGGTTTGAGGCGCAGGACACGATCGGGAAGGTTACGCCTATCTTGATTACCAGCCACATGGCAAACACCCTTTTTGGTCAGGAAGAAGCCGTCGGTAAAATTATTGGAGATGAAGAGTCACCCCGAAAAGTAGTGGGCGTTGTGCCGTATTTTCGCCATAAATCATCTTACCAGAGCGACGACAACTGCGTTTTTGAACCGGTAAGTAAATGGGATAGCGACCTGCTGCTAAAAATCAAACCCGGCACGAACGCCGATTTTGAAGCGCGTTTGGCGCAGTCCATTCAACGCCTGGGAAAAGACTGGACAGTCGAAATCCAGCACATGGACAATATGCGATCCACGCAGGACAATACGATCCTGATTCCAATCCTGATTCTATTCGTTATTTGTGCTTTTCTGGTGTTCAATGTCGGGCTGGGTTTGTTCGGCGTTTTGTTTCAAAATATCAACCGCCGGAAAGGAGAAATCGGTCTGCGCCGGGCAATTGGCGCCACCAAACGGCAAATTCTGGCATATTTTATCGGTGAAACAATGGTGATCGCCGGTTTCGGGGTAGTTTTAGGGGTGTTTTTCGCCATTCAAATGCCGCTGCTGCAAGTGCTCGACGTGGAAGCATCCGTGTATATGTGGGGAATTGTGCTGGCACTGTTGTCCATTTTTGCGATTGCCGTACTTTGCGCTTTTTATCCGAGCCGGCAGGCTGCGCGGATTTATCCGGCGGTGGCGTTGCATGAAGAATAACTACTTTTTGAGTATTTGAGGATATGAGTATTCGAGTATCTGACTTATAACCAATGCCATCAAATACTCGAATACTCACATACTCAAATACTCACAGGCATGATCCTGATCATAGACGACGACATAGCAGTACGCACTTCTCTTTCGCTGTTGCTGAAAAAAGAAGGTTTCGAAGCTTCGTCGGTGGCAACACCGGTCGAGGCGCTCGATTTTTTGCGCGTACAGTCGCCTGAATTGGTGGTGCTGGATATGAATTTCTCCAACGAAACCTCGGGCGCCGACGGCCTGAAACTGCTGGAACAAATCAGAAAAAGATACCCTGCCATACCCGTTATCCTGATCACGGGTTGGGCTACCATCGACCTGGCCGTGCAGGGCATGAAATTAGGCGCTTCCGATTTTATCAACAAACCCTGGAAAAACAGCCATTTAATGGAGTCGCTGCGCACTGCCCTGCAATTAGCGCCCGGAAAAACGGCAGCGGGCAATACAGCTGCAACGGCCCGCAAAAAACTCGATCAGCAATTTGATTTCAGCGCCATTATCGGCGAAGACCCGCAGATGATCCAGATACTGGAAACGATCGGGCGGGTAGCGCCCACCGATGCTTCCGTACTGATTATGGGTGAAAGCGGCACCGGAAAGGAACTGATTGCCGAAGCCATCCACCAGAACAGCCTGCGCAGTAAACGCCCGTTTGTGAAAGTCAACCTGGGCGGCATCTCCTCCAGCCTGTTTGAATCCGAAATGTTCGGCCACGTGCGCGGGGCATTCACCGACGCGCGTATGGATAGGGTAGGGCGCTTCGAACTCACCAACAAAGGCACCATTTTCCTGGATGAAATCGGCGACCTCGAACTATCCAGCCAGGTAAAACTGCTGCGGGTACTCCAGGACCGTACCTACGAAGTGCTGGGCAGCAGCCGCAGCAAAACCGTCGATGTGCGGGTCATTTCGGCGACCAACCGCAACCTGGAAGACATGGTGGCGCAAAACACCTTTCGCGAAGACCTGCTCTACCGCATCAACCTGATTACCATAAAACTGCCCAGCCTCCGCGAACGTCCCGGCGATATTCCCCTGCTCGTCGACCATTTTTTAAAAAACCTGAGCGAACTCTACGCCCGCCCGCTGCACATCGACCGCGAAGCGCTGCAATGGATCAAACAACTGCCCCTGCCCGGTAATATCCGGCAATTGAAAAACCTGGTAGAACGAACGGTGCTGATTACTCCCGGCGACGTACTTTCACTCCACGATTTTCAGCAGCAATACCAACCCTCCGCCCGAAAAGCAACGGGCGGCCTGCCGGAAGTAGGAGCCATGACGCTCGAAGAAATGGAAATCCGGATGATTCAGCGCGCCATGGCATTCCACAAAGGAAAAATTGCCCGCGTAGCCAGGTCGCTCGGGCTTACCCGGGGCGCCCTGTACCGGCGGCTCGACAAATACGGCATACCTTACAGCGAGGAGGAAGTATGAAGCGGGTGCATTTCAAATGGTCGCCTGGCATCGCACGTTGCTTATTGACGGGGTGACTCGAAGTCACCCCGTCAATATCCCGCAACAACAATTTGAAATGCACCCGTATGAAACTCAGTACCAAATTCATCCTGTTTATCATCGTCATTCATTCCGTGACGATCGGCCTGTCTTTTTATGTTTTCCGGGAAAATAAGTTCATTTTTCTCGCCTCCGAAGTACTGATCCTGATCTCTCTGGCCGTCTGCTGGTCGCTCTACAACGAACTGATCCGCCCCATTCAACTCCTGCTGCGCGGCGTTGACGCCATCCGCGACCGGGATTTCAATGTGAAATTTGTCAAAACCGGCAAATTTGAAACCGACCAGCTCATCGGCGTGTACAACCAGATGATCGATCAGTTGCGGCACGAACGCACCATGCAGCAGGAGCAACACTTTTTTTTGCAAAAACTGGTGCAAACCTCGCCAACCGGGATCATCCTGCTCGACTACGACGAACAGATTGCCACCATGAACCTCCGGGCTTTGGAACTGACGGGACTGAGCGGCCAAAAAGTCATCGGGCGTCCAATTTCCGATTTCCAGCACCCCGTTTTTGATGCCATTCAAACACTAGAGGCAGGCGCTTCCAAAATGCTGACCCTGCCGGGGCCGCAAACGCTCAAAATCCAAAAAGCGCAGTTTGTCGACCGGGGATTTCCCTGCACTTTTGTGATGATCGGCGAACTGACCGTCGAAATCCTGGAAGCGGAAAAAAAGGCCTACGGCAAAGTGATCCGCATGATGGCGCATGAAGTCAACAACTCCATCGGCGCCGTCAATTCCATCCTCGATACCACCCTGCAATTGCAGCCGGAACACTCGGATATCAGTCCCGCACTTCAAATTGCCATCGAACGCAACGAACACCTCAGCGTGTTTATGCGCAACTTCGCCGATGTCATCCGCCTGCCCGAACCCCGCCTGGAAACCATCGACCTGCACCTGCTACTCCAAAAAGTGGTGCAATTAATGGAATACAAAGCACAATCGTCGGACGTGCAGATTCAGGTGGATTTTTCACCGCAGCCTGTCATCATACGGGCCGATGCCGGACAACTCGAACAGGTGTTTATCAATATCATCAAAAACGCCATCGAGGCTATTCCCGATAAAGGGACGGTTATCCTTAAAACCAGTGCCGCAGCGGGCATTTTGGAGATTGCTGACAATGGCACGGGCATTTCTAAAACACAGGAAGAGAAACTGTTCAGTCCTTTTTTCAGCAACAAAAACGGCGGGCAGGGCATCGGGCTGACGCTGGCGCGTGAAATTCTGACGGCGCATGGCTTTACTTTTTCCCTGAAAACGGGGACGGATGGATGGACGGTTTTTAGGGTGGGGTTTGGCGGGGAGGGGGGGTAATCTCTGTTCTTTTTACGTTGCACATTGGTAATTGAATATTGAAAATTGGGCATTTTTTGAATTTTTAATGAATAAATGTCCAATTTTCAATGTTCAATTACCAATGTACAAGTAGCACAACAGTCCTGGGGTTTGGCGGGGTGCTAAGCGAAAAGCGTTGGATGGGGTATAATCTGTGCTATCTATCCGCTTGTGTGGTAGATTGTTCTGCCTGGGTTTCACAGCCGCGTAGCGGTATAAGGTCGGTAGAAAATGCCCAAACGCAGGGTGCAAAGGTGCGTAGCACCGTAACTCTTATCTCTTGTTTCGGTGCTACGCACCTTGTAAATACACATCGTATTTGTTTCTACCGACGTTATGCCGCTACGCGGCTGAGAAACCCAGGCAGAAGAATTAACTGATGGTCGGTTAATCTGTTTGTTATCAGGATTTTACTCACTATTGCACAACTCACACCCTAAGACTACCTTTACCGCGGGCGTGGAAAAGTGTTTTTATTTAAAAGTTATGCCTCATTGTAAAAAGTTAGACTACTAAATATGAAATTCGGTAAGACAATAAAAATATTCCTCATTGACGGAGACCCTAATGGACGGATGAGTTGTGAACTGTCTAACTGGTCTGGAAAGGCATATAAAATCCCAAGAATTAAAATAAAGGACTGTACAGACCGTGAAGACTTAACAAGCACGGGAGTTTACCTGCTATTTGGAAAAGACGATGAAGGCAAAGACCAGGTTTATATCGGAGAAGCGGAATCCATTTTAAAGCGACTGAATCAACAGCTGACTCAAAAGGACTTTTGGAATGAAGCCATTGTATTTATTAGTAAGGACGAAAATCTAAATAAAGCCCACATTAAATATTTAGAAAACCGACTACACGACATAGCAAAATCTGCTAATCGTTATAAGGTTGACAATTCCATTATTCCGACTCAATCCTCAATTTCTGAATCAGACCGAGCCGAAATGGAAGAATTTATTGAGTATATCAAAATGCTTGTAAATACATTAGGACATAAAGTATTTGACGAAAAACGAGAATTTAAACCAAAGCAAAAACAAGAAATATTTTTTATAAAAGCAGCTCGTGGAGCTGACGGACAAGGCGAACCGACTTCTGATGGTTTTGTGGTTTTTAAAAACTCAAAAGCAGCAGCGACAATTGTAAACTCAATGACCCCTAACTTTATCACTTATAGACAAAAACTGATTGACGGAGGTGTTCTCGTTAACAAAGGAGAATACTTTGAATTTTTAGATGATTATATTTTTAGTAGTCCATCAACAGCAGCAGTTATGGTAATGGGACGCAATGCAAACGGACTTACAGAATGGAAAAACAAGGATGGAAAAACACTAAAAGAATTTGAAACGAGTGAAAAAACAACAAAAACATAACACTGATTTTACGTAAGCCCGGCTTTTGTACTCAGCTGCATATTTATAGTTTTAATAAGGCCTCGGAGAGGCCTAACGTTTGTAGAACCTTTTAACCTTATCTTTGCCGGCAGCCGACGGGCCAGGTTATAAAACGACACCACAAATCCTTCGTCAAAGAAAAAAAAGAAATATGTCCATAACAAAAGAGTCAGAATTAGTCGGAATGAAAAAGGCAAGCGAAGCGGTTGCTTTAGCATTGAAGGCAATGAGAAACTATGCCCAACCGGGTATGACAACAAAGGAATTGGACAACTTTGGCGGACAAATCCTGAATGACTTAGGGGCAAAATCAGCGCCGTATTTGACGTATGGTTTTCCAGGTTGGACTTGTATAAGTGTAAACAATGAATTTTGCCACGGCATACCGTCTGACAAAAAAATACTGAAAGAAGGTGATTTGATCAATATTGACGTTTCAGCAGAACTAGATGGCTTTTGGTCGGACAACGGAGGCTCATTTGTGCTTGGTGAAGACATTAACCGGCACCAAAAACTCATAGACGCTTCAAAACAAATTTTGCACAAAGCAATCTACAACATAAAAGGTGGCGTTCGCATTTCAGACATCGGGCATCTGATAGAAACGGAAGCAAAAAAACGTGGCTACAAAGTCATTAAAAACCTTACGGGGCACGGAATAGGAAAGAGCCTTCACGAAGAACCGGCTGAAATAGCGAATTACAGAGACCGGTTTAACCTGACAAGGTTTAGGAAAAATGCTGTTGTTGCTATTGAAACCTTCATTTCAACGACTTCCACCTATGTAGACACTTTGCAGGACGGTTGGACCATGGTTGGAAACAAGGGCGGTTTTATGGCACAGCACGAACATACCATTGTTGTTACGGACGGGAAACCAATTGTGCTGACAGAGATGAATGAGATCTGGAATTAACGACACTCGCGACCGCTGATGGAAATAACAGTTAAAATAATGACTATCTTCCACTGTTCTTTGGAACGGGCTTTTAAGACGCCTATGTTATGCGATGTTTCAAAGGTTCACACGGGTTACGGTATAATGCCGAGGGTGACACATTGCACGGATGACGAACACTGGGGAAAACCTGGTTGTAGTAAAAAAATTTATACCGAAAAGTCCTTGACTCAAAAAGGTGGTTTCGCTTCCGTTGACAAAGTAATTGAACGCGTGGAAAACAACTACTGGAAAATTGAAGTAAGCGATTTTCAGTCCTGGATATTGGGATTTTCAAAGTTTACAGGAGAATGGCAGACAACAGAAATCGAAGAGGATAAAATATTGGTAGCATACACCTATCATTTGCACGCAGACATTGCTTTGCTATATCCATTAAACTGGTTGTTTGCCAGTACATTTTGGGAAAAATATATGAAACAGGTGCTGGAAAATGTAAGACAAATGGCCTATAGCAATGAACCTTACCTGTATCAATAAAAAAACAAAGTAGTTATCGGTTATCAGTTATCCGTGTTGATACTCAAGCATTTGTAAAGAATTTAAGCGAGACTAATTTTGCTCACCTACTAATATGAAGATTAGGAGCATTTTCAGTAAGCCTCAGTATGTGGTGCTCATTGACCAGCATCGCTAAAGATGTGCAAATTTGATCACGGTCGTTTTCCAACTTCCTCGTACACAATTTCCTCCGTTTGCTTCGTCGATGTTTGATCGTAGGAACGCGGCGTAGCGCAACCCGCGGCGCCGCAGCAACCGATGTCGAAAATCGCCTGCAGGGCAAATATGCCACCGAGCATCAGCAGCATCATTTCGCCGGTGCGCCAAACCTCTGCAAAAGCCCATATAGCAATGCCTGCCCGTAGCAGGCGCATGAAATGCCAGTTTTTCAATAGTGATGTCATTTTTTTGAGCATGTTGAGAGGTTGAAAATGTTGAGGCCCAGCGCTTCTACCCTGATAACGGATAACGGATAACCACCCATCAGTAGGTGTAATTCAAAACCAGGTTGATGGTATATTTCTCGTTGTCATTGCTACCATCCGGATACAAAAGTCCGATGCGACAGGGCTGAAATCGTGTGACAATTATCACGGAGTACAAAATAATCGCTTGGTATCAAAGCCGTGGGAGACAGATCACGCCGCTTTTCCTCACCCTTGCAACACTTTGGGGAAAATGAACCCCAAAACCTGATGGCCTGTGTTTTTTAAGTTCGTAGGTAACATAACCTTTTCTTCACCAACTTAATTTACGTATGAACTTTAAATATTTTTTCCTGACCGCAGTGCTCGCCACTTCGTTTTTGGCCAATACCAGCCAGGCGCAAGTGTCAATAAAAGCCGGTGTCAATATCGCCAGCATTTCTGAATCCGCTACCATAGAGAGTTACGAATCCCTGGAAAACACTTCCGTCACCGGCTTTCAGGCCGGCCTGGCATTTGACCTGGGATTGTCGAGCATTTTCACCATCCAACCGGAACTCCTGTACATACAGAAAGGTGGTAAATCGATATATGGCCTGGGTGAAAACAACGAGGTTGTTTCGCGACTGTACTACAACTATGTGGAAGTACCCGTATTAGCCAAACTGAAATTTTTCAGCGAATCAGGCAACGGCGTTTATGTGCTGGCAGGTCCTTTTGCAGGTCTGGCTATCAGCGGCAAAGTAAAAACCACTACAACACTGCTGGGAGTCACTGAAACACGGGAAGACAAGTTTGACTTTGACAACGACGATGCCGCAGAACGCCAGCGCCGTACAGATTTCGGTGTCTCGTTTGGCGGCGGATTGAAATTCGGCCAGATGTACCTGGATGCGCGTTACAACCTGGGCATGAACAACCTGCTCGATAACGATGCGAACAACCAGAACGACGACAAACCTTACCGCCGCACCCGTGGAATCGGCGTGACGCTGGGATATGAATTCTAAATACCCGTGCAAGCAATCCACGCTTCATTCCTATTGCTTTGAAATAATCCATTGCACAGACAATCTTCCAATTCCAGGCAAAGCAGTGCCGGATTGCATCACGCACCGGCGCCTGCTTTCGCCAAATCAATGTTTTCACCACCACACACTATTACTATGAAAAAGTACCTTTTTATTGCTGGCCTATTAGCCACTTGTACCACCCTGTTTCTCCTCCCTGCTTGCTCCGACAGCTCTGAACGGGATCGTCAGAATGCCAA
The DNA here is from genome assembly GCA_022844265.1 of Saprospiraceae bacterium. Classification (GTDB taxonomy): domain Bacteria; phylum Bacteroidota; class Bacteroidia; order Chitinophagales; family Saprospiraceae; genus M3007. The sequence goes on along the minus strand of JALHMA010000047.1, from coordinate 11,788 downwards.
AGAAAACGTGCAGGACGCCAAAGAAGACCTCAAAGATGCCAACCGGGATATGGTTGACGCCATGAAAGCCGAACGCGACGAACTCTCCGCCAAAATGGAAAAGGCCGGTCGCGAAATCGACGCTGAAATAGCCGAAATCGACCAGAATTTAGACAAGGCTACTGCGAAAGAAAAAGTCCGCTGGCAGGAACGCCGGAAAAAACTGGCTGCTCAGCGCGATGACCTGAATGCCGACATGAAGCGCGTCGGCGAAGACATGAAAGACGGCTGGAGCGATTTCAAAACCAGCGTCGCAAATAAATTAGATAGAATATCTGAAGATTTGAAGTCCGACGACAAGTAAGTTTGGTTTGCAGGCTGTCCCAAAAGCGGGGCAGCCTTTTTTCGGATTTAATGGAATACGGATAAATATTTACAGGGATGAGGAATGAGGAATGAGGAATTCCGAGCGTTATGTCCAGACATAACGCTCGGCATTCCTCATTCCTCATCCCTCATCCCTGTTAACAAGCATCACCAATGCAAATCGGCTACTGCGAGGGGTTTGCCTATAAAATCATCGGCGCCGGCAGCCATCGCTTCCGAGCGAATATCGAGGGCGCTGATCACGACCACTTTAACCTCTTGCGGGCTGAAGTTTTTAAAATCGCTGATGTGATCGATGCCGCAACCGTCGGGGAGATTATTGTCCAGCAACACGAAATCCGGTTGCAACAGGGCAGCTTTGCCCAGTGCTTCCGCAAGCGAAAAACTGCACTCGATGTGTGCAAACTTGTGGCGTAGCAGCCGCGCCATCAACAGGCAGGCATCTGCCTCGTCTTCCACAATGAGTAATTTTTTATCATGTAACATAATATGGTCAGGTAAATGTCATAATATCTGCTTCCAGGTTAAAAGCCTGGCAGTATACTTAAAGTTGATCGGTTGAGAAGGCATTGAAAATCAGCAGATTAGGGTCGATTTTTTTGTTCAAAACCATTTTGTGTTTACTTATAGTATACTGTAAATCAGTAAATTATCATACCAAAAGAATAATCGATATTTTCAAGCAACTTTTACACACTTTTTCCCAACATTACACCGATTGGGGCGTTAAATACATATTTAGAGTCGGCACAAACTTTTTACCTGATTCTTTATCACAAACGCATAATTCTTAACCGATTAAATAAAACATACCATGTCAAAATCAAAATTATTAGCCACTGTATTAGGCGCTGCTGCTGCAGGCGCTGTGTTGGGTATTCTGCTTGCTCCTAAATCAGGAAAAGACACCCGCAAACAAATCCTTAAAACTACCCGGAAATCGGCTGAATCGCTGGAGCAACTCCTCGAAGACAGCAAAAGAACCTGGTTTGAAACCAAAGGTAAAGCCGAAAAAGGAGTAGGTGTTGCCGCCAATGAAGTTGACGATTTCATGCGTCATATCATCAGCAAAGGCAAGTCGTTTTGGAAAAATGCCAAAAGCAAAACCTCCCAAATGGCCGACGATGCGGAAGAAACGCTTGACACCGTAGCGAGCAACGGCAAGAAAGCAACCAATTATGTCAAAGACCA
>JALHMA010000047.1:0-10131 GCA_022844265.1 Saprospiraceae bacterium | reverse complement strand
TCAAAGACCAGGTTTAGTAGATTCGTAATGCCTCAACCCTGACCAGTCCTGATTTGTGCGGGATACTAATCCGGCACACGAAAAGGATTTCATAATGAGTGCCACGCAGCGAAAGCGCCCGATAAAAGGTGCTTTAGTCTGCGTGGCACTTTTTTTATGGACACGTTAAGGCAACACCGTCGTCTCTACCCAGTAAGTGCCTATATTTCGGACAACCTCCGAGAGTTTTTCAAAAGAAGAGGGTTTGTTAATGAAACTGCTGGCGCCCATCTTGTAGAGTTGGCGTACATCATCGGGCGATTTGGAAGTCGTGAAAATCACAACCGGGATGTGGTGGTAATCAGGCAGCGCTTTTATTTCCTGCAAAACCTGTTTCCCATCTTTTTTGGGCATATTCAAATCCAAAAGGATCAAATTAGGGATTTTGCTTCCATTTATTTCGTGTTTGCCATGTCCCCGTAGAAAGTCGAACACCTCGCTTCCGTCTTCCACAAAGCGTAATTCACACCGAATCTCGTTTTCTTCAAAAGCGACCTGCACCAAATAGCGGTCGTCAGCATCGTCATCAGCCATCAGGATTACAGTTTTCTGTTGTTGCGTCTTTAATGGCATTTTATTTAATTAGAAATGGGTAAATAAATATGAAAAGAAGTACCTGTTGCAGTATCGGCCAGGTGGATGTAGCCGTTGTGGTGTTTTACAATTCTTTTGCAAAGAGCAAGCCCGACCCCGGTGCCAGTGTAGTCAGTTGGATGCAGGCGTTGGAATAATCCGAATATTTTATCGCGATATTCCAGATCAATACCGATGCCATTGTCTGCAAAAATGATTTTAATAAACTGCACTGATTGCTGACTCCGCGTAGCGAATGGTATTTCTTTGCCTTGCAGAACAAAGGTATGAATCGAAATTTGCGGGCTTCGGTTTTCCGCCACAAATTTCAAACTATTTTGCAATAAATGGCTGAAAAGCAGTTCCAATTGATCCATATTACCCCAAATAGGGCATTTTTGCTGATCCCATTCCACTGTCGCATGCAGTTCCTGTATTTCATTTTCCTGCTCCATTACCACCTTTTGGAATACTTCTGAAAGATCAAATACTTTAAAAGAAGAAGTGCCCGCTTGGTGCCCCAGTTCGGTATACACCAGCAAATCTGCCAGAAGTGTTTGCAATTGATGGGCTGTGCTGCTCATACGCTCCATCAGGAAACGCGCATCGTCTTTCAGTTCGACGGCGTGTTTCTGCGACAGCCGGTTGCCGAAGGTCTGTAGTTTGCGCAGGGGTTCCTGTAAATGATGCGATACAACATACGCGAATTGTTCCAGGTCCTGGTTGGTACGCTGCAAATCTGCTACTGTTTTTTCCAGTTGCCGCTCGTAATTCTGCCGCTGTTTTACTTCCTGGATAAGAAAGTAAAATGCGCCGGAAAAAACCATAACAGCCAACAACGAAATCAGGGACAGCATAACAAGCGTATTGGTTGAAAACCGGTCCTTCTGATGAATACGCTCAGCCAAAAGAAGTTTTTCAGTATTTTGCAGACTATCGCCCAGAACACGGATACTGTCCATTGTAACTTTCCCCCGTTTGACCAATGCCGTAATCCGCAATTCATAATCCGGACTTGCGGGTTGGAGACTTGCAGCAAGAATTTGTTTGATATGCGCATCGCGTTGCTTGGCAAAATGAAAAAGCCGGCGGACGCGTTGGCGTTGAATAGGTTGCGGACGCATATTGGTCAGGGAGTCCACTCTGTTGAGTTGCTGAACCAGTTGTTGTGTTGCCAATTCATAGGTCGCCAAAAAAACAGAATCATGCGTAAGGAGAAACCCGCGCTGTCCTAATTCCGCATCTCTCATCGTGGAGAGGGCTTTTTCCGTTTGAAAAAGCACCTCATTGGTATGGGATACCGCATTGCTTTGTTCTATTAAACGACTCAACGACCGAAATGTAAAAACCCCGACACTCAACAGCAACAGCACCGTGAGGGCAAGTGTAGTGTACAAAAATTGAAGGGTCCGTTTTCGCATAAGAGGATGAAGAGGGAGGGATGAGTTATAAGTTATGAGTTATGAGTTATTGGAGTTTCAGGCTGGAATGGGGAAATGAAGGTTGCATTATTTCCCCATCCCAGCCTGAAACTCCAATAACTCATAACTCATAACTCATCACTCATAACTGTTTTGTTCAATATTTTACACACATTTCCCCATTTCGGGGTGCGGCACAATTTTTTTACTGGGTAAAGAGTTCTACAATACGCCAAAAAAGGATGCATGATACGGCAAAACCAGCAAATCGGACAGAAGCAAACCCTGAATCTCTCGCCACAGCAGATTCAATTGCTCCATTTTATACAGCTGGGCACGCTGGAACTCGAACAACGTATTGAACATGAAGTCCTCGAGAATCCGGCCCTCGAAAGTGATGCGTCCGACCCCGATATACACACGGAAACGTCCGATACAGCTCCTGACAATGACTACTCGGATGAAGCCGATCTGGATATGGAGCGCTTTGAAATTATCGAACAATACCACCGGGACGATCAGCAAGACGATACGCTCAATTACGCGACCACTGCTGAGTCGCAGCATACCCAGGAGGAAGTTTTTCAGCAGACCCTCGTTCAAACCTACGACTTCCGCGAACAGCTCAAAGCCCAGATCACTGTGCTACAACTTCCCCCCCGGGAAAAGATGCTTGCGGGTTATATTGTTGACAGCCTCGACGATGACGGTTACCTGCGCATCAGCATTGCCGACCTGGCCGATATGCTCTCTTTCGCACATGGTATCATCGTGGAAGAAACGGAAGTAGCGTCTGAACTGGAAACGGTGCAATCCCTCGACCCGGCCGGGATAGGCGCCCGCGATCTGCGCGAATGCCTGTTGCTGCAACTCGAAAACCTTCCGCACGGTACGGCGCATATCGATCTCGCCTTGCGCATTGTGGAGGAACATATCGACGACCTGGCTGCGCAGCAATATGGAAAAATGGTACACAATTTGAAAGTTGGTCTCCCGGAAATACGCGCTGCCGCCGCTATTATCAAAAAACTAAATCCCCGTCCGGTAGCCGGACAAACCACAGAACTGGCTAAAAATCAAAATATTATACCCGAATTTGTGGTGGAAAAGGACGAGGATGGAAACTTGCAGATTTATTTGCCCCATACCAACAGCGGTGGATTGCAGGTCAGTGCCCACATGCGCGAAATGCTTCAGTCCATGCAGCGCAGCAAACCCAAACAAAAGGAAAAAGCCGCTATGCAATACCTGCGATCCAAAGTGGACGCCGCAACGTGGTTTGTAGAAATGGTGCGCCAGCGCGAGCACTCCATGCTCGTCACCATGCAAGCCATCGTACATATACAGCAGGAGTACTTCCTGACAGGAGATACTAAAAAACTCCGCCCGATGATCCTGAAAGACGTGGCACAAATCGCACTATTAGACATTTCCACCATTTCACGGGTGACCAGTCTGAAATACGCGCTCACCGATTTTGGAATCATACACCTCAAGGACCTGTTTCGGCAAGGTATGGCCAAAACAGACGGCGAACTGGTGACCAACAAAGAAATCAGCAGGCTTATCGCCGATCTTATTGCCGCTGAGAACAAACAACAACCGATAAGCGACCAGGATATTTGTACGCTGCTGCACGAAAAAGGGTATACCCTGGCACGCCGCACCGTTGCCAAATACCGCGATGCCATGCATATTCCGATCGCGACAAAACGACGAAATGCATCAGGTTGATGAGGGTTGAGATTGTTGAGGAGTTGAGGGTTGAGATTGTTGAGGGCCACTCGATAAACAAAACCCTCCTTCTCAGAGCGGCCCTCAACAATCTCAACCCTCAACTACTCAACAATCTCAACCCCACCAATCTAACAACCAGCCTACCCATGAAAAAAATTCTCATCATAGACGACGACCCCGATATCTGCACCCTGCTAAACAGGTTTCTGAGTCGAAAAGGTTTTGAGGTGGAGACCGTCAACAGCGGACGTGAAGGTATTCGCGCGGCTGAAGCCGGGCAACCGGATCTTATCCTGACGGATTTCCGGCTGGGCGACATGGACGGTTCGGATGTTTTGCAACAACTTCGGCAAAAATGGCCCCATATCCCTGTGCTGGTCATGACCGGGTATTCCGATATCCGCATGGCTGTTAACGTACTGAAACTGGGTGCTGTCGACTATATTACCAAACCTATTGTCCCCGATGAAATTCTGCACAGTATCCAAAACGCCTTGAATTCCGGCCCGGCCGTGCCTGCCAGCACCGTTCCTGTTGCCGCGCCGGGCCAGTCCAGGCCTTCTTTTACTCCGGTGCGCAATAGTTATGTAATCGGCCAAAGTGCTGCGGCACAAACCATGTACAAACAGATAGACCTGGTAGCACCCACCAATTACAGCGTCATTCTTTACGGTGAAAGCGGGTCTGGAAAAGAATCGATCGCGCGGATGATCCACGACCGCAGCTCCCGCGCCGGACAACCTTTTATAGCGATGGACTGCGGAGCCATTTCAAAAGACCTGGCGAACAGCGAACTGTTCGGACACGAAAAAGGATCATTTACGGGTGCTTTAGGTACCAAAATTGGTCACTTTGAAGCCGCCAATGGCGGAACGCTTTTCCTCGACGAAGTTTCCAATCTGCCCTATGACGTGCAGGTATCCCTGCTTCGGGTGGTACAGGAACGCCGACTCAAACGCATCGGTTCCGCTAAGGAAATCCCCCTCGATGTACGGATCATTGTTGCCAGCAACGAGCGCCTTTTGGTCGCCTGCCGAAAAGGCAAATTTCGCGAAGACCTCTACCATCGTTTCAACGAGTTCAGCCTCGAATTGCCGCCGTTGCGCGAACGCCGCGACGATATCATGCTTTTCGCGCAACACTTTTTACAGGAAACCGCCCGCGAACTCAATAAGCCATTACAAGGGTTTTCAGATGATGTGGCACATATTTTCATCCATTATCCGTGGTACGGAAACGTACGGGAATTAAAAAATGTGATCAAACGCGCTGCTTTGCTTACCGACGGTTCCCGTGTGGAGGCTTTGTCTTTGCCTTTTGAAATTACCCATTTTCAAAAATTAGTGCTTGATGAGCCGGTATCTGTTGAAACGTATACAACGGAACCGCCTGCCTGGATGCCGCCTGCATCGTTTGCGCCTGTAGAACAGGCTGTACCCGTTTTTGCGCCGCAGCCGCAGCCGCAGCAGGTTACACAAATTCCGGCAAGGACCGATTTGAAAGCGGCGGCCAATGTTGCGGAATATGAAATGATTATGAAGGTTTTGCAGGAAGTTCGTTTCAATAAAAGCAAAGCCGCTCAAGCACTTGGCATCGACAGGAAAACGTTGTACAACAAGTTAAAAGCTTACAACATACAGTAATGAATGGAGCATTTACAAGAGATATTCGACATTTTACCCAATGGTCTCCTGCTTTTGAACCCTTCAGAAGATAGGGATAACTGGAAGTGTACGCAAGTTAACAAGGCAGCGATTGAAATACTCGGGATCGAAAAAACAACAGGACTGCCGCTTGACAAGTTATTACCGGCTGAAGTAGTCGAAAAAATACTTGATGCACATTCGGTTGCCGTAGATTTTTTCCTGAACGATCAAAATCGTTGGGTACTGGCTTCTGTCACAAAAACAGAAACCCGGTTGACGATTGCGCTGACAGATATTACAGGCGTGAAAGAATCTGCTTTTGCCGAACGCCGCCTGATGCGCCTCTACAAATCACTTACCCAAAGTCTGGCCGATAACGAAATTATCCTGTTCGACAAGGATTTCAATATCCTGCTGAGCGAAGGCGTGCCGCGTTTTATCCGGCTCAATATGGAAGGCGACCTGATGGGCAAAAACCTCAAGTCTTTATTTGAAACCAATCCGTTTACATTTCTGGGTGAACATGTAACCAAAGTGTTCGGCGGCGAACGCGCAGATCTGGAACACGAAATCGATGGCCGGTTTTTCAAAGCCAGCGTCTATTCGGACAGCCGCGACGACGACAAATCCGAGAATGTGGTCGGTGTGCTGCTCCTGAAAGATGTCAGCGAATTGAATAAAAAACAACGCGAACTCGAAATACGGGTGCAGCAACTCGACCGTTCCAACCGTGAATTACAACAATTTGCATACGTCGCTTCCCACGATTTACAGGAGCCGCTGCGCAAAATCATGTCTTTTGGCGAGCGCCTCAACCGAAAATACGATGAATTGCTCAGCGGAGAAGGTAAGGAATACATTACCCGCATGAACAATGCAGCCAAGCGTATGGAAACGTTGATCAATGATTTGTTGTCGTTCTCCAGGGCTACACAAACCGACCGGAAGTTTGAGCCGACGAACCTGAACCATATTATTGCAGATGTTTTGGCCGATATGGATACGGTGGAACGTACAAAAGCGCAAATCAAACTGCCCGATACATTACCAGTCATCGAATCTATTCCGAGCCAGATGCGGCAGTTGTTCCAAAACCTGCTGAACAACGCATTGAAGTTTGCACATGACAGCCGACCGCCGAAAGTGAAACTGAGCTGTCGCATCGTTGCAGGCGTCGATTTGCCCAAAAAATACGCTCTGCTGCCTGATAATGAGTATTGCATCATTAAAATAAAGGACAATGGCATTGGCTTCGAACAAACCAATTCGGAACGGATTTTCACCATTTTCCAGCGCCTGCACGGCCGAACAGAATACAGCGGATCTGGCGTAGGACTGGCTATTTGTAAAAAAATAGTGGATAATCACCAGGGCGCTATTTTTGCGAAAGGCCGGCAAGAAAAAGGGGCAATATTCACAGTCGTGCTGCCCCTCAAACAATGAGCAGACGCCCCAAACACCAAACACCATACACCATACACCAAACACCATACACCAAACACGCGCCATGGCCCTTATTTCTGTCCTGTTAGTGGACGACGACGAGGATGATTATTTCCTGACGACCGAATGTCTGCGCGACATCCGGGACCAGCAATTCGAGGTGACCTGGGCCGCCACCTATGACGAAGCTATATACCTGCTCAACGAAAGGCATTTCGACATAGGGTTGTTCGATTACCTGCTCGGCGCGCGCACGGGGCTTGATTTACTGCGCATCGCCAACGACCTGCGACTCTACACGCCCATTATTATGCTGACCGGCAGGGGCGACGTAACCATCGATACGGAGGCTCTGGGACTCGGGGTAGCCGACTACCTGGTGAAAGGTGATCTGGAACCTGAAAAACTCGAACGCAGCATCCGTTACAGTATTGGCAGGGCGGCAACCCACAAGGCTCTGCGCGAAAGCGAGGAAAAATACAGGGGCATTTTTGAAGGCTCTATGGACGCTATCTGCCTGCTGGACGCCGGGGGCAGATTTACGGATGCCAACCCTTCTGCATTGGAACTGACCGGTTTTTCAAAGCATGAATTGCAACAGAAAAAGTTGTCTGATTTATTTGAAAACGAATCAGACAGGCTTTACTTTACTCAAAAAACAGCCCTTTGGGAAAGTATCCGCGACCTGGAGGCTACCCTGATTACGGCCGACAAAAGTATCCGTACGGTTGTCATCGCCAGCACTTTCCACCAGATGCCGGCCCGGCCCGATGAAGTGTTTTTCCAGGTCATCCTGCACGACATCACCCGGCGTAAAAAGGCCGAACAGGAATTGCTGATCGCTGAAAAACTAGCCTCTACCGGACGGTTTATGCGGATGCTCGGGCATGAAATCCGCAATCCGCTCACCAATATCGACCTGTCTGTCGGGCAAATACTGGCCGAACACCCGGACCCGGAACTGATGGAGTTGCTCGACATCATCCAGCGCAACAGCCGGCGCATTGGCAAGTTGGTGACCGACCTGCTGCAGTCCAGCAATACAGGCCAACTGCAACTCCAGACCGTCGATCCCAAGTCCTTGCTCGAACAGAGCCTCGCCATCGCTGCCGACCGCATCGCACTCAAAAAAATTACCGTGTACCGGCACTATGACAGCAGGCCGGCGGCTATTCAGGCCGACCCGGAAAAACTTAAAATTGCGCTCCTCAACATTATTATCAATGCCGTGGAAATTATGGAAAAGGGCGCCGGCATCCTCGAACTGGGCACCGAACAAGACGGCAACTCCTTTATTTTCAGTATCCGCGACAACGGCCCGGGTATTGCAAGGGATCAAATTCACCAGATATTTGAACCTTATTTTTCCCGCAAACAAAATGGCATGGGCCTTGGCTTAGCCAGTACCCTCAGTATCGTGCAGGCACACGGCGGGCAGGTGGAAGTGCAGTCGGAAGTGGGCAAAGGCGCGCGGTTTATGGTGGCGCTGCCGAAATTTGATGCGTTTGCCCTGGGGGGCGTAGCCGTCAACTCTTGAAAATATATAAAACCCTACGCTATGATAATAAGCATCGCTCAGTGGATTATAATCATTTTTTTGAAGAGCGCAGACATCTTAAAACCCCTGTATTTTCAACTCATTTCTCCTGTTGCCTGGTTGTTCGGCGCTGCGCTTATTTATGCCGTGATTTGACCCATGATTCACATGAAAATAATATACAATGCACAACGAAATCTTATTCTCTGAAACACAAAGATTCAAGCAGTGGTGGCTATGGCTTATCCTGCTTGTAGTGAACAGCATATTCCTTTTGGGCGTTTGGCAGCAAGTCATCGGCGGGCAGGTATTTGGAGACAACCCGATGGGCAACAACGGGCTAATCATTGTAACCGGACTGGTCTTATTGCTGACTGCATTGTTCGCAGCTTTTCGGCTCGATACCCAAATCAGGGCAGGCGGAATATACGTCAGATTTTTCCCTTTTCATTTGTCATACAGGCATTACTCCTGGGACAGCCTGACAAAATCATACATCCGGCAATATTCCGCCATTACGGAATACGGTGGCTGGGGTTTGCGATTGGGGTACTTCGGCAGGGGCGCAGCTTATAATATCGCAGGCGATACCGGGCTGCAACTGGAATTTACCAACCATAAAAAGTTGCTCATCGGTACCAACAAGCCGGCCGAACTGACGGAAATACTCACAAAACTGGGGCAAATTAAACAATGAGCCGGACGCTCACTTCAACAACTGCGGAAACTGTTTTTTCATCCGGTTCAGGCGCGGAACGGACACATTCCGCACGTACGGGTTTTCCGGGTGTAGTTTTTCGTAGTTCTGGTGGTAGTCTTCCGCCATGTAAAACACCTTCAGCGGTTCGATAATGACCGCAATGGGTTTTGAATACTTGCCCGAATCGTTCAGTTGCTTTTTATAGGCCTCGGCGAGGGTGCGCTCCGTTTCATTGCCGTAAAAAATCACCGAACGGTACGAATCGCCGTGGTCGGGGCCTTGTCCGTTCACTTGCGTAGGATCCTGCGAAGCGAAATACACTTCCAGCAAAGTCTGATAGGAAATCATCGCCGGATCGTAGTACACCTGCACCGTTTCGGTATGCCCGGTGGTATGCGAACAAACTTCCTCATAGGTCGGATTGACCGTGCGCCCGCCGGAATAGCCTGAAACCGCTTCTTTTACCCCTTTCAGGCTTTCAAAAACCGCCTCTACGCACCAGAAACAACCGGAGGCCAAAGTGGCGGTGTCCAGTTCGCCGTACACAACGGGATCAGGTTGCGCGGTCATTGCTGCGTGACCGGTATCCGGTGTGTTTTTGCCCGAAAAGGCATTGCAGGAAAAAAGCAGCACGATAGCCGCTGCCAGGGGGAAAACAATTTTTGTTGACATGTTGATTTAGTTTTTTTTTTATCTTTTTACGACATAGTTCACATAGTTTTAAACATAGAACACATAGTTTTTAGCGTACTCTACGCTATGTGTTCTATGTTTAAAACTATGTGAACTATGTGGTAAATAAATACGGTACTTTGACAAAACGAAAGTAAGTAGACAATTGATCCGTCAACTTGTTTTGAAGCAGCGGATATGTTTCCGGGCGGACAAAATTTACCGCCATGCGCGGGTCTTACTGGAACTTGCCCTTTTACTTAACTTCGCCCATTCAATTCAAAAAGAGGTAAACTTGAAAAAAAACTTCATGTTGTGGTTATGTCTGGGACTATATTGTCATGTCTATGCCCAGATGGTAAC
>JALHMA010000046.1:18440-22915 GCA_022844265.1 Saprospiraceae bacterium | reverse complement strand
ACCTGAATGCGCCGGTGTATGCGCTGACGCTGCGCTTTGGCTGGTTTAGGTAGTCCGAAGTGCGAAGTCGACAGTGCGAAGTCCGTAGAGTACACCGTAGCAAGTGCGAAGTCGACAGTGCGAAGTCCGAAGTCCGTAGGGTACGCTGTTTCATGTTTTGGAAACCCAAGGATGAAACGGCACACTGTACGGACTTCGGACTTACTTCACAATGACGACTCAAAATCGGCACGACTTCGGACTAACGACTTCGCACTTCGGACTTGCTACACGGCTCCCATCTTGATCTCCTCCACCACTTCCGGGTTCAGCAGCGTCGAAATATCGCCCAGGTTGGACGTGTCGCCTTCCGCGATTTTCCGGAGGATGCGGCGCATGATTTTACCCGAACGCGTTTTCGGGAGGCCGGGTACGATCTGAATTTTGTCCGGTTTGGCAATCGGCCCGATTTCTTTAGCGACAATATCCAGCACCTGTTTTTTGAAAGCGGCATGGTCTGTAATCTGCTCTGTAACAATCACATAGGCATAAATACCTTGTCCTTTGATATCGTGCGGAAAACCTACCACGGCGCTTTCCACGATGTCGTCGTGTTTGTTGATAGCATCTTCCACCTCCGCCGTGCCGATGCGGTGGCCGCTGACATTGATCACATCATCCACGCGGCCGATAATGCGGTAGTAACCGTCGTGGTCGCGGCGCACGCCATCGCCGGTGAAATACATGTTTTTGAACGTGGCAAAGTAGTTCTGCCGACAGCGTTCGTGGTCGCCGTAAGTGGTTCGGATGATACTCGGCCAGGGGAATTTGATGCAGAGCATACCTTCCACATCGTTGCCGATTATTTCCGTACCGTTGGCATCCACCAGCACAGGCTGAACGCCGGGAAGTGGCAAAGTAGCAAAACAAGGTTTGGTCGGCGTAATACCCGCAATCGGCGTAATCATGATACCGCCAGTTTCCGTTTGCCACCAGGTATCGACAATCGGGCAGCGTTTTTTGCCGATTTTTTCATTGTACCAGTTCCAGGCCTCTTCATTGATAGGTTCGCCCACGGTGCCCAGCACCCGCAGCGAAGGCAGGCGGCGGTTTTTCACCCATTCATCTCCCGCTGCCATGAGCGCGCGGATCGCCGTGGGAGCCGTGTAAAAAATATTCACTTTATGGCGCTTGATGACATCCCAGAAACGACCCGGATCGGGGTATGTCGGCACCCCTTCAAAAATCAGGGAAGTCGCGCCGGCCAGCAAGGGGCCGTAAATGATGTAGGAGTGGCCCGTAATCCAGCCAATGTCGGCGGTACACCAGAAAATCTCTTTATCCTGGTATTGGAATACGTTGCGGAAAGTGTACTCGGTGTACACCATATAGCCGCCGTGGGTATGCACCACGCCTTTGGGCTTGCCGGTGGAGCCGGAGGTGTACAGAATAAACAACGGGTCTTCCGAATCCATTTGTTGCGCCTTGCAACTTTTGCGTTGGCCGGTGATGATCTCGTGCCACCAATAGTCACGGCCTTCCGTCCAGGTCACTTCGCCCCCGGTATTTTGGTGAATAATCACCGAATGTACCGCATCACACCCCAGCTCCAGCGCTTCATCGATAACCTGTTTGACGGGAATATTTTTGGCGCCCCGGGCATTGTAGTCAGAAGTAATCACCACTGTGCATCCGGCATCTTTGATACGATCTGCTACGGAATTGGCTGAAAAACCGGCAAAAACCACCGAATGAATGGCGCCGATGCGTGCGCAGGCCAGCACGGCAACCGCCAGTTCGGGCGTCATGGGCATGTAGATACAAACGCGGTCGCCTTTTTTTACGCCCTGCGCTTTCAATGCGTTGGCAAACTGGCAAACCTGCTGGTACAGTTGTTTGTAGGTAATTTTTCTGGGTTTTGTGTTGGGGTCGTTGGGTTCCCAGATAATAGCGGTTTGTTTGCTCCGGGTGGCGAGGTGCCGGTCGAGTACGTTTTCGGTGATATTGAGTTTTCCACCCAGGAACCATTTGATGTCCGGTTCCTTGAAATTCCATTTCAGCACTGATTTCCAGGGCTTTTTCCATTGGAAAGTAGCGGCCTGTTCCGCCCAGAAACCTTCCGGATCAGCCACGGAGCGCGCGTATTCGGTTTTGTATTCTTCAAACGAATTGATTTGTGATGTCATTGGTATCGCAATGTTTTCTTCAAAAAGTGGCAAAATATGCATGTCCTGGTTTCTATCAAAAAAGTCAACAAAAATCAAGACGAAATATGATGTAATTTTTCTTTTATTTCATCCAGTACGCCGGAATCTTCGATGGTGGATGGTGGCTGAAAAGTTTTCCCGTCAGCGATGTTTCGCATCACGCGACGCAATATTTTGCCGGAACGCGTTTTAGGTAAACGTTTGACAATCAAGGCATTTTTAAAACATGCAACCGCGCCAAGCCGTTCGCGCACCATTTTCACCAGCTCTGCCTCCAGGGCCGTTTCCGTGATCTCAATACCTGCTTTCAGTACGACAAAACCCATGGGAACCTGGCCTTTCAAATCATTGGCCACTCCGATCACCGTACATTCTGCAACAGCCGGATGCGACGCCACAATTTCTTCCATATCGGCCGTGCTGAGCCGGTGCCCCGCTACATTGATAACATCGTCTATCCGACCGGTAATAAAGAAATAGCCATCCTGATCGCGGTAGCCGCCGTCGCCCGTAAAGTAATATCCCGGGTATGCACGGAGGTAACTATCTTTAAACTGTTCGGGCGCATTCCATAAGGAAGGCAGGCAGCCAGGCGGCAAGGGCAAGCGAATTCCCACGGCGCCCTCTTCTCCAGGGCCCATTACATTAGATTCACTATCAATGATTTGCACATCAAAACCAGGTACGGGTTTGCCAACCGAACCCGGTGGTACGGGCAATAATTCCACACCGGCCAGGTTGGCCAGCATGGGCCATCCGCTTTCCGTCTGCCACCAGTGATCGATGACAGGAATGCCGAGCAATTGTTGCGCCCATTCCAGTGTAGCCACATCACAACGCTCACCGGCCAGGAAAAGATACCGGAGTGAATCAATTGCGTAATCCTGTTTCAGCACACCATCGGGGTCTTCTTTTTTCACTGCCCGGAAACCGGTCGGCGCCGTAAACATCACTTTCACTTTATAATCTGAAATGACCCGCCAGTAAGCGCCGGCATCCGGGGTACGGACGGGTTTACCTTCGTATAAAATGGTGGTACAACCGGTGATCAGGGGCGCATAAACGATGTAGGAATGGCCTACCACCCAGCCGACATCGCTGGCAGCCCAGTACACATCGCCGGGCAGCGCATTGTAAATATGCTGCATGGAATATCGCAACGCTACGGCATGGCCGCCATTGTCCCGAACAATGCCCTTGGGTTTGCCTGTAGTGCCACTCGTATACAGGATATAAAGCGGATCAGTGGCTGCCACAGGCGTACAACCAACCGCTGTTGCCGATCGTTCCAGCAATTCCCAGTCGAGGTAGCGCGTATTCCCAGGTTCTGATTTCCTGAACCAGCGCTGAAACAGTACCACATGGTCTACCTGGTGCCGGGCTTCCTTCAAAGCCGTTTCAAGAATGGGTTCGTAAGGAATGATCTTATCAAATTCTACCCCGGCGCTGGCAGTCAGAATAACCTTGGGTTGTGCATCGTCGATCCGCAACGCCAGTTCATGCGGCGCAAAACCGCCAAAAACAACCGAATGGATGGCGCCCAGGCGGGCGCAGGCCAACATCCCGACCACTACCTGCGGAATCATAGGCATGTAAATGATCACCCGATCGCCCTTCCCTACCCCAAGTTGCTGCAAAGCACCGGCAAAACGGGCCGTTGCATCCAGTAACTCGCGATATGTAAATTGTTGAAACATCTGCGTAACCGGCGAATCATAAATAAGCGCCACCTGATCGGCCCTGCCATGGGCAACATGATAATCGAGCGCCAGATGACAGGTGTTCAGCATCCCACCATCGTACCAGCGGAAAAGGTCGTTTTCATCTTTTGAAAGGATGTTTTTGGGGAATTCAAACCAATCGATGGCACGGGCCTGTTCCTCCCAAAACCCTTCGGGATCGGCAATACTGCGCTGATAAAGTGTTTCGTATGGCGTCATGTATACTCAAAGTTGAGAGGTTGAGAATGTTGATGGTTGAGAAAGCATTGGTAATCAGTGAATGAATACACCTCCTCGTTCAAAACCACTTTGTGTTGACTATAAAATCAGAATGATATTTTGAATAAAATACAAATCAACGGAATGATGTTGCGGTGTTTGGTACTTTTCACAAGGCGAAGTTAATAAAAACACATATAGTTATGTATATATTTTAAATTATTTTTCAAAAATTTGATTCAGCCCGGGTTTGGGCGACGGCTGAGCAAAAAAATCCCGAATTTTTCACAGAAGAAAAATTCGGGATGTCTTAAAATATTAATGCGAATCATGGGTTAAAACTAGTCCA
>JALHMA010000046.1:0-18340 GCA_022844265.1 Saprospiraceae bacterium | reverse complement strand
CCATTAACCGTATGCCATAATTTCATTTACCGTACTCACAAACACTTCATTTTCAAAAGGTTTGATCATGTAATACTCGGCGCCGCTGGCATAACCACTTTCTTTATCCCGTTGGGTACCCTTGGCGGTGAGGAAAATGATTTTAGCGAGTTCCAGCGCAGGCATTTGCCGGATACGCCGCGCTACTTCGAAACCATCCATACCGGGCATCATTACATCGAGCACGACCACATCAGGAACCAGTGAAACAAGCATATCGAGTGCGTCCTGGCCATTATATGCTTTAAATACTTCATAACCTTCCCGTTGAAGCAGGTATTCAAGTGCGACAATGATATTAGGCTCATCGTCCACTACCAGGATTTTAGCAGCACTATCGGAAATATGCACGGTAATTTGATTCGTTTTTATTTTGAATTCGGTATAAAAGTAGGGCATCTTAAACAAACCAAAAATATAATGCCTGTTTTTTTTAGGAAACGTAAATTATTGTTTAAAAAGCGGCAGTTTCACCTCGAACAGTGAGCCTTCACCGGGCTCGCTTTCCACCCGAATCGTGCCGCCATGTTGTTCTACAATCTTGCGGGTAATGAATAGTCCAAGTCCGGTGCCCTGGGGTTTGCCCTGGTCATGGCTGTGCAACTGGGTAAACTGCTCAAAAATCATGTCGCGCGCATGGATCGGAATACCCAGGCCGTTGTCGCGCACACCCAGCAGTACGTACTGATCTTTGCATTGCAGATCAATTTTGATATTACCGGAGTCCTGATCGCAAAATTTGAGTGCATTGGACAGCAGGTTAACCACTACCTGAATCAGTTTATCCCGGTCTCCCTGCACTTGCAGCGACTCGCCGGGGGGCGGCAGGGAACAGGTGACGTGGCGTTCGGCAAACAGTTGTTGCATCCCGGCAGCTGTAGTCAGCACGATTTCGCGCAAATCGACGGAATCCACTGGTTGCGCTTGTTGTTCCGAACGCATTTTTTCAATATCGAGCACCTGATTAATCAGTCGGCTGATCCGGTCGCTTTCATTGACGATAATTTCCAGGTATGCTTTGCGGCGCCCGGCATCGAGTTGATCGTAATCGTCGAGGATAATTCTGGAGAGTGCTTTAATGCTGGTGACCGGTGTACGCAGTTCGTGGGTGACGGTTGTAATAAAATCGGCTTTAAGCCGGTCGAGTTGTTTCAATTGTACATTGGCGGTGGTGAGTTGGAGGGTGAGCACTTTCAATTGTTCGTTTTTGGTCTCCATAATACGGCTGTGCTGTACAGCTTCGCGGGTCTGTTCGAGGATGCGCATCACTTCATCCAGTGTAATCTGCTCCTCTTTTGCCACACTGTCGATCACCAAACGAGCAGAGGCCGCACCGATGGCGCCGGCGAGGTTTGTTTCCACAAAACTAATGAGGTCGGCCTGTGCAATCTTTTGATTATCAAGCAAAACATTATTCGCCGTCTGGTACTCATTTAAAAGAGTCAATGCGCGGGCTTCGCCCAAAAAACGATGAAGTATGGCTTTTAAATCTCCGATTTTGGCTTCGCGTTTTAAAATATCGTACTCCTGTCCGCTGATGTATTTGTGAATATTTACGAATAAATCAGCCTGGGTCAGACTCAGCATGGAAGGCTGAGTGTTCACGGAAACGATAGCATAAGCCCATGCGTTCAGAAACAAACTCCAAAAGGCCGCATGGGTGATGGGATCCAGTCCGGTCATACCGAACAAGGCATAAGGTTTCAAAAAAGCGATGCCGAACAATCCCTCTGAAACGAATGTATTGGAAATAATACCCGCTTGTGCCATGCTGGGCAGGGGCAGGCAAAATGCCCATATAAAAAACCCGACTATCAGCCCCGTCACGGCGCCCTGGTGGGTGGCCCGTTTCCAGTATAAACCGCCAATCATCGCAGGAGCCAACTGTGCCGCTGCTGTAAAGGAAATGAGTCCGACCGAAACCAGATCGTAGGTATTCCCCACCGATTTCTGGTACCAGTAGGCCAGAAACAACATAAGCAGGATGCTGATTCTTCTAATATCGAGCAGTCGTGCGGCGCCGTTGACCAGATCGTTGTCCCCGATACTGCGGGTTTTGATCAGTAATGGGACGACAATATGGTTGCTGAACATGATACTCAGGGCTGTCGCTTCCACTACAACCATGCTGGTGGCTGCCGAAAACCCACCGATAAAGGCTGCAAGCGCCAGCCAGGCAGCACCTTTTGCCAGCGGCAAACTCAAAACGTAGGTATCGGGATGCACCCCCGCATCAAACATCATTTTACCGGCCAGGGCGATGGGCAGTACAAAAATATTGATGAGCAACAAATACAGCGGGAATACCCACATGGCCTTCGGAATATGCCGCGGAGAGGTGTTCTCCACGACCGAAATATGAAACTGCCGGGGCAACAGGATAATGGCAAACAAGGACAACATCATCAAAACATTCCAGGAAAACGTTGTCACTCCGGAAGATTCAAAAGTCAGCATCCGGGCCGTGTCTTCCCGGAAAGCAGCCTGCGTAAACAGGTCATTAAAACCGTTGTAAATACCGAAGGTCACAAAAAGTCCGACCGCCGTAAAGGTGACGAGTTTTATTATACTTTCAAATGCGACTGCCGCTACCAGACCTTCATGCCGCTCGTTGGGGTCGAGTTTCCGGGTACCGAATATCGCTGTAAACACCGCCATAGCCACTGTTACCCAAAAACCTGCATCCAGTAAAATGGAAGCAGGTAACGGAGCAGGCCCGCTACCGTAGTGCGTCAGCGTATTGATGCCGAATGTGACGGCCTTCAGTTGAATAGAAATATACGGCACGATACCCAGCACGGCGATCACCGTGACCAATACCCCCAGAAGTGTACTTTTCCCATAACGGGCCGAAATAAAGTCGGCAATACTGGTGATGCGCTGATGTTTGGAGATCAGGATCATTTTACGCAACAAAACATACCACAATGGCGCCAGCAAGGTAGGGCCCAGGTATACGCCCAGGAAACTCAGCCCTCCTGTTGTTGCACGGCCTACTGAACCGAAAAAAGTCCAGGCCGTACAATAGACAGCTAAGGAAAGGGCATAAATATATGGGTTGTTGACCACGCTGACACCGCGCTCGGCGCGTTTGTCGACCCACCATGCAATCAAAAACAACAATGTAATATAGGCCAGAGAACAGCCGATGACAAGGCTTAATCCCATAAGGTTGCAGGTTGCACTACTTTCATTTTATCTTTTTTTTCCGAACAACCAAACCTACAACGACTATTAATGTCAGCCAACTTATTTACAAGAAAATATGTGTCTGAAGAATTAACTCACCTTTGTATCCGGTACGCTCGATGGCATTGTTGTTTGCAGCATTAACTTTATAAACCGGACGGGTCTGGTATTCCAGCGTCAATTTGGCATTGTGGCCGGTCACGAAATAGTTGATGCCCAGTCCGTACTGCGTGGAAGGATCGGCCAGGCGTTCAAAATCTTTTTGTGTTACTGTTACATAAGGCATGAAAGCGGTGCCGTTTTTCAGTTTTGGCAGCTGGTAGCCCGCCTGCAGATAAATGACACTACCGGTACCGATGGTGGGTTGTGCATTCCCGGCGCCCGCCCAGCTGTTGGTGGTAGGCGCCGACGGGTGCAGGTTCAAAATACCCAGGTTGCGGATGTAGTTGGTGCCGTAATCAAAGCTGTAATACGTGGCCAATACACTGAGTGCCGTGCCTTTTGTTTTATTCAGGGGCATATCAAGGTATACATCTGCTCCAATGGCCACTTGGTTCTGGAAAATGGAGTCGCGTCCGTCTCCTGTTTTGTAAAGAGACGATTTGGGGTGGTTGTAGAATCCGACGCCGACGTTCAACACTTTTTTAGCGCCTAAATAGGAGCCTGCATAAAACGGCAGTTTATTGTTCTCTTTATCCCAGAACATCCAGTTGACGTAACCGGCAGTGGCCCAGTTTTCGTTAACCACATTGGCGGCTACTCCGTTTTTGGCGACTGCGGCAGGCGCCACACCATTGGCAAAGGGTTTGTTCAGTGCCAGGCGATAATCCAGCCTGCCCAACTGCCCTTTGGCATATATCCCGAGTTGACGTGCAAACTGGTCGGTAGCCTCGATGTTGTGCCAGTTAAAAATAGGCGCATCCAGGGTCATAAAATTCAGGGTGGAATGGCTGCTCAAACGCGATACGCCGTTGAAATAATGCAATCCGGCGCCGACATAGAGTTTGTTTTTCAACAGCTCATACTCTGTCCAGGCATCATGAATAAAAAGTTGTGGTTTTTTGCCCTGGTTACCCGGCGTTGTTGTCGGGTTGGGACCATTCGGAGCAGTGGCGCCGTTGATAAAACTCTGGTTATTGATCCCCCAATGGGTCAGGATCAAGCAGCGCGGCGAGATTTGTGCGTAGGCGAGAAAACGGGAACGCCGAAGTGCCAGGTCAGTACTCCAGGCCTTGTCTGCAACCTCCGACCCGTCTACCAGCTTACCTTGCACATCACGGGTATCCGGGTTATTCTGGGTAGCGGTCGCCCAGAACTGGTGCCACATGATGAATCGAACATACTTGCTTCCGTCATCATTTAACTTGAGCGTCAATGGCTTATAAGAATGGTCGGTTTTAGGTACAGGTGTAATGGTTGCAGGCGCCGGTGTAACCGGTGTGGTGCCAGTAGGCTGCGCATACAGTTTACAACTGAGCATAGCAATGGCCAATACGGACAAGAAGGATGTCGTACGCATGATCAAAAATCAATTTGAAATAAGAAAAATGGGTTAGTTATTCCACCTTAGGAACGGGCATACCAATGGCTGTCCGGAAAAGCCCTTGGCCAGGCGGGAGCGATGTTTGAAGCGTTTTAGCAGAAATAAAGGGACGGACTGTTTCAGGATTTGAGGAGGATTTAATGGGGGTTGTGTCAAGTCAGGTATTTGAAAACCTGGCCAAAGAATACCAAATAAAGTTTTAGCCGGGTGCTAAATTTGACAACTTTTAAAAAGTTGTCAAATTTTCACATTGCATTTGGCAACCAGAATTTAGCGCGAAAAACTTTTTTGCTTTAGACTTTTTACACTACCCCCATTAAGTCCTCCAATCCGTAACATTCAACAAGGTTCAAACCAGGTGTTCCGAATCGCGGGCAATCTGGTCGTATTCACCTTTCCAGGCATACCAGCCGAACAAACACAATCCGAGCATGATCGGCGTAAAAATTGGAATGATGATATACCAGAACATTTTGGTATCGAGCACCCCTTTGTTGGCTTTTGCAGCAGCGGCAATTTCGACACCGGCTTGTTGTGCCATCAGGTATATAGCGCCGACTCCCAGGAGTATCCATAAGAAGCCGGAAAGACGTTTAAGAGAATTCATGATTGTTATAGGTTGAGTGGTTGAGCGGTTGAAAATGTTGAGACTTTGCACTGTGTCGACTTCGCACTTCGCACTGTCGACTTCGGACTACCCTCTAATCCATCACGTTTTCGTCGTTTTTGGAAGGCAGGAATAACATACCCAACACGAAACAGACAGAAGCAATCAGTATGGGATACCAAAGACCGACATACGGGTCGCCACCAGGGTTTTCCGTCGTTTTACTCGCATCCACCAAACGTGTCGCAATAAATGGCGTCAGACCGCCGAAAATACCGTTACCAATATGGTAGGGAAGCGACATGGAGGTGTAACGGATACGGGTAGGAAACAACTCAACAAGAAAAGCCGCTATCGGACCGTACACCATCGTCACATACAGAATCTGGATAAAGACAAAAAGTGTCATCATCCAAAAACCAAAGGAGGACAACCAGAACGTTTTGGTTGTTTCGGCTTTCGGAACAGGTTTGGATTTATCGGCCAGGACTGTTTCCTTTTTCACCGTTTTCATGGAACTGCCGTCGGTGAATGCTTTCACAGTTGTTGTGGTAATCGTGGAATCGCCACTGGCAGCCACGGCTATGGCTTTTGACACCGAACTATTTTCGGCAATTTCCGTTTTGGCCTTCGGATCGGCCAGGTTGTACATCGCCTTGTAGATTGGCCGATAAGTCAGTATGGCCAGGAGCAAGCCGCCCATCATAATCGTTTTGCGGCCAATTTTATCAGACCAGGCGCCAAAAACCAGGAAGAAAGGAGTGACCGCCAGAATAGCGATACACAGCAGGTAACGCACCTGCTCAAATTCAACGGAAAGCGTTCGTTCTATAAATGTCTGTGCATAAAACTGGCCGGTATACCATACTACACCCTGGCCCATGACCGCAGCAAAAAGCGCCAGCAATACCATTTTCAGATTGGCTTTGTGTGCAAATGATTCTTTAAGCGGGTTCTTGGATATTTTCCCCTCTTTTTTAATTTTGGCAAACAAAGGCGATTCTGCCATGCGCAGGCGGATGTAAACGGAAATCGCGATCAGGAAAATGGATACGATAAACGGAAGACGCCAGCCCCAGTCGTTGAATGCCTCTACACCCAACACTTTCCGGGTAGTCAGAATCACACCCAATGAAAGGAAGAAGCCCAGGGTGGCTGTCGTCTGAATGTAGGCCGTATAATAACCTCGCCTGCTGGCGGGCGAGTGCTCTGCTACATACGTTGCAGCACCCCCGTATTCACCTCCCAGAGCAAGACCCTGAACAAAGCGCAGCAACAGGATCAAAACAGGCGCCCACATACCTATGGTGGCATATCCGGGTATCAAACCGATGGCAAAAGTAGAGCCGCCCATCAATAACAGGGTAAGCAAAAAAGTGTATTTACGGCCGATCAGGTCGCCGATGCGGCCAAAAACCAGCGCGCCGAACGGACGAACAACAAAACCCGCAGCAAATGTTGCCAAAGCGGCCAAAAACGCGGCTGTCGGATTATCCTGTGGGAAAAACTGCTTGGCAATCGTCGTCGCCATCGCTCCGTAAATGTAAAAATCGTACCACTCGATCAGGGTACCTACCGAAGAAGCCATGATTACTTTCATCAGCCCCTGCGTACCGGCAGCATCTTGTGTAGAGGTGTCGCTCATAAAGTTAGTAGACGTTTAATTTTGTATGTGAACAAAGGTGTGCTTTTTTATTCGGTATTTTTAACAACGAACAAATGTATATATACATCTATATACGTTGTTTATTTCATGTTGAATTTTTTTTTCAGATTTTGAAATATTATTCTTTCCGGCAGGTTTTTTCAAACTTTAATTTATTAAATTTTGAATTCAGGCCAAATGATATTCATTATTGGAATATCGTTTGGCTAAATTTTCAAGTGGAATAAAAAACGGGGTAAAAATCTGGACATCAGACTTTTACCCCGCAGGCAACAACTTATAATACTGCAATACAAAAAAATTCAAAACATATACTTGCTTCTGCCTTAAATCACGTGATGCAGCACCTCCAAAATTTGAAAAAAGGCATCATTGGTCAGTGCATAGTTGCTGTTTTTTCCATCCCTTCGCACCAGTACAACTCCCCGGTCTTTAAGAATCCGGAGGTGATGACTGGCAACCGCCTGTTCTATACCAAGGCGTTCATAAATCTCCGTGACATTCATCGACTTATCACGATACAACATCTCCACAATGAGCAACCTGTGCGGATGTGCAATTGCGCGCAAGGTTTCTGTTGCTGTCTCAAGAAACGCAAAATTATACGGCAGTTCTGCTGGCATAAAGTTTTCGTTGGTGATGCGCAAATGTAGACAGGTTTTGCAGTATTTAATGATTTTTAGATGATAGACTTAGTCTGCAATCGTAACATCCCCTTTCAACAGAATACGCTGCCCGTCTGCCAGTTCTACTTCGGCCCACCAGACAAACACTGCCGGATTGAGGGCTTTTCCACGGAAACGACCATCCCATCCCAGGGTTTCATCATTGGGCAGCAAGTCATCCCGTCGGAATACCATCGTTCCCCAGCGGTCGTATATTTGTAACGAGTTAA
The DNA here is from genome assembly GCA_022844265.1 of Saprospiraceae bacterium. GTDB lineage: Bacteria > Bacteroidota > Bacteroidia > Chitinophagales > Saprospiraceae > M3007. The sequence goes on along the minus strand of JALHMA010000046.1, from coordinate 10,401 downwards.
TTTTATTGACCGTTCGTTCTGATGCAAAAATCAGGAAATAATCGCTGTTGCCGTCCTGGCGATGGGGGCTGAAAATATTGGGCGCCCAAATTTGCGGATCATTCACCCGAACCAGCACCCTGGCAACAGATTCACAACCGTCTATATTGATAATCCGAACCGTGTATTCCGTGTCCTTGAACGGCCGGGCAATCACCTCGTTGATTTTACTGGTAGGCGTCAGGGTTTCCATCGGCTCCCAGATGATCGTATCTACCTGGTTCAACGGAATATTGAGTGTCGCCGTCAGGGTGGCATCCTGTCCGAAGATCAATTTGATTTCGGGATTTAAGGACACCTGCGGCTCCACCGGAACCGGGAAAGTGAGGATTTGCTGGTATTCACAACCATTTATATCTTGAACGACCATCGAATATGTACCCGGCGCAAGTCCTCCAAAGGCATTGGCCGTCACAAAATTATCGCCGCCGTCGATGGAATAAAGGTACGGCCCTACCCCACCGTTCACGGCCTCGATCACGACTTCACCCGGCTTTCCGCCACAAGCGGGAAGTACCCTGCTCAAACTCACGGAAGACGGATAATTGGTGTTTTCCGTGACCAAAACACTGGCGGTGTTGGTACATCCCGTTTGTGCATTAATAACGGTCAAAGCATACAAACCCGGTTCGTTGACGACCGGCATGGGACTGTTACCGCCGGAAACAATATAACCGTTGGAAGTGCTCCAAACATAATTGATGCCATTACCGGTTGTGGAGCCTATGATGTTCAATGCCCCTTGAGTTACGGAACAGGTCAGTTCAAACGCGCCGCCGGCTTGTGCTACCGGAGCCTGTATATCCTGTGCAACAGTAGTAGCCAGGCTCGAAACGCAACCATTGGAAGTATTGGTAATCAACAAATTATACGCTCCCGGCTGATTCACGGCAGGTGTCAGGGTATTGGCGCCCGAAACAATGCCAGGACCCGTCCAGGTATAACTGAATTGTCCGCCTGTGCTGCTTCCTGCACCGCTTAGATTGGTCTGCGTAACGTAGCAATTGAGTTGGGCAGGCGTTGCAATCAAAACAAGGGGTGGCGCTACATCATTGCTGACTACCACAGCGTCCGAAGCAGTACAACCGTTGTACAGGTCGGTGGCGGTCAGCGTATACTGACCAATTGAATTGACTCCCGGATCAGGCGTATTGCCTCCACTGACGATGCCCGGCCCGGCCCAGGCGTAAGAAACGCCTTGCGAACCGCCGGTTACATTGCCCTGCAACTGAATCTCTGTTACAGTGCACGTCAATAAACTACTAACCGTAGCATCCACTACAGGAGGCGTAATGTTTTGCTGAACTTCAACAACAGAAGTGCTGGTACAACCATTTATCGTATTGGTTACCAATAAATTATACATACCCGGCTCGTTCACAACCGGATTTGGATGGGTCGTTCCGGAAACGATATAACCATCCGTACTTGTCCAAAGATAAGCATATTGTGTGCCGGTGCTGCTTCCTGCATTACTGAGTGGAAGGGTTTGTACCGAGCAAGTCAGTTCACCGCTTACCGCAGAAGCCGACGTGGGTAATGCCACATCTTCCGGCACCAGAACCGAGGCAGTATTCGTACAACCCGTCGCCAGGTTCAGCACCTGTAATTGATAGGTGCCAGGCTCGCCAACAGATGGAGCGGGCGTATCGGCGCCGCTCAGAATTTGTCCATCCTGGGTGGACCATTGGTAACTGAATCCGGTTCCGGTACCGCTGCCTGTTACGTTCAGGTTGGTTGTTAATACGGTACAAGTAAGGGTCGAGTCGTGTCCCCCTGCGGCTAACGGCGGTGCAATATCCTGATTGACAAGTACTTCTGCATCGGAAATGCAACCATTGTTCACATTTGTAACAAGCAGGGTGTAGGTTCCCGGCGCGCCGATAGCAGGCGTGAGGGTCGTTTCCCCACCTATAATTTGTCCATCCTGCGTACTCCACTGATAAGAGAACTGCGCGCCGAGACTGCTTTCTGTACCGTCCAGCAACAAATTGATTACGGCACAGGTAAGTGTCGGGGAAGCGCCCGCATCTGCTTCCGGCGTATTCTGATCCAGCAGGATTTGCACAGTGCTTTCGGCTGTACAGCCATTACTCTGGTCTGTTACAACAATCGTATAAAATCCACTTTGATCCACTTGCGGCTGGAGGCTGGTATCGCCCAGCACAATATTGCCATTCTGGGTATCCCACTGATACAGGTACTGATTGCCGCTGCTGCTGGCCGTACCATCGAGGGTTATGACCGGGTTGGCGCAGGAGAGTACCGCAGGACTACCTGCCTGGGCTACAGGAGCCGTCAGGTTTTCATTGACCATAACCGTTGAAAGCGCTACACAACTATTGGCGGTATTAAACACTTCCAGGGTATACTGTCCCGGTTCGTCCACGACAGGCGTCAGCGTATTGTCGCCTGAAACGATATTTCCGTTGCTTGTATCCCAACTGTAAATAATTGTAGCGCCCTGTGAAGAGTTAAGTCCGCTCAATTGCAATGATCCGGTCACGCAGTTCAGTTCGCCTGTTACTTCCGCAACAGCATCGGGCACGTTGGCATCCCTGAAAATGAGCACTTCATCCGTAGCCGTGCATCCGTTGTAGGTATTCGTCACCACAACAAGATAGGTTCCTGGCGCATCTACCACCGGATTCAAGGTGCTGTCTCCACCGGCAATATTGCCATCCGGCGTAGTCCAGTTATAGGCAAACAAGGTGTCTGTACTACCCTGCCCTGCCAAGGTTATGGAAGGAATGACACAGGTAAGCGTCGATGGCGGCCCTGCTTCCACCACCGGTACAGCGATATCCCGGGAAATGGTCACACTGTCGAAGGCGCTACAGTTGTTAAATGTATTGGTAATCAATAAATTATAAGTGCCTGGCGCATCTATGGTCGGGGAAGGTGTATCGGCGCCGGATACAATCTGTCCGCCATTGGAAGCAACCCACATATACTGGAAAAGTGCACCCGCGCTGGATGCGCTGCCATCGAGCGTGATCAGTGTTTTTGTACAAGTCAGTTCATCCACCGGGCCGGCTTCAGCCAGCGGCAAAGTCACATCGCGTTCAATCACAACGGCAGAAATCGCCGTACAGCCATTGGACGTATTCGTGACTGTCAGAAAATACTCACCGGGTTCTTCCACAAGAGGCTGCAAACCGGTAACACTGGCGATATCGCCCGGCCCGGCCCAGGAATAGGAATACTGCGATCCCTGGCTGGAAGCGCTCGCATTGATCACAACACTGTTAACAGTACAAGTCAGGGTATCCGGCGCGCCTGCATTGGCCACAGGCAAACCTGCATCCGCCTGAACAGTTGCACTGGCGGTACTGGTACACCCGTTATCCGTATTGGTGACAACCAGCGTATAAGCGCCCACTGCATTGATAACAGGTTGCAGGGTACTGTCTCCCGAAACAATATTCCCATTTTGTGTCAGCCAGTTATAGGTAAAAGAACTGCCTGTGCTGCTACCTGCTCCATTCAAAGAAATAGAGGCAACAGAGCAACTCAATATCCCTCCAGGCGCTACCGTCGCAGCAGGAGCGGTATAGTTGGTACCCACGACTACCGAAGCAGTCGCAGTACAGCCGTTACTCTGGTTGATAATACTTAAATTATAGGTTCCGGGCGCATTTACGGCAGGTTGAAGTGTCGCGCCTCCTGACACGATATTCCCATCAGGCGTGTCCCAAATGTAGGCAAAGTCACTGCCCTGGCTGGATCCGTCTGCATTTAAAGACAGTTGCACAACATTGCAGGTAAGCGTTTGAGGCGGTCCTGCATTGGCTACCGGAAATTCCTGACTGCTTTGTACCACTACAGAGGCGGTATTGCTACACCCATTTGCAGTGCTTAATACGGTCAGTGTATATGTGCCTTCGAGATTGACCGTTGGATTCAAGGTTTGATCTCCTGAAACGATATAGCCATCGGGGCTGCTCCACTGATACTGGTACGCACTGCCTTCGGATGAGCCTTGCCCGTCCAGTTGTACCTGCGCATTCTGACAGGAAAGCAGGTCATTCACTGAGGCTACAGCATCGGGAAGCACAACATCCTGGTTGACAGTCACTTGTGCAGTGGCAGAGCAAGCATTGGCGCTGTTGGTAATAGTCAGTTGATAAATACCCGGCGCATTGATCTGTGGGGTGGCGGTATTATTGCCGCTTACAATAAATCCATTGGCAGTCGCCCAATTATAAACAGGGGTTCCGGTCATCGTACTGCCGCTTGCATCCAGTCCGATCAGGGGCGTATTGCAGGTTAATGACGTTGGTGGTAAAATGACGGGTACCGGATTGACAATATTATTGGTTACAATCACCATATCCGTATCCGTACAACCCGTACTCACATTCGTTACGGAAAGCGTATACACCCCTGCCTGATTCACAACCGGATTGCGGGTGTTTGCACCGGATAAAATAGTGCCTGGATTGGCGGTCCACTGATATTGCATACCGGGACTCGACAGGCCTCCATCGAGTGTCAGCATGGTCATGGTGCAGGTGCGCGTGAGGTCAGGCCCTGCATTAGCCGTGGGCAGGTTTTGATCGGTCGTAATATTCACAACATCCTGTGAAGTACATCCATTCGATGTATTGGTCACCACGATCATATATGTTCCAGGCATATTCACTACGGGATTAAGCGTGGTTGCTCCCGTTTCAATATTCCCGTCAAAGGTTGACCATTGGTATGAAAAATTGGAGCCAACGGAACTGCCTGCCCCGTTCAGTGTCACTGTCGGGTTTTGGCAGGTAAAACTTCCGGCAGGGCCGGCCTCCGCGAGCGGTGGATTAATATTTTGGGATATGATAACCTGCGCCTGTGCCGTACATCCACTTTCCTGATTAGTAACCACCAGCCGGTACGCACCTGCCGAACCTGCCGTCACCGTCGGATTGATGTTACTGCCTATAATCTGCCCGCCGGCAATAGCCGTCCAATTGTACGTAATCATAGTACCTGAAGTAGAGTTGCTGCCATCTATTTCAAGGGTTGGGAATGCACAGGTAAGCACACCCGGCGCTATAATTTGTGCAGCAGGCGTACTAAAATTGGATGTGATAACCACTACATCCGAACTGGTACAACCTGTACTGTTGTTTGTGACCAGCAAGGTATAGGTGCCTGGCTGGTTGACGGTAGGACTCAGGGTATTCTGCCCGGAAGCGAAAGCGCCCGGACTGGCAGACCAGGAAAAAATGTACCCCGGCCCTGTGGTGCCGGATCCGGCCAGTTGAACACTTTGAGTCAGGCAATTCAGGACGCGATCCGCGCCGGCATTTGCCTGCGGCACACTTTGATCCTGCGTTACATTGACAGACACCTGTCTGGTACATCCATTTGTATTATTGGTTACAACCAGCGTATATGTACCACCCTGATTCACAATAGGATTGAGGGTATTACCACCCGAAATAATATTGCCGTTGGAGGTTGACCATTGATATGAAAATGCGGGTCCTGTACTGGAGCCTGCACCATTGATAGTAACCGTTGCATTTTGGCAGTTGATACCATTCGGTACTGTTGCCATAGCATTGGGCTGGGCCAGGCTGGCCATGACGGTAACCGTAGCGCTGGCCGTACAACTATTGCTTGGATTCGTGACGATCAACGTATAAGTGCCTCCCGCAGACACATTCGGCGTGAGGGTATTGCCCCCGCCGACAAGCGGGCTGCCCGTCCAGTTGTACGTAAATCCGGGAGGCCCCTGAGAACTGGCGGTTCCATTTAACTGAACAATTGGATTGAAACAATCCACGATACCAGGTGGGGCGATTACAGCGGTAGGAACCTGCGTATCACCAGTGATCGTTACACTTTCTTCCGCCGTACAACCCGTGTTATTATTGGTAACCACCAAGGTATAAGTACCCGCCTGGTTGACCACCGGACTGAGGGATGTTGCGCCACTTTGTATGTTGCCGTTAATCGTTGTCCATTGATAGGAAATACCAGCGCCGGTAGCAGATCCCGCTCCGCTCAACGCAACCGTCGGGTGGTTGCAGCCAATATTGAAAGGTGCCGAAGCATTGACCGCAGGCGGGCTGTTATTGTTTTGAATATTGACTGTAGCCACCCTGGTGCACCCGTTCAGCGTATTCGTTACAGTGAGGCTGTAAACGCCTCCCTGATTGATCTCCGGATTCAGTGTATTGCTGCAACAGGTAATACCCGGACCAGACCATTGATATTGAAAATCAGGGCCTTGTGAGGAGCCGCCCGCATTCAGGGTGAGCGTAGCATTGTTGCAATTGAGTTGCCCGGGCGTTGCGATAACGGCAGTCGGTTGCGCCACATCGGCAGTAATAGACACCGTTGCCGTGGTGGTGCAATTTCTGGCATCCCGAACCGTAACGGTATACGTTCCTCCGGTTGTCACGGTAGGATCCTGCGTGGTTGAGCCATTGCTCCAGGTATAATTGTAATTCGGCGTGCCTCCACTTACGCTCAGGTCAATCGAATTGTTGGGCGTATAACAATTGATAATGCCTGAGGTATTGGCCGCAGCCGTTAACTGTGGCGGCTCCGTCAAGGTCACACTTGCAACTTCTGTACAGCCCTGGCTGCTGGTTACAGTTGCGGTGTAGGTGCCTGGCGGCAAATTGTTGGGATTGGCCCCCGAACCAGCCGGCGACCAGGCATACGTATAAGGGGCTGTACCGCCGCTGGGAACAGCGCTGATAGACCCATTGTTAGAACCGAAGCAGGTGGGGGCCGTAGGCGTCAGGCTGAGGTTTACATTTACCTGCTGAATATTCACTATTCCGCTCACCGTGCCGGTACAACCGTTTTGTGACACAACACTCACCAAAGAGTAGGTGCCGGCTTGATTGGCGGCTATTACAACTGGGCTACTGCTGAATGTACCGGTATTGGGTGTGCCATTTGCCAGCCAGGTGACGGTCCAGTCGCCAGGCCCTCCCAAGGTCAGCGTAAGATTGACGGGATTACTGGAACCTTCGCAAAACGCGCCTGAACCGGATAAATTGGCCGTCGGCGCCGGCGCCAGGGTAACCGTTGCGTTATCTGTACTGGTCCGTCCGCAGGCATCGGTTACGGTTACGGTGTAGGTATTCGTACCAGGAGTGGTAACACTGATAGCAGAAGTAGTGGCGCCTGTGCTCCAGACATAGGTCAGGGGCGCCTGTCCTCCTGTGGTAAACGGCGCCAGAACAGCGCTGGTGCTTCCGCAACCATTTACGTCATTCAGAAAAACCTCCATAGGCGTTATATCCTGAATATTGAAGGTTACCTGGGTCTGGGTGCAGGAACATGGATTGTCCAATAACAGAATAATGGTTTCAGTCCCCTCGGCAATCAGATCGGAAAAAACGTTGACCGGAATTAAAATGCTGGACTGACCGGCCGGGATGGTATACGAACCCGCCAGTGGCGCATAGTCGACTCCGGGTGTGGCGGTGCCGCTCAGTGAAAAATTTACGTCAACCGGCTGACTCAAATCTGTACCGGCGCGTTGAAACCGGATAAAACCCTGTCCACAGCCTTCCAGGACAAACTGTCCTCCAGCAGGATAAACGGCCTGTGCATTTACTATACCTCCAGCATCAAAGGAGTTGGCCCTCAGGAAAACAGCGGAAGCATAGTCATCATCGCCCACGTCTGCAATCGCCAGTTTGATATGGTAGGTCTGGCAGGGAACAACATTTGCCGTTGCCGTAAATACGGAAGTCCAGCCATCCAATTGGCATTCCGCAGCATTGGTAGGCGGAGCACCGCAGGTCAGGCTGTTCCCAATAAAAAAACCGGAGTTGGTGATATGGCTCACATTGTCAATAGAAACGGGGGTAGCGGTACTGGGTATGAGCGCTATATTTTGGTTGCCTGCTATGCCCGGGCCACTGATAAAAAACCCGAACACATCATTAAAACCGGCATTTACAAATTCACAGTATTCTTCCGAGCCAAAAACAAAATCAAAAGAAACCACCGGGGAAGTAGGCCTGAAATCGAATTCAATCTTGCTCAGGTCAAACTGTGTGCCACCGGTTAGGGTACCCAGGTCGGCATCATTGGTTGGAATCATGTTATAACCGCCATAAGCGGCGCCGCTATTATTCGGCCCGGGCAAAATATTGATACCGCCTGTACAAAGCACCACACCGTTATCTATGCCGATACTCGTTCCGCCATTGGCGAAAGTACCCCTGGACGTAGGATTGCCAACAGAGGTGACATTGCTGACATCGAAACAGTTTCCTCCGATTAACACATTGGAAATCAGGTTGTTAGCGGGTACGTTTCCGGCAGTGGACAGGTTTGCAAATTCCGCCTGACTTGCTATTTCCGCCAGCCAGGCCGGCGGTTTTGTTTCGTCTGTCCGGCGGATGGATATATACACCGGCACCGTACCTGAAATTCCATCGGCGACCATGCCTAAGGTCAATGCCATACAGACGGAATCGGCCCTGATGAAAATACGTTGTGGCAGTTGCATATCCTGTTGATATGTAACCGTCTGACCTACACTCCACGAAAAACCGGCTTGCTGGTTTTTATTGACAGGATTTGCGACAACGGAGTAGGTACCGCCCGGTGAAAGCCCGCACAGATGAATGTCTGTTGTACCGGCACTGATGTCCAACAGATGCCGTCTGTTTTGAGGAGACCACTGTATTTCAGCCGTTTGTTGTGCCGTGAGTGTAATATTAATTATGAAAAAGCAATAAATAGTAAGCGGTAAGGTGTACCAATTACGCATACGCAGGATAGGTTGAGAATGTTCGGAATAATCGGTAGGGATGATTGCCAACAAAAGGATTTGCGGGGCGTCGACAAATAGTATTCCGGGTATAGAGCGCACAAAATATCTTTAATTTGGCAGTACCCACAACAACCGGATGCTTTTTTTGCCAAATTTATATTTTTTGCATTCCAACGACATCTGCGCCCATTTTTTGAATCCAAATTAAAAAAAGTTGCGCCTACCTTTGCTGTCCAATTTATATGAAAAAATATATCAACCACACCCTGTTGCTGCTCCTGTTGCTGGTATTATTCCTTACCGGCCTTGCCTGGGTACCGGGAAACCTCGCCATCGGCGATTTCCAGTTGCGAAAAATGGACATTTTTGCCGATATCCGGCGTACTTCCGATGTGTTACCGGTTGTAAAAGATACCATACAACCTGATACCGCCGGCTGGTATGCAGCGGATACCAGCCTGTTGGCGGCTTTGCCGGATTCCGTTGGGCCGTTGCCGCCGGTGGACTCCTCTTTGTTTGGGAAAATTCTGGAGGACTATACGCCCGAACAACAAGGCCTGGCCCGCTTTTTTGCAGCAGTCGATTCTATCAGACACGGCCAGACCGTCCGTGTTGCCTGGTATGGCGATTCATTTGTGGAGGGAGATATTTTACTGGGCGACCTGCGCGATACGTTGCAAACGCTTTGGGGCGGACAAGGCGTTGGTTTTGTGCCCATTACTTCTGAAGTTGCGCAATTCAAACGCACCCTGAAACATCAGTTTCAGGGCTGGACAACCTTTTCTGTTGTCAAAAAAATAGAAAACCGCCCTGTATATGGTATCAATGGTTATGCCTATCAGCCGGAACCGGAGGCTAAAATACATTACGAAGGCGCCTCTTACTTTCGCCATACGGCGCAATGGACCCAATTCCGCTTTTTTTACAGCGCTGAGCAACGGCTTTCTTTCGTCTGGCAACAAAAGGACGGAATGCCTCAAAACGACAGCCTCTCGGCTGCTCCCGGGCGTATCCGGGCATGGAAATGGACGGCAAATTATCCGGGTACCACCGCTTTTGCCGTGCGATTTCCACAAACAGAGGGTTTGATGCTGTATGGCGCCAGCCTGGAAAACGGGCCGGGCTTTTATCTGGATAATTTTTCCATCCGCGGAAATAGCGGCGGCCCGCTCAAACTGCTCCGCCCGGATGTGATGCGCCAGTTCGACCGTTTTCAGCATTACAACCTGATTGTTTTGCAGGTGGGGTTGAATGCGGTCACCAATTCGCTGAATAATATCAAGTGGTACCAGGCCGAACTCGACCGCACTTTTGCACATTTACGCGCCTGTTTTCCCGATAAACCTATTTTGATCGTCAGCGTGGGAGACCGGGCGAACAAAAACGGCACTGAACTGGCTACCATGCGCGGCGTGCCCGCTATCGTTGCCATGCAGCGTGATCTGTCGCGCAAACACGGATTCCTGTTTTATGACCTTTTCCATGGAATGGGCGGGCCGGGATCGATGATCGAACTGGCACACCACAAGCCCCGGTATGCCAACCTCGACTACACCCACCTTACCCACGACGGCGGCAAGGTCATCGGCGCCCTGTTTACAAGGATATTCTTAGAAGAACAA
>JALHMA010000045.1 GCA_022844265.1 Saprospiraceae bacterium | reverse complement strand
CCTCTTCTTATTTGCCGCTTCATTCGTTTTTGGACAGGCAAATTATCAAGTAACAAATTTTTCTTTGGTTATCAAAGGGACTTCCAATCTCCATGACTGGGAATCTGCCGCAAAAGAAGTGCGGGCCAACGGCTCCATGACAGTTGTCGCAGGCGTCTTGAAATCCATTGAATCCCTCAATGTGGACATTCCGGTCAAAACGATCAAAAGTTCCAAAGGCTCCATCATGGACAATAAAACCTATGATGCGCTGAAAGCCAACAAGAATCCGAATATCACCTATAAGTTAGGTAAGGTGACCGGATTGACCAAAAAAGGCGACGGCTATGATATCAATGCCACCGGATACCTGACTATTGCGGGGGCCACGAGTACTATTGATATGTATGTACGGGCAAAAGCCGGCAGCGATGGCAGCATCACCTTTAACGGATCGAAAAAATTAAAAATGACTGACTATGGAATTAAACCGCCGACCGCCCTGCTGGGCACCATGACTACCGGCGACGAGGTGGAAATAGTCTTTCAGGTAACCCTCAAATAACATTGAAAAATAATTACACACCTAACACATCTGTTCTATGAAAAACATCATTGTTCTCTCGATGCTTGCGCTGTTTTTCAGCGCCAACTGGGCACTTGCCCAACAACCCGATATCCAGTATTTCCGCCCTTGGAACAAAGAAGGTATCAATACATTCGAACCTTCCAAAAAGGCAGAACAACCTGAATATACCGGGTTCAAAATCCGGATTGGCGGTTCCTTTACCCAGGATTTCCAATCGCTTAAACACTCCAACAAACCCACTTACGCAGCTACATCTGCTACCAACCCGGCTAATAAAAACTTCCTGTATGGCGTCGTGAAAGCAGAAGACTCTACTTCTGCCACCCTTTCCGGTTTCAACCTGGCCATGGCCAACCTGAACCTGGATATGCAGATCGGAGACGGTATCCGGGTATGCCTGGAAAACTACATGTCTTCCCGCCACCACTCCGAATTCTGGGTAAAAGGCGGCTACATCCAGATCGACAAACTGCCGATGTTCGGCAACCCCGACTGGTTCACCAACAACGTCCGTGTGAAAATCGGTCACTTCCAGCCCAACTTCGGCGATATGCAGTTCCGGCGGACGGATGGCGGTAATACCATCTATAACCCATTCGTTGAAAACCTCATTTTTGACGCGTTTACCACAGAAATCGGCGGTGAAGTGTATGTGTTCCCGGTAGACGGCTTTATGGGTATGGTGGGGCTTACTTCCGGCTTTATCAATGGTAATGTTGAAAATTACCCAGATCTGCCTGTAGCCCCCAACGTAGAACCCAATGAGAAAAATCCTTCCATTACCTTGAAACTGGCTTACGACAAAACCTTTGGCGATTTCCGCTTCCGTTTGTCCGGCTCCATGTACAACAACAGCGGCATCGCACGCAATACGCTGTATGCAGGCGACCGCACCGGTTCGCACTACTTTATGGTGGTAGAACCTAGTAGCGGTACGTATGCCGCTAACTTTTCCTCCGGTCGTTTTACCGGTTTGGGTGTGACCAACAAAATCAACGCGATCAGCATCAATCCGTTTATCAAATTTAAAGGACTCGAATTATTCGGCGCCTACGAAACCATCAAAGGCCGGACGAATACCGAAAGAGACGGCGCAGAACGCAAATTCAATCAGATCGCAGTAGAAGGTCTGTACCGCTTCCTGCCCGACGAACAAGTCTACATCGGTGCACGGTACAACCAGGCCACAGGCAGACCGCAGGGTTTCGCTGCTGACATGTCGATTGACCGCATCGCAGTGGCTGCCGGTTGGTTCCCAACCAAAAACATGTTGCTGAAAGGCGAGTACGTGATACAGAACTACAAAGATTTTCCAACCAGCGACTATCGCAATGAAGCTGAATTCAGCGGATTCGTGATCGAAGCCGTGATTGGTTTCTAATATCCCTATTACTCCCCGGCCCCATATCCTCACGGATATGGGGCCATTTTCTACCTCACCCCACAACATTGCATCATGTTTTACGATAAAACCCGGTGGCTGTGTAGTTTCCTTTTTTTAATTGCGGGTATTTTCCTGACAGGTAGTACCACCGATGATAAAGGACCTGTGAAAAAGCGCTTCCATATACAAAATGGCAGCAAATTGTACCTGAAGGGAACATCCAACGTGAACAAGTTTACCTGCGATTGTGAAGACCAATACACACAGCAAGTGCTGGAAGTAGAACGCAATGGCGGATACGCCCGTTTTCACAATGTTCAGCTGCACTTGAAATCAAAGAATTTTGATTGCCATAATCGAAAGATTGACAACGATATTCAGAAAGCGCTTCAGGCCGATCAATATCCACATATCAAAATTGCGCTCGTAGATACCCGGCAACATGCCAAATGCCTGGAAGGCGATTGTAAAGACTGGTTCGATGTGCAGGCAAAAGTGCGTATTACCATTACAAACGTCACCAAAGAGCAGTCCATAGCTGCCAGGGCCAGGATGCTCGGCCCCAACCGGTTTGAACTCCGGGGAGAACATGCCCTGCAAATGAGCGCTTACGGCATCGATCCACCGGAAGCCATGTTCGGCATGATCAAGGTGAACGACTGGATTACGTTTCATTTTAACCTGATTGTACAGGTGGATGAAGCGCCGATGTGAGTGGTGAGAAGTGAGTTGTGAATTGTGAGTTGTGAATCGTGAGTGGTGAGTTGTGAGTGGGTAGCATCGTATCAAACTTTAGAGGGAAATGAAGTATGTATACTTTTTAATTCCAGCCTGAAACTCCAATAACTCATAACTCATAACTCATCACTCATAACCCCCCAACAACCTCACCCCGACCGAATCTTTTCTTTTTGCTAAAAAATATAAAACCTGACCATGAAAAAATTTCTGATCAAAGGTGTTGTTGCAGGCCTTGTCCTGTTAGTGTTTAGTTATGTAGCGCTTTATCTGTTGGTTGCATTTTTCCCCGATCTGGCAGAACTCTATTACGATCCCGTTTTTAGTCTGGAAGGGGAAAAGGGGATTTTGTATTTTATACATCCTTTCATCCTGAGTTTTGCACTGGCTTGGTTCTGGCGGCGCTTCAAAAGCCTGTTTCACGGCTCTTTCTGGTGGCGCGGTACCGAAATGGGGCTGGTGTACGGCCTGATTGCAACGCTTCCCAGCATGTGGATCACGTTCAGTTCGCTGTCCGTATCGATCAGTCTTGTTATTACCTGGTTCCTCTACGGCGTGTTCCAGGCGATTGTAGTGGGGATTATTTATGCGAAGATGAGTCCCTGAGGTAACGCTCCTGTTTTTCGTGTTTCCGCAACAACCACCCCGGCCGCATCTTCCACGGATTCCTCCACGATTCGGCCATTTGAATAAAATCCAGGTCCTGTTCCGCCCTTGCGCGGAACAGGACCTGTTGCCATACATACTCCGGCAGCAGGTAATAATTGCCGCCCAGGTTTTTAATTTTCCCTGTATTTTCTTTCCCCGAAAAATATTGCAACGTAGGCTGGTGAACGCCCGCCGCGATGCGCCAGAGCCGGGAAGAATCAATTTCGTAATCCGGTAGCCAGGGCATGGCATCCGTCCCCGTAGTAAAAGTGAAATACTCAGCCAGCGCATTGTGCGCAATCACCAGCTCCGCCCGAATGGAATCCCCGAAAACCGCCTGTGTCCGCTCTGTGATCTTTTGATACTGCCTGTAATCCGGATCATGCAGCGCCGGCTGGTAACTTTTCCAGGAGAAAAAAGCCGCTGCCAACAAAGACAACTGAAGTATTCTAACCAACTTCAAACCACCCAGCCAAGCGGTATACGCTCCAGACTTCGCACTTTGCACTTCGGACTTCGCACTGATTTCAGACTTCGCACTTGCCAGCGGGATTAGCAACACAAAAACCATCCAGAAGCGCCAGGCAAGTCCAGTGGTCGACCATTCCAGAAACGGAAAAATCAGCAGGGCGCATACCAGCAATAAGGGCAGTCGTTCGCGGTCGTGCTGCCGGAGTGCCTGAGAAAGCGCCCACAAAAAAAGAACCGTAATCGCTATTATTTCAAACAGCCACCATGTCGAAATGCGCTGAAAACCAAAGGTTTGTACAAACGACCTGGGTGCAAACTGCGGCGTCGCACTGATAACGCCCTGTAAACGCCCGCTATCCGCTATATTCGCCAGACCTGGGAAAAATTGCCCTGCCAATAGAAATAAACCTACAGCGATGGCGCCGTACAAAAATGTTTTTTTGCTTAATCCAGATGGTTTTGCTTGAGGTACAACACGTTTACTAAACTTTTTAAGTTTAGTAAACGTTGCCCAGCGTATTTGCAACAACAGGTGTACAACAAGGTACACCACTGCCAGTCCGAAAGTCATCCGGTGGCCGAAATAATTGAGTATCAACCAGCATGCGGGAAATAACAAGCCGTATCGTCCCGTCGCCGGGCGTTGCAGGCTGTTGACAAACAACCCAAAGAAAATCAACCCCAGCAGGTTTTTAGGGTACTGTGCAGCGAAATAAGTGAGTTGCGGCGAAAACAGCGCAATGCAAACCGGTAGCACAGCCTTCAGGCTGTCGGGATCAGGGGCATTTATGCCACTGAAAGTATTAATAAGCGCCTTAAAAGGCGCTTTTTCCGACGGCCTGAAGGCCGTGCTACCATATACGACCGCCACCCAGATTCCGCACAACACCGCCACGCCCGTTTTCATACCCAGTACATAATCGCCTGTCAGCCAATAAAATAAACGCAAATAAGGATAAATCAGCGATGCCTCGGGCGAGTGCATCTGCCCCGTTTCTTCCAGCGATTTCAATTGCACCAGATAGAAATAACTGTCCCAGCCATTGGCAAAGGGCGTCTGATCCAAAGCCCAAAAACGCAGCAGAGCGGATAGGGCGGCTAATGACAGGCCAATGAGCGGGATGATAAAGTTGCTTTTGCGATGCATGGCACAAATTTAAAGGAATGAGGGATGAGGATTGAGGAATGATTATAGCCGCTCTATAAAGAGAATCTGGTTCATAGAGCGGCTATCATCATTCCTCAATCCTCATTCCTCATTCCTTTTCATTTCACCCGAAACATCCCGATCATCTTCGTCCCCGTGATCGTTTCCGGCGTAATAACCACCTCGTCTTTAAAAATCCGCGTCGCTTCTTCGCGGGTGTTGCCTTCATAATAAGCGGCCAGGTTGTACTGGCTGAACCATTTGCCAAAAACCGTTACGGTGGCGCTCCGGGCATCACTTTTGTCCAGTTTCCAGTTGCCGTCGGCCAATATCTGGTCGCCGCTGTCTTCGACCACTTCGTACATGACAAAAGTGCCGTCGGAGCGCAGGATAATGGATTTGTTGGTGGTTTCAAAATCCGCCGTCTGGTTGCTAATCCGCCGGTCCAGTATCGCCTGGAGGGGCGAAGCGGCGGAAGCGGTTTTGATGGTATTGCTGGTTCGTTCTGCAAAATCGGTTTTCAGTGCAACGGGCTTTTCGCCGTCGAAAAACAATATTTCGCTGATAGCCAGGTCTTTGTATCGTTTTCCGGGATAGATACTTTTGATATTCAGTTCAAACGCCTTGCCCTGTGCAGCGGTGCTCAGATCAATTTTTTGCCCTGCTTTGGTGTCGCGCAGGGTGTACGTTTGTGCAGGGCCGCCTGTGGGACCGAAACTGAAATCGCGGACGCGGGCGTTGGCCGAGAAATGTTCGTCGGAGCGCTGGTAACCATTCCATACCTGGATGGTCGTGATCCGAACGTCGCTGTCAAATTGAAATCGCAGCATTTCATTTTCGCCCGAAGTGGCAGTATTGCCTTCCACCCACGCGAATTCCTTGCGGCCGTCAAAAAGATTGGCGGCGTTGAAAGCCGATTCGGGCTGGAGGGTAGTGCTGGCCGATATGCCGCCTTTCTGTTGCAGGGGGGCTACCAATCGTACTTCCTCGTTTTTATCATTCCACAATTTGATACCGCGCACACGGATGGAAGCGTTGGCCGGGTATGTGCGGATCACGGTTTTCATATCGTTCTCCACGACATCGAAGGCATTTTCTTTACCGGTCGTATTAAAACGCAGGTAAAGCGATTTCACGGGTTGGTTGCCCAGCGAAACCTTGCTGCCGGGCAATGCCGGGTCGTTGGATTTTCCATTTACATAAACCTGCATAGCGGCTTTGGCGGGATCGAAACTACCTTCGGCGCCCTCGACCTGCAAGGCTGAAAGCGGTACGGCATTTTGAAAATACAACATAATGCCTTCGTCGGGGCCGGCGCCGGGGCGGGTTTCCCAGTAGTTATCGCTGTTGTCATCGAACAGGGCTGTAATGTCATTGCCGGGCCGGGTGGAGGTGGCGTAACAACCTTCGAGGTAAACGACAGGACGCATATCTGTGGGCGCTGCCGTGGGCGTGGAAGTCTGTTCGCCCGGTTTCGGGCTGTTGTTACAGGCTGCAAGCAAGAGCAACAGGCTATGGAGAAAGAGGATTTGTTTCATTTAAAAAAGTTTGTTTGGCAAATGTACTCTACCAGGGGCAATTGGCACAGCAACACATAATTCCTTCATTTTCAAGCCCCGAACTTTGTCATTCAAGTGGCAAAATACAGGGACGGGGCTAAAAATGTTAAGGAAATTGCTTGGTCGAATACAAAATACCCTACTTTTGGCGTTCGCAACACTGCAAAAGAAAACAATCGGTTTCACCAGTAAACAGCTATACGGTTTTATGACACTGAACGCCTTCCTATCCTTCTTTTTCCTGCAAACAACTGCCACCAAACTTTCCGAGGTAAAACCCGCAGAGACCCAAAGCCTTTTTGACATCATTACAGGCAGTAGTCTTTCCGGCCAGGTCGTGATCGGTATTTTATCATTGCTGTCCATTTATGCAATGTATATCATCATTGAACGCTACTTCACGCTGACGCGCGCAGGACAAGTGGATCAAAATTTTATGAACAGTATTCGCAACAGCGTCGAAAACGGCAACCTGCAAGCGGCCAAAGCGCTCTGCCAGAGTGTGGACGCGCCTATGGCTCGTATGGTGGAAAAAGGATTGGACCGCATCGGCAAACCGCTCGACGATATCAACCGCGCGATTGAGAATGTGGGTAACCTCGAATTATTAAAATTGGAGAAAAACCTCTCGACCCTGGCATCTATTTCCGGTATCGCGCCGATGATCGGTCTGCTGGGTACCGTTATCGGTCTGATTATTTCCTTCCAGGATATGACGAATGCCGAAACGGTGACGCCAAAAGTTCTGTCCAACGGTATTTACCACGCCCTGACGGCTACCGCTTTCGGTTTGTTTGTATCCATCATTGCCATGGCCGGTTATAACCTGCTGGTGTCAAACCTCGACAAGGTTATTTTCAAAATGGAAAATACCGCCGTGCAGTTTATGGATTTGTTGCAGGAACCATCTCGCTAATCAGTGTTTTGTGTGTGGTGTTTAGTGTTTGGGGGGCGTTGCCTGACCCACACACGGTTGCCGGAAGCGAAGCACCCCCAAACACGATACACCAAACACGAAACACCATAAACGATACACCAAACACATAAAAAAGAAAATATGGCACTTAAACGTCGTAACCGGGTAGAGCCTGAATTCAGTTTGGCAGCGATGATCGACGTCATCTTCCTGCTGCTGATGTTTTTCATGCTGACCTCCAATGTGGTCACCCCGAATGCCCTGAACCTCCAGTTGCCGTCGAGTACTTCCAAGTCGCTGGCATCTCCTTCCCTGTCTGTTTCTGTCCGTAAAGAAGGCAGTTATTATATCGACAGAACACCTGTAACAGAAGCCAATCTGGAGAGCAGCCTCCGGGCGCGGGTGCGTGCCCTGGGCGAAGACCCGAACAAAACAACCATTACCGTCAATGCCGAAAAAGGCGCGCCGATCGAATATGTGGTAACCATTCTGGATGTCGCCAACAGGCTGAAACTCAAAACCATTTTGGCAACCGACCCAAGACAGGACG
This sequence comes from Saprospiraceae bacterium, assembly GCA_022844265.1. GTDB lineage: Bacteria > Bacteroidota > Bacteroidia > Chitinophagales > Saprospiraceae > M3007. Next base: position 14,944 of record JALHMA010000045.1, on the reverse strand, counting down.
ATAAGTAGTTATCCGTTATCCGTTATCCGTTATTTGGGTTGATTGTCAGCAATAAGCAGGTGTGCAAAATTAGTTTTGCTTAAATTCTTTACAAGTGCTTGATTATCAACACGGATAACCGATAACTAATAACTGATAACAAATTTATGTAAATGCAAGTCTCTAAGCATCCAATATCCAAAACACAGTTCACATGAAAGAGGCTATTAATACCGAAGAAAATCGCTCCAAAGCAGCCATTGGCAGCCTGATTATTCACACCATCCTGCTGGCGTTCCTGATTTTCTATACTTTTCCATCCTCCGATGTGCTGGAGGATGAGCCGATTATTCAATTAGAATGGGGCGGCGGCGGCGACGATGCTGCTGCCGGATTGCCGGATGAAGGCCAGGGCGATGACCCGGCGCAGCAGGGCCAGCAAATGGAAGACCCTTCCGTCAACGAACCGGTACCTGATCCGGTACCTACCCCTACGCCGCCCAGTTCCAAACCGGCGCCTTCGGAACCCGTAAAAACGACCACTCCGAATACGCCGACCACGAGCGATCCGGAGGTGGCGGCCATCAAAAAACAACAGGAAGCAGATCGCCAGAAACAGGCGGAAGCCGATCGTGTTCGCCGGGAACAGCAAGCGGCAGCACAGGCTGAAGCAGACCGAAAACGCCAGGAACAGGCAGAAAGAGACAAGAAAAAAGGCCAGTTCGGCGGTAGTTTTGGCAAACCCGGCAACACCGGTACCGGCCAGGGCAATACTGGTAAACCTGGTAATCAGGGCATCCCGGGCGGCACCGGCGACAATCCTTTTGGTAAAAGTACCGGCACCGGCGGCGGTACGGGCGGCGGCGATGGCACCGGCACCGGCGCATCCATTGGCGGCGGCCTCGGCGGCCGTAAAGTGGTCAACCGCGGCGCGATCAACGATAATTCACAAAAACAAGGTAAGGTAGTCATCGAGGTGTGTGTCGATGGCTCCGGCAATGTGATCAGCGCCTCTTACACCCAGCGCGGTTCCACGACCAGCGACAGCGAACTTCGCAGCAAAGCCCTCGCCGCCGCGCGCGGTTACCGTTTTGCGGCTTCGGGCAGCGCCAAGGAATGCGGCACGATTACGTTTAATTTCCAGCTGAAGTAAGGTTATTAGTTATCGGTTATCAGTTATCAGTTATCCGGTTTCAGGCTGGAATGGTGTGCGAAGGGTTTATCCTTTTCCCTATATCTAATACCTATTGAGGTGTCTTGTCCGGCGTGGGGGAAAAGGATAAACCCTTCGCACACCATTCCAGCCTGAAACCGGATAACTGATAACTGATAACTGATAACTAATAACCAATAACCAATTAGAAATCCAGCACAAACCTCGCCCCGCTTCCCACAGCCGATCCCACCCGGATATCGCCGCCGTGCAATTGCATGATTTGCCGGGAAATACTCAGACCTACGCCGGTTCCGGTGGGTTTGGTGGTAAAAAACGGGATAAAAATTTCTTCCAGCAATTCCGGCGAAATACCGCTTCCGTTGTCTTCCACTTCAATAAACGCTTTGTTTTTGGCATCGGCGCCTGCGCGCAGCGTGATGCGGTTTTCTTCGGGGCCGGTTTTTTTACCGAATGCCTCACAGGCGTTTTTAACTAAGTTCAGCAGCACCATTTCCAACTGAGCGGCATCGCCCTGCAAGCGCAGGTTTTCAGGTTGCACAAAAACCTCAGTCTTGATTTTTAATTGTTTATGGTCGGCATTGGTGAGCGAAACCACCCGATCGAGCAGTGTCTTGACGGAAATATCTTCCATTTTGGGTTGTGGAACGGACGTAAACGAGCGATACGCCTCCACAAAATTCACCAATCCGCGGCTGCGGGCAGCCACCACTTCGAGGGCCTCCGACAAATCGGCGGAGGCCTCGTTGACAGGCAGGTCGAGTCGCACAATTTCCTGGGCTGTTTCTACCAGGGAAACGATGGGTGTGATCGAATTCATCATTTCATGGCGCAGCACGCGGGTCAGGTTGCGCCAGGCGTCCACTTCCTTGCGCTGGAGTTCAGGGTGAATGTTTTGCAGGGTAAGCAGGCGCACGGCCCGGCCTTGCAGGTTGATCGCCACGCCCTGTACCGACAACTGCCGGCTGGCTTCCGGCTGGTACAGTACTTTTCCTTTCGAACTCAGTTGCTGGATAAATTGAATCAGCGGACGGTGCCGGTCGGGCAAATCATTCAGGTGGTGCAGCCGGTACAGGCCCAGCAGTTGCAAGGCGGCGCTGTTGGAAATCAGCACGTTGTTTTGTGCGTCAAAAACCAATAGCCCCGTGCTAAGGTGCTGCACCATCGTATTGAGAAACAACAGGTTAGCCTCTTTTTCAGCGCGGGTCTGGCGAAAGGCCTCCAGGACTTCATTGAACTGTTTGTTGACCATTTCAAAAGAAGATCCCTTTTCCTTCGCGGAAGAAAAACGGATTGCAAAATCGGAGTACCGCACACTCTCGAAAAAACGCGCCAGTCGCCGATTCGTGTCATTTACATAGCGGAACAAGTTCAGGCTCAACTGAATAGCCACTACGAGCAGCAGCAAAGCCAGCCAGTATTGTGGATTGTGGTATGAAATAGCGGCAGCCGCGCCAATAGCAGCCACAAAAAGCCCGGCAATACGCCAGGCAAGACCGGAAGAAAAGGATCGGGCGAATATCATGGAACCGTCGATGATGAGGGTTGACAAAGGTTTATAAAGGTTGATGAGGGTTGATGAGGGTTGATATTCATCCACTCGATAATGAAGCGATTTTAAGTTTTTCGAGTGGATGAATATCAACCCTCATCAACTTTTATCAACCCTCATCAACCTTTATCAACCCTCATCAACCCCCACAAAACTACTTCCTTTCTTTCCAGATCGTATAATTTTTATCCATTTCAGGCCGGTTTTCAGGAATGCTGCGCAGGGGTTCGCAGGGGCGCAGGGTATCGTGGCATTGGGCCGGCAGTTGCTGATACATGCGGGTGCCATCCGTTTTCCAGGCCAGCATGTCGTCGCTTACTTCCCGTATGATTTTGCCCGGATTGCCCACTACCAGGCTGCGCGGCGGGATTTTTTCGCCACTTTTTATAAAACACAGCGCCCCGACGATACTTTCATCGCCCAATTCCACCTCATCCATCAATACGGCATTCATGCCGACCAGGCAGTTGCGCCCGATAGTAGCGCCGTGGATAATAGCCCCATGCCCGATATGCGCTCCTTCGCGAAGCAGTACTGTAATGCCCGGAAACATGTGGATGGTGCAGTTTTCCTGCACATTACAGCCATCTTTGATGATGATCTGCCCCCAATCGCCGCGAATGGCAGCGCCCGGCCCGATGTACACATCGCGCCCGATGATTACATTGCCGGTTACCGCCGCCTGTGGATGTATAAATGCGCTTTCGTGGACGACGGGACGGAAGCCGTTGAATTCGTATGTCATATTTCGTTATTGGTTATTGGATATTCGTTATTTGTGTTGATAATGAATCATTTGCAAAGCATTTAATCTATAATAATTTTGATTATTTAAACCATCTAAACTTTATCAAACCATCAAAGTTGTCTGTTATTGGGTGTATTTCAAATTGTCGCTAGACATCGCTCGATGCTTATTGACGGGGTGACTTCGAGTCACCCCGTCAATAAGCGCAACGACAAATTGAATTGCGCCCCTCAATAATTTGCTCAAAGGTTATCATTTAGTTGTCGGTTCTTTGTTATCGGTTATCCGGGCGACATGCCCTGGCCGAACGACCTACTCGGACCAAACGTTTCCACCCTGATAACAGATAACTGACAACCGATAACGGGCTGACAACCGCTAACGAAATGCCAAACTTAAGCACCCGAATAACCAATAACAAATAACCAATAACGAAAAATGGATTCACTCACGCAAATCGTACTCGGCGCAGCCTGCGGCGAGGTAGTAGCTGGTAAAAAACTCGGCAACCGGGCCATGCTCTGGGGCGCTATCGGCGGCACCATTCCCGACCTGGATGTGTTTGCTTCCTTGTTCACCGACGAAATTGCCAGCACCTCTTTTCACCGGGGATTTATGCACTCGTTTTTGTTTGCGGCCCTGGCGCCCTGGGTACTGGCGCGGCTGACACAATGGTTTTACGGCGATGAAATTCACCGGCGAAGATATTATAAAGCGGGCGCCATGACGATTTGGCTTTTGTTTTACGTCGGCGCGGCTGCCGGTATCAATTTCATTCCAGTGCTGCTGGGCGAGGGGCTGAGTTGGTATATCATGCTGCCTACGGTGGCATTGGGCGCTTATTTTGCCTGGAAACTCTGGCGCGACTATTGGCAACGCGACCTGAGTATGGTGCAGGCGCCGTACCGGACCTGGGTGGCGCTGTTTTTCTGGAGCATTTTTACGCACCCGATACTCGATTGTTTCACGAGTTGGGGGACGCAAATATGGCAGCCTTTTTCCGATCTGCGCGTGCAGTGGTGTACTATTTCAGTAGTCGATCCGCTCGCGACGGTGCCGTTTATGCTGGCTTTGCTGGTCGCCGCGCGTTATGCCCGTCTAAGCCGCCTGCGCGCCGTTTGGAACTGGGTCGGCCTGGCCTGGTTTTGTGCGTATCTCTGCATCTACACGGTCTGGCATAAAATGCAGGTCAATCAGATTTTTGAGGCATCGTTAGCCGCTAAAAACATTCCTTATTCGCGTTATTACACCAATCCCACCATTTTTAACAACATCGTCTGGAGCGGCGTGGCGGAAGGCGACACGGCCTATTACTTCGGCCAGTATGGCTTTAAAGACCGGGAACGCGCCTTTACCAAAATCTCGACCATTCCGAAAAACCACCAATTGCTCAACCAAAAAGTGCCAGCCGATTCGCGGGCGGGCCACTTTTTGCGCTGGTTCACCGATGGCTATTACAGCGTACAACCTTACCGCGGCGATACCTTGCAGGTAAATGACCTGCGTTTCGGGCTGCTCGGCGATACCCTGAACGGCAACAACTACGTGTTTCCTTTTCTGGTGTTTAAAAATGAAAAAGGGGAATGGGACGTGCTCCAGAACAATCAGCGACGGGAAAGTATGGATGCGAATAAAAGTTCATTCGGGGATTTGTGGCGGCGGGTGAAGGACGGATATTGATGTAATGGATTTTTATGGAACACGGATTGGAGGGATGAGACACGGATTTTTCCCCTCGGTGGATTAATGGGGACGCAGATTGAGCGGATTTTGCGGATGAACGCGGATTTTTCCGCTTTAGAGTTGACACAGATTAAATAACCATCACTTTTACAAAAGAAGTAGGTCAACTCTAAAGCGGGAAAATCCGCGTTCATCCGCAAAATCCGCTCAATCTGCGTCCCCATTAATCCAACGAGGGAAAAAATCCGTGTCTCATCCCTTATATCCGTGTTCCATCAATCTCCGAAAATCCCAAAAAATATTACGAACGCAATTGCACCAATCCACCCACATTTTTTGAGACCTTGGCAGGCTTTTCCGCATTTTTCCTAACCGGAAGCACTTTATTATGAAACAACGTACGATCACGGCTGTCTTTTTTGCAGCCGCTATGATAGGGGGAATCTACGGCGGCACATGGCCGTTTTTCTTTTTATTCCTGGCCATCGCCGCCGGAAGCCTGTGGGAGTTTTTGGGCCTGATGCTGCCACGGGAACAGACTTTTTTCCTCGGAAAACGCCTGATCGGTACGCTGCTGGGCCTCGCAGCGCTGCTCATGGCTACCTGCTACCGGTTCGGCGATTTGTTTCCCGCCGGCGCCCTGCAACCGTTCCTGCGCGACTGGCCGTTTGTGCTCACTTTCCTGGTCGGCTGGGCGCTGCTGGTGGAACTGTTCGGCGCCTCCAAAGCGCCTTTTCAGAATATCGGCTACTACGCGGTCGGTATCTTTTACATCGCGCTGCCCGTAGCGATGTTGTTCGATATCGCTTCTTTATCCGACTACCACCCCCACCGCGTGATGGGCATTCTCTGGCTCATCTGGACCAACGACACGATGGCGTACCTGATCGGCTCTCAGATCGGTCGCCGCAAACTGTTTGAACGCATTTCACCCAAAAAAACCTGGGAGGGCACCATCGGCGGCGCTGTTTTCACGGTCCTCATGGCATGGGTCATTTCCTTGTATTTCAATGATTTCAGTACCGCGCAATGGCTGGCCGTCGGCGCTGTGGTCGGCATTTTCGGCACCCTCGGCGACCTGGTGGAAAGTATGCTCAAACGCAGCATCGGCGTCAAGGATTCGGGTAATTTGCTGCCCGGACACGGGGGGCTGCTGGATCGCTTCGATTCGTTTTTGTTTGTGGCGGCGTGGGTTTGGGTGGTGGTGAGGGGGGTATCCGTTATCGGTTATTAGTTATCGGGGTGGTAAAGGATCATTTATTCTTTTCGTGCTCCCGGGATTTCCAGGCCACACAAAAACCCCTTAAATCTTTTACAATCCTGGAAAAATCCTGTTCAGGTATTTCAAACCACCTGCTTTTCCATCAAAAATTGCGCAGGCGTAAGAATCGGAACAGGAAAAGCATCGGCGAGCACCAGCAAATCTTTGTCTCCTGAAGTAATACATTCGGCTTGTGCAGAAAGAGCAAGGCTGAGGAATTTGTCGTCTTTCGGGTCGCGGCATAGAGAAACCTGAGTTTAATATTTATCAAGAATTTCCTCAGTCAGTCCGTTGGCGTATGCTTTGTCGCTAATTTTATCGAGCAAAGCGGAAAACGAAGCCGGCGTAAAGTTCTTCCATTCCTCTTTTTCCACTAACCAGCAGAAAAGGCTGATGATTCGGGCGCGCTGCTCTGGTCCGGCCTCTTGCCAGGCCGCAGCCACAGATTCGTTTACAGGGATAACAAGTCGCTGCATTTTATAATAGGTTTATCACATAACTAAATTCAGATACAAAGATAACTACTCTAACCTGATGGGCCAAACACCAAAAAAAACGCCCATAAAGTGTTCCATACGAACACCTTACGGGCATTTCATCTTCGTATTTGGTGTATAGTGTTTGGTGTTTAGGGCGCTTCGCCCAAACCAACTACATGAACCATGGGCAACGCACCCCCAAACACCAAACACCAAATACCACACACCAAACACTAAAACCTCGCAGTTATCCCCGCCATAAAGTTCAGCCCGATCATCGGGTAGTCGCGCCAGCGTTCGCGTTTGTTGTTCAGCAGGTTATTGATATCCAGGAACGCGCCGATATTTTTCGAGAAAAAGTAAGAGCCGCCGATATTCAGGTCGACCAGGGCCGCGCTGCGTTTGGCGGTGCCTTCCGGATCGAGGAACCAGATGCCGTCAGCCATGTACAGGTTACTTTTCAGGATGGCTTTACCTTCCAGTGCGGTGTATGTAGCACCGAAGTTGCCTTCCAGTTTGGGCAGGCCCCAGGCTTTGGACTGGTTGCTGGGGTCCATGATAAAGTTCTGGCTCAAGGTGCCGGTCACGGTCAGGTTTTTGATCGGGGTAAATTTGACGGTACCCTGTATGTTGCTGATTTTCACCGTGTCGTAAATAGCCTGAAAACGTGTGATGCCTTCGCTGGTGTACCGCGCCTGGTACAGCGCCAGGTCGGAGGCTTTGGAGTAGTTCACCTGTCCGGTGTAGTCCAGCCAGCCCAGGTTGCCTTTTACGCCGGCGTAGTAGTTGTCGAAACGGGTATTGCGCAGCCGGGTATCGCGGATTTGCAGGAAGGGGCTGTATTCCGACATAGTGCGGTAGGTATTTTTCCGCAGGTCGCCGTTGGCGCCGCCGAAAATCTGGATGCCGTCGCCGAATACGCGCAAGGTGATTTCCGCATCGGGAAATACGCTGAATATGTCGCGGTTGCTGGCAAAATTACCGCCGACCTTGATTTTCACCACATCCGAGTGGAAGGTGAAGGAAGGTTGCAGGTAAATGTTGTTGAGGCGTTGCGTGACCGTGTCCGTAAATTTGGTCATGTCCGTGCGGATCACGAGGCGCAGCGGGTGTTTTTCCGCAAACCATTTCGTAGCGCTCAGGTTCAGGTCGAAGCCTGTTTCCTTGTTCGAGTAGTAGTCGTTCAGCACATAAATATTCGGGGCCACAGAGAAATTCAGGTCCGTTTCATTGCGCTCTTTGTTGTACAGGCGGCCACCGACCGTGACCAGTTTATAATCCTGGCGGGTGCGCTCTTTGGAGAAATCGAGTGAGTCGTGGTCGTATCCGTAAAAATGTATCCGGTCGAAGCTGACGCCCACTTTGGCTTCTGCGGCGATTTGTTCGTTGATATAGTAGTTGCCGTTTACGAGGAAGTCGTTGTTGGCAAAACGTTGATTATCAAGATTTTTGCTGGCATCCATGCTGTGGTGGCGGAACCAGGCTTTGCCGTCGAACTTGTCTTCCGAAGCAAAAAAGTAACCGATCTCGCCCCAGAAACTTTTCGGAACCCCGGCGCCTGCTTTGGCGTAGCCGTTGAAAGCCTCTTCTTTTTTGCCGGCTTTCATACCGATCGGGCGCAGTTTGGGCGCTTCGTAATTCAACGTCAGCGGGCGCGGCGGCACCACATAATTCTGGAGTTGTGTGTTGGTGTCCAGTGGCGGCAGGGTAGGCGGCACGCTCAGTTTGTTGGACTCCAGCAGGCGCGCATCGAAGTCCTTGATAACGGTTACGTTGTCGCCCTCCAGTTCTTTTTGGGCAAAAGCCGCCTGGGAGAGCATTCCCAGGAATAAGGCGAGAAACAGAGATTTATATTGGAATAACATGGATTTCGTTTTTGACTGTGAATAGATTGTCACTTATTTTTTGAGTATTTGAGGATGGGAGTATTCGAGTATCTGACTGTTAATGAATCATTTATACTCAAGTGGCCGCTTCCTCAAAAAAATTAAACCACAAAGCCGGGAATATGATCTCATGAAAAGTTGAGATGTTCGATTGCGAAGATGTTATTTTCTCACCCTCTCACCCTCTCACCCTCTCACTCTCTCACTTCTCTCACTTCTCTCACTTCTCTCACTTCTCTCACTTCTCTCACCCTCTCACTTCTAATTTCCCTCGTCCATTTCCAGCAGGTTCCGCCCGCCTTTTTCATTGGTATTGTTCATTACGGGCGCCGTGCCGATGCGGTTGTATTTCTGCCGGGCCGTGGCTAAAATAGTCGGGTCATCGCCGGTGTAATTTTCCAGCACGGCTTCCAGTGCAGCGGAGGCGCTGTTTTTATCACCCTGGTCGAGGTACACGTCGGAGACCAGGATAAGGTTGCGCGCGATCCAGTCGTCGTAACCGGCGCTGGCCTTGTTCGCGTCGCCGATGGTTTGCTCCGCATCGTCGTATTTTTTCTGTTTGTACAGGATTTGCGCCAGCAAATGCCAGGCTTCGGCCATGATTTCCGTCGTCGAATTTTGGGTCACCGATTGCAAGGCAGGGTAGGCGCGGGGGAAATCATTTTTGTCGTAAGCCATTTTACCTAGGTAAAAATTGGCGGTAGCAATCTGTTCATTGGAAGCGAGGTTGCTGCGGGTCACTTTATTGGCGTATTCGCTGACTGCCACGGAGTTATTGGTAAAATACGCCGATTTCAGGGCATTCAGTTGCGCGTCGAAACGGGAGGCGTCCGTGAGGGCCGATTCTTCCCATTTGCGGGAGAATTCAAAAGACTGCGGATAGTTTTTTTCCACATTCAAGGCCAGCAACGCCGCTTTTTCGGCTGCTTTCGGGTACAGGCGGCTGGTGCCTTTGGCCACTACGGCAGCGTAGTCCTGCAATGCCTTGCTGTATTGTTTGATCGTACTGGAAGCATAGGATTCGCCGCGGTAGTAATAAGCCGGTATAGCATTTTGGCCGCTGGGGTATTTGGCTAAATAGTTGGTGAAACCCTCGATCGCCTGCTGGTAACGGCCTTGCTGGAACTGGATTTCAGCGGACTGGAAGGTCACGCTGTCTTTAGAAGAAGTGCTGACGCTGCCGTAACCCGGAACCGTTTCCACAAAAGCGAAATACTCGTCGGGGCGGTTCAGGTCTTTTACATAAATTTCATTCAAAGCAGCCAGGGCGTCTTTCGCTTCGGTGGTTTCCGGGTTGTTGGAGAACACCTGTTTGTAATAACTGATGGCCGCGTTGGTATTGCCCTGGTTGTAGGAAATAAGGCCGAGGCGCAATAAAGCCTGGTTGATCAGCGGCGATTTGCCGCGGAAATCGGCTACCAGTTTGCGCAGCGGCGTAACGGCCTGGTCAAACTTGCCCATTTCCTGGTACGTTTCACCGATCTGGAACAGGGCCTGATCCGTATATCGGCTGTTGGGGTAACTGTTTACGAGATTTTCCAGGGCCAGCACTTTGTCGATCGGGCTGCCCTGCAAGCCGCGAATGATGGCTTTTTGGTACAAGGCGTATTCGTAACCTTCGTATTTTTTGTTGATGGCATCGTTGTAATAGGCCAATGCATCGCTGTACTGGTTGTTTTTAAAATGGGCGTCGCCGGCGCGCAACACTGCATCACCGAGCACTGCCGTGCGAATCTGGTCGCTTCTGATTTGCGCCTGATTGTTTTTGATGCCGTCTACTACAATTCTAAAGTTGGCAATGGCCTGTTTGTAATCCTTGAGTTTCAGGTTGTTATAACCCTGTACATAATTGGCCATGGTGATATTGCTTTCCTCCGGCAGGTCGGTGTATCCACGGGCAGCGTTTACAAAGGACGAAACATGTTGTTTGCTGATCGCGTATTCTTCACTTTCATTCGAAATAACGCCCATCCAGTAGGAGCAGAGGGCCATGATGCGCTTGTCGATCGGGTTTTCGAGCGACTTGTTGAAATAGCGGCGGGCCTCGTCTGATTGTTTGTTCTGGTACAATTGCAGACCGCGGTAGTAGCACACTTTCTGGTAGGTCTCGTTCAGGCGCGGGGTGCGGTTTTTGACGGATTCCAGCGTGGAAATAGCCCGGTCGTAGTCGCGGGTATTGAGAAATACCTCGCTCATCAGCGCCTGCGAATCTTCGTAGTATTTTGAAGTCGTCGGAATTTTTTGCAGCGCTTCGAGGGCGTCGCGGTCAAATTTGAGTTCGTAACTCAGTTTGGCGTAGTTGATCAACGCGTCCTCTTTGACCGATTTGTCGAAATTCATGCTGGATGCCTGTCCGAAAGCATTGCGCGCCGCGAATTTATTTTTGGTACGCAGATAAGCATCTCCGAGGTGATACAAACCATTTTGGCCCAACAGGGAGTCTTGTTTGGTAAGGTGCTCGAAGTTTTCAATAGCCGGTTTGTAAAAGCCGGATTGATACTGCGCATAACCGATCTGGTAGTAATCGGCCGGGCGCAGCGCAGCGCCGTTGGTGGCGGCAAATTCGAGGTAAGGCAGCGCATTCTTGTAGTCGCCGCGTTCATAGTAAGCCTGGCCGACGAGTTGATTGAGTTCCGCGCGGTTTTTGATGTTGGTATCTTTGGCTTTGGCCGCGCCGAATGCAATGACCTGGTCGTATTTTTTCTGGTGGGAGTAGATCTGGGCGATATAGTAGGGCACGCTTTGTTTGTATTTGTCCGACTGTTCGCAGCGCTGAAAACCTTTGAGGGCTTCTTCGTACTTTTTTTCAAAAAAGGAGCAGCAGGCGGAGTAGTAATTGGCGGGGTAATACCATTCGCTGCGGGTATTTTCCTTCAACGAGGCAAAAGCGCCTTTTGCGCGGCTGAATTGTTTGGTGACAAAAAAGGCGTATCCTTTTTTGAACTGAATCTCGTCGCGGGTAGCGCCCGAGCCGGCCGGGGCCATATCGTAGTACGTAAGGGCTTTGTCGTACTCTTTGTTGTCGAAATAGTAATTGCCGATTTCGAGTGCGGCCTGGCTGGCCACCGGGGAAGGCGCGTTTTCGCGCAGGAAGTCGAGGGTAAGTTTTTCGGCTTCCGGCAGTCCGAGCCGAACGGCGCATTTGGCATTGTACAGTTCGGCGTCTGTTTTGACCGCTTTCCACTCCGGTTCATTGACCGGGCGAAGCAAATCCATCGCGGTGCGAAATTCCTTTTGCGCCAGTCCGTAGATTTGTTGGTCGAAGAAGTCCACCCCGCGTTTGTAGGCGAGCGTGGCTTCGGTGAAGACGGAAGTTTGCTGGGCATTCAGTGCGAATGCAAACAGCAGCAGAAAGATAGAAGTGATGCCTTTCCGAAGGTTCATAATTGACAGGTTGGTTTAACGACCGGCGCCGTTAAAAAATGCGGCGCCGCTCAGAACGATTTTTATACTTTGATTCGTGTAATTTTGATGTCTGACGGGATAAAGGTCGGCTGATTTTCAATGATTTGTCATAATCTCCATGCATAACACCGGTAACGTTCGATATAACAAACGAGGGGCCGAAAAATGCCGTTTATTGGGCTGTTTTTTTGAGGAAATTTTAACATGGCAAACAAAACGCCAAATATGCCGCGAAAATATGTATTGTGGACAAAACGACGCGAAAAGTGTTAAAAATCGTGAGTGGTGAGTCGTGAGTGGCATTCCATTAAGCAATGTCATTGACTTCAGGATAGTGAGAGGTGTCATTTGCGACGCAGGAGCAAGTGACATCTCGAAACGGCCGTTTCCCAGTCAGTCTCCGCTACGAGATGTCACTTGCTCCTGCGTCGCAAATGACACCTCTTCGCTAATTCAATGACATTGCCGTTAGGGGAGTATACTCAATTATCTTTTACGCACAACTCACGACTCACCACTCACGATGGGCATTCCTTTTTTCAAACGATTACCCTTGCTGGCGCTCGCCTTGCTGGCCGCCTTTTCCGTACAGGCCCAGCTCGACTCCATCCACTGGATACCGCCCATGCACGCCCGTTCGGAATGGGGGCCGCAATATTTGTACATCTCGACGCCGGAAACGGCAGCATTCCCGGTGACGATCCGCGACGGACAAGGCGCAACGGTGACCACGCTTATGGTTTCCAATACGCAGCCGCAGCGGTACAGCCTGGGGTCTACGAGCGACACATATATCCTCACGCCTGCCAATCAACTGCATATTCCTTTGCAGGACAAGGGATTGGTGCTGGTGGGGCCGCAGAAATTTTACGTCAATTTCCGTGCCCACAGCAGTTCCCAATACCAGGCCTGCGACCTTACCTGCAAGGGCCGCTCGGCATTGGGGACAACTTTTCGCATCGGCCATGTGATACAGGGAATCAGTTCGAGTCCCAGCAGATCCAATTTTATCGGCGTGATGGCCGTGGAAGACAGCACCGTAATCAATCTTTCCGGTTACGATGCCGCGTTGCGTTTCCGTATTGGAGGCGTCGATACGCCCTCGCCGGGCGGGGTGCAAATTGTGTTACAGGCAGGAGAATCGACGGTGATTTCCCAATATGTTTCCGGCAGTTTTATTCAGCAGCCACCCAACGGACTGATCGGATCGCTGTTGCAAAGCAACAAACCGGTGGCGGTAAATGTGGGTTCCTGGACCGGCGCGCCGGTGACCGACAATGCCAATGATGTGGGTGTCGACCAGATCGTGCCCTTTGAATTGGTGGGCCAGGAGTATATTTTATGCCGGGGCAACGGTTCCGAGGTGCTGGAAATTCCCATCGTGGTGGCGCATGTAAATGGCACCTCTGTTTTTCTGAATGGCAGCACAAATCCGGCGGCGGTGCTGAATGCGGGGCAGTTTTTGCAGGTATCTACTGCACAATACACCGCGGCGGGCAACCTGTATATCCAGACTTCCCAACCCGCTTTTGTGTACCAGATGGTGGGCGGAACGCCCGTCGGCGACGACCAGAAACGAACGGCGGGGCTGATTTTTGTGCCGCCCGTTTCCTGCGGCATTCCCAATTCGGTGGATAATATTTTTCAGCCCAATCAAATCGGCGCAGTGCAGTACGACGGCGGACTGATGATTGTGGCCATGAAAGATTCGCTCGTTACCCTGCGCATCGACGGCGCTGTGGTGCCGCTGGGCAACCCCGACGCGGTGCAGGGCAATCCCGATTTTGTGACGTACCGGCGGCTGACTTTGTTTGCAGCCAACAATCCGCCGGAAACGGCCAGTATTGTAGCGGAAGGCGCCGTTCAGGTTGCCCTGTTCGGCAGAAACGGCGCGGCGGGTTTCGGCGGTTTTTACAGCGGTTTCAGTAAAACTAAAAAACCAACCATCAGCCTGCAGATCATCGGCGATGGCGTTTGCCCCGACACCCTGCTGGCCAGCGGTCGTTTCGACGGGGTGCAATGGTATTTTGCCGACTCGCTGCTGCAATACGGCCCGGACTCCATGTTTGTGGCTTATTCGCCGGGACTTTACACCGCCCGCGGTTACCTTGGCGTGTGTCGCCGCACGGATTTTGTGGAAGATGATGTTGTGGCTGTGTTTAATTCGCCGGAATTCCCCTATTCTTTCGAAGAACCTTCCTGTTTCGGATTGTCCGACGGGCAAATCATTTTCGGAACACCCTCCGGCGGGCTGGAACCGTACCAGTTTTCCATCGACAACGGTAAAAACTTTTCCAGCCTTTCCTCAGCCAATGGTATCCGGGCGGGCGATTATAAACTTGTGGTGCGCGACTCGACCGGATGTTACAACCGTCCACTGGAACTCAGCGTGGGCCAGCCTGACAGCCTCGGCGTGACGCTAACCGTTGCACAAATAGATGAACCGGTGAAGCCCGGCGACCGGGTAGTGTTGGAAGCGCAGTCTGACAGGGACGTTGTGCTGCACAGTTGGGAACCCGGCGATACAACTACCTGCGGCGGATGTCCGCAACTGACCGTGCGCCCGCAGGAAACGACCTGGTACACGGTGACGGTGACGGACTCGGAAGGATGCACCGCCGCGGACCGGGTGCAGGTGGTGCTGGAACCCAATGTGTATGTGCCCAATGTATTTTCCCCGGCATCGGAAACAGGCAACAACCGGTTTGCGATATTCAGCAAAGAAACCCTGCCGATCAACTGGCTTCGGGTGTACGACCGCTGGGGAAGTCTCGTTT